>NZ_CAJCKK010000003.1:0-301719 GCF_903970865.1 Bacillus sp. ME78
GTGTTCCAGGCTTTTCTGGATCTGGTGTTCCAGGCTTTTCTGGATCTGGTGTTCCAGGTTTTTCTGGATCTGGTGTTCCAGGTTTCTCCGGATCTGGTGTTCCAGGCTTTTCTGGATCTGGTGTTTCTGGACCTGGTGGTGCTAAATGATTCAATTTGTTTAATACTTCTAATTGAACTGCATTTATCATTCCATTTGTAATTTCAAATGGAATTGGATTAGTTAATTTTTCATATCCTTTTGGTGCTTCTACTTCTACTAGTGTGTAGTTACCTACAGATAGATCTGCGATTTTTGCCTTTCCATCTTTATCTGTTGTTACTTTCACTACCACTTTTCCCTTGTCATCATGAACTTCAAACACAGCTCCTGATAAGACTTCCTTGCTTTCAGCGGCCATTTTTGTAATCTCCACTGAACCTTTGTCTAACTTTTCATTCTCTACTTTCAATGATAAGACTTTTGTCATACCTTTTTTAATTTCGAATGATACTGGTTCCGTTAACTTCTTGTAACCTGGTAAGCTCTTCGTCTCTACTAATTTGTATTTTCCTACTGATAGATCTGAAACGTTTGCTTTTCCTTCTTTATCTGTCGTTACTTCTGTTACTACTTTGCCTTGCTCATCTTGCACTTCGAAGACTACGCCTTCTAATACTTTTTGGCTATCTTTATCTACTTTTGTTACTTCTACATTTCCCTTGTCTAACATTTCATTTTCTACTGTTAAAGCAAGAGATTTTGTCATGCCTTTTTCAATTTGGAAAGTAATCGGATCTACCAATTGCTTATATCCTTTTGGTGCTTTTACTTCTACTAACTTGTATGTTCCAACTGATAAATTAGTAACTTGTGCTTGTCCTTTTTTATCTGTCGTTATTTTAGCGACTACTTGTCCTGCTGCATCTTGAATTTCAAAGACTGCATCAGCTAAAGCATCTTTATTTTCTTTATCTACTTTTGTAATTTCTATATTTCCTGTATCCACTAATTCATTTTCTACAGTCAATTGTAATGCTGTAACTCTACCTTTTTCAATTTCGAATGAAACTGGCTTTTCTAGTGGCTTGTATCCTGCCGGTGTTTCTACTTCTACTAACTCATACTTTCCAATAGATAAATCTGAAACGTTTGCTTTTCCTTCTTTATCCGTTGTTACTTTTGCAACTACTTTTCCTTTTGAGTCACGTACTTCAAATACAACATTTTCTAATGGTGCTTTACTGTCTTTATCTATTTTTGTGATTTCTACATTCCCCGTATCTACCATTTCATTTTCTACAGTGAACGTTAAAGATTTTGTCATACCTTTTTTAATTTCAAATGGTACAGGCTTTTCTAATTTTTTGTAGCCTGGTAAACTCTCTACTTCTACTAACTTGTACTTTCCTACTGATAAATCTGAAACTGTTGCTTTTCCAGCTTTATCTGTCGTTACTTTCGTTACCACCTTGCCTTTGTCGTCTTGAACTTCAAAGACTACACCTGCTAACGGTGCCTTATTATCTTTATCTATTTTTGTAATTTCTACATTTCCCGTATCTACCATTTCATTTTCTATTTTTAATGATAGAACTTCTGTCATTCCTTTTTTGATTTCAAACGATACTGGTTCTGTTAATTGTTTGTAACCTGGTAAGCTTTCTTTCTCTACTAATTTGTACTTTCCTACAGATAAGTCTGAGATTTTTGCTTTACCATTTTTATCTGTTTTTACTTCCGTTACTACTTTGCCTTGCTCATCTTGTACTTCGAAGACTACGCCTTCTAATACTTTTTGACTATCTTTATCTACTTTTGTTACTTCCACATTTCCCTTGTCTAACATTTCGTTTTCTACTGTTAAAGCAAGAGATTTTGTCATGCCTTTTTCAATTTGGAAAGTAATCGGATCTACTAATTGTTTATACCCTTTTGGTGCCTTTACTTCTACTAACTTGTATGTGCCGACGGATAAATTAGTAACTTGTGCTTGTCCTTTTTTATCTGTCGTTATTTTAGCGACTACTTGTCCTGCTTCATCTTGAATCTCAAATACTGCATCAGCTAAAGCATCTTTATTTTCTTTATCTACTTTTGTAATTTCTACATTTCCTGTATCCACTAATTCATTTTCTACTGTTAGCTTTAGCGCTGTTACTCTACCCTTTTCAATTTCGAATGAAATTGGCTTTTCTAGTGGTTTGTATCCTGCCGGTGTTTCTACTTCCACCAACTCATACTTCCCAATAGGTAAATCTGAAACGTTTGCTTTTCCTTCTTTATCCGTCGTTACTTTCGCAACTACTTTTCCTTTTAAATCACGTACTTCAAATACAACATTTTCTAATGGAGCTTTACTATCTTTATCTATTTTTGTTATCTCTACATTCCCTGTATCCACCATTTCATTTTCTACTTTTAATGATAGAACCTCGGTCATACCTTTTTTGATTTCAAATGATACTGGTTTTTCTAGTTTTTTATAACCAGGCAAACTTTCTACCTCTACTAATTCATACTTTCCTACAGGTAAATCTGAAACATTTGCTTTTCCATCTTTATCTGTCGTTACTTTTGTAACTTCATTCCCCTTTTCATCTTGGACGATGAATGTTACTCCCGCTAACGGTGCTTTATTATCTTTATCTATCTTTGTTATCTCTACATTTCCCGTATCTACCATTTCATTTTCTATTTTTAATGATAGAACTTCAGTCATGCCTTTTTTGATTTCAAATAATACTGGATCTGTTAGTTTCTTATAGCCTGGTAAACTTTCTTTCTCTACTAATTTGTACTTTCCTACTGATAGATCTGAGATTTTTGCTTTACCATCTTTATCTGTTTTTACTTCCTTTACTACTGTTCCAGCTTCATCTTGCACTTCAAAGACTACGCCTTTTAATGCTTTTTTGTTGTCTTTATCTACTTTTGTAATTTCTACTGAACCTTTATCTAACTGTTCATTTTCTACTTTCAATGATAGGACTGTTGTCATACCTTTTGTAATTTCGAATGATACTGGTTCTGTTAGCTTTTTGTAGCCAGGTAAACTTTTCGTCTCTACTAATTTGTACTTTCCTACTGATAAATCTGAGATTTTTGCTTTACCATCTTTATCTGTTTTTACTTCTGTTACTACTTTTCCTTGCTCATCTTGCACTTCGAAGACTACGCCTTCTAATACTTTTTGACTATCTTTATCTATTTTTGTAATTTCTACTGAGCCTTTGTCTAACTGCTCATTTTCTACTTTTATTACTAAAGCTTTTGTCATACCTTTTGTAATTTCAAATAGTACTGGTTCTGCTAGATTTTTGTAACCTGGTAAGCTTTTCGTCTCTACTAATTTGTACTTTCCTACTGATAGATCTGAAACGTTTGCTTTTCCTTCTTTATCTGTTACTACTTTTCTTACTACGCCATCTTTCTCATCTTGGACTTCAAATTCGACACCGGCTAATACTGCCCCGTTTTCTTTGTCCACTTTTGTAATTTCTATATTACCTTTGTCTACCATTGCATTTTCCACTTGTATTGGGAATATGCCGTCCCCTGTTACATTTACTTCGAACTCTGTTTCTTTTAATTGGTAGCCTTCAGGTGCTTTTGTTTCTTTTAAAATATATTTTCCTGGTGCTAACGGTTTAGAGATTGCCTTACCATCTTTATCTGTAACAATATGTTCGACTACTACACCGTCTTTTACTATATCAAACTCTGCATTTGCTAATGGTTTCTCACCATTTTCCGAATCAATTTTCTTTACTTCAATTTGACCCTTTTGCATAGTATTTTTAATTTCAATTGTTTTTGTTTCTCCAGCTTGAAGTGTAACCTCTACTGGACTTGTTAATTTTTGATATCCTTCTGGTGCTACTGTTTCATATACTTTATACGTCCCAGGAGCTAAAGTTTGAGGTACTGAAAAACCTTTTTCGTCCGTTTTCAGTTTTGCAACAACTTCATTTGCACTATTTCGGACTTCAAATTCGGCAGCTTTTAACCCTTTGTTCGGATTCTCAGAATCTATTTTATGAAGCGATACTGTACCATCTTTTGGAGCTTCAGGCGGCGTAATAGTTACTTCTTTTGATGTTAAAGTTTTATCATCAAAATGTAATTCCGCTTTATTAGGAATCTTCTTATCTACGTAAGAAGATAAGTCTGCATTATTTTTGATTTTCGCCTTGATACTGAGATTAATTATCTGGTCTTCATATGACTTATAGTCAAAACTCTCACCAAACGTAAATGTTACTTCACTTCTTTGTTTATCTATATTTAACGTTCCTTTAGAAGTAATATCTTGGCCATTTTGATCATACACTTTTGCCTCTAATACTTCTAAAACATCTTCTAAATCATCACTAATTACCATAGAAGTGTATTTAGGAGGATCGTTCGGTATATGTGTACCAACTTGGTATTGAATAACTTGATCCATTTTTGTTAACTGCTCATTCTCTACAAGCTTGCCATTCTCATCAACTATATTTTTTTCAATGCTAGGTGGATTATTGTCACCTGAACCGGATCCTCCCCCACCACTTACGAATACTTGTCCTACTTTTTCTTCAGTTTTAATATTTTTACCTTCTAATTTCACAGTATTTTTATGAGGCTTCGCAGCAGGATTTGTAACCTTTGTTTTATATCTTAAAATATAGCCTTTTGAACTGTCTGGAAACTCAATTATAAATCCAGTCTTCGTTGCATTTATTTTAATGTTAGATAAATCTGCTGGCTTAATATTTGTTGGTGCATAACCATCTTCAAATACAGCCTCTTCTAATACTACGCTGTCTGTAATTAACTCATGTCCAGGTCCTAATGTATCTGTTAATTTAAGATCTTGCATTTCTGTTCCAGTTGCATTTACATATACAAGCCAATCAGCAATCGAAGGATCTTCTTGATTATAAGAACCCCATTTCAATAGATTATCTGTATTGGGCTGTGGCTTCGGTCTCTCTGTCGTATTACTTACATTTACTTCTTTATTAACGATTTGACCATCAACGTTAAATTCTAATGGAATTTCTTTAACACCATCATATGCTTCTAAACCAAAGTAGAATTCTACGAATAAAGAACCTTTAATGTTATTCTTTCCTTCTACGTAATCACCCATAGTACACGTTAATAGACCCTTTTTCATCTCACATGTACCAACTGTTTTTCCTTCAGCATCTTTTAAAGGAAAACTCATATTCATAAGGTCTTTTCGAAACTCTTTTGGCATATCAATTGTGAATTGATCTCCACTTTTTATTTTTTCTTTAGCTGACCACTTCACTTCTACTTTCATACCATCTGAGGCTTGATACGGTTCAGATGTCGTGCCATCAGTACGGGAAATATTAATTTCGTCCACTGGACTTTTCATCACAGCAGCTTGAATAACTGGAGCCCACACATTCAGCACTGAAAATAATACTAGAAAAACTAATGAAACCATTGAAATATGTCTTTTAGTACTTTTCATTTGCATAGTTCCCTCCTATTTTTTATATTTATATAACAAAAAAAGACCGTCCGGTTGCATCAAAAATGTGCAACCAGACGATCTTAGTAACCAATATGTATTACCGTAGACTCTAAGCTTTGCGGCCTATCCTTTCGAATAGTGTGCTAAAAATATCTTTTATTCTTTTTTTGTTTCATTTTCCTCTTAAACCAAATATTACTATACCGTCTGGACGGTTATAATTCAATACTCTATAAAATTGTTCTATTTTTCTAATAAAAAAAATAATTCACGACTGCATTAAAGAAGCAATGGTGAATTATTTTCGCATTATATAGTTCGTATATTCTATTTATATGAATTACCAATAAGAGCTTGAATCACTTTTTCTCTTAACTCGGGGCTTAGTCTTCCAACCCCTAAATATTCCGAATACCATAATCCATCTGCTGCTAATCTAATAATTGTTGCACAAACTGAATCTATCTCATCATTTTCTATATTCTTTTGCAGTTGCTGAAATGATTGTTGTAATGGCTCAAGTAATTCAGGTTTTAACATGAATGCTGCCATCATACTACTAGATAACTCTTCTGTTCTTCTCTCATTATTTAATCTTTCCTCTACAAAAGAGCGAACCCATCTCCCTTTCTTCTCTACGTCTTCCGCTACTTTATTGTAAATGGCTCCCTCATAATCCTCTACCCCTCTGACTATCATACCTTCTATTAAAGCTTCTTTATTTGAAAAGTGATACAATAATCCACCTTTACTTACACCCGCCTCTTTTGCCACTGCTTCTAAGGTTAATTTAGCAACCCCTTTACATTGCACAATTTGAGAAGCGGCCGCCAAAATCTTTTGCCGCGTTATGCTTATACTCATTCCTTTTTAAAACCCCATTTCTACTAAATTTATATAAATACGAATCTTATTTTTAATATTGTTGATTACTACTAAGTATTTTCTTTATACAACAAAAGCTTCATTACCTTTGAATTTTTAGTTACTTATTCTATTAAAAATTTCCATATCATTCAATATGATAACATTAAACACACAAAGCTGACTATACATCTATACTTTTGTATTTATTGAAAATATATCCATAAACACGAAATGTATAAAAATTGATTATCCTTATACATCTAATCTATAATTTAAAGAGGTTTATATTTTCATAAAAATAAAGTGAAATTTTATAAGGATGATTCCATTGAAAAAATTTTCTATTAGTTATTTAATATGCTTATTGTTTTTTTCTATCATTGTGAATGTTTTACAGTATACAAGCGTTCCAAATTATGCGGATTCATGGGGGCCGATTTGGGTATCTATTATTATGCTTTCAATTCTTGGAAGTATTCCTGTTTTTATCGGTTGTTTAATAGGCGAATTTTGTTATAGAAAAATAAGAGGAAGTCACGAATTAAAAATCGGTATTCCTTTATTTATAGTGTTAGGTATTTCCTACAATCATTTCTTCTTTATGTTGTTTAACGACCGATATTTTCTATCCTTTAATTTAGAAGCCTTTTTGGAAACAGGCCTACCTATTACGTTATCATCTTTATTATTTTACCTTATAAGACGCCGTTAATTCTTTCATCATTACATAAAAAAATGTTATTACTCTTGTTACATCGAGTAATAACATTTTTATTTAAATCTATTTAACTAATTTGCTTCCAACTAGCATCCTTCACATCTTCACTAGTCGGTTTTCTAACTAATCCAACAAAACATTCCTCGCAAGCACCAAATGCAATAAAATTTTTCTGTGCTTGTCTTAACGAGACTTCATTCGCCCCGCCTTCATAGTCAGGATCGTTAAACTGAACCCCATCATCTTCCCAGTAACATATATTACAAATTTCATATGTATCTGGTGGTTCTTCTTCCATTGTTCTATACCCGCAGCACGGACATGTATATTTCATTCTGTTACTCCATTATTCATTTCTTTTTTCTCCCATATATTCCGACTCACAAAGAATGTCACAGCACAAATCATAGTTATCCCCATGAAAAATGTATTAGAATCTTCATATGTAGTTGGAATGCCTACCGTTACGAAAACAATACTAAAAGCTAAAAGTAGATATAATAATAAAGATATAATATAGCTGAGTTTAAATCGTAAAATGATACCTCTAAACAATAGCTCACCAAGTAGACAGCCACCTAAAATAATAGGTACTCCGAAATACAATGTAAGGACTCCCATTTGCGCAGTAGATTGAATTATCTTTCCAATTATGTTCGGCGAAACCAGCTCACTATTGTTTCCCAACCTATCATATAAATCAAGTGCTGTTGCTGAAATAAAGAAACTTAATATAGAAAATGAATACGGTATTAAAAATTTGCTCACTCTCATTCACCTCACTTTTTTTGTTTCACATATATTATTCATTACTTTCACAAAAAAAATAGCCCTCTATGCTAAAACATAGAGGGCATAATTTTTATATAAAAACCTATACCTTATCCTGAAATCCCCCCTAAACAGAACATCTAAACTATCTGTGCCCTATATTCTTTAGGGGATAGGTGGTTATTAGAAAGTAGTGCCTTCTTTTTTATAATATTCTTTTGAAATCTCTTCATAAAATGCGGCTGATGTCGCGTAGAAATACGGTGCTAACCATAAGAAACCGATTCCTATAGTAAGAATACTTAATATGAACCAGCCTAAGAAACTTAAGCATAGTAAAAAGTAATCCATTTTATGTCCATTCATCATATGACGACTCTCAGTAATCGCTTGATTCGCTGTATATTCTGGATGATCATTCAAAATAAAATATGTCATAGAATAAGAAAATGATTTAATAATACCTGGAATAATAAGAAGTAATGTCCATAGAGTCAAGTATACATACATTAGTAAATATGTTAAAAACGACTTCATCAACTTACTTCCATCGCTAAACCATCTAAATATATGACCAATGCGAGCATCAGTCCCACGAATTGCATTTAAAACAAGATAATAGGCACCTATTGTTAATGGACCAATAACAAGCATTACTATAATACTTACTGTAAGTGAATCACTTGCCTCTTCCCAACCCCAAAATATCGAGAAAATACCTGTTGTTAGCATTTCAACAGCTCCAATAAGGATTCCAATTAATAAAGTTGCCCCTACCGCTAATCCCCATCTTCCTTTTAATGCATCAAGTGCTTCTCTTTTCAACTGACTTATCATATATAACCTCCTAATACTATTTGTATTTTAGTATACCATTTATATCAAAAATTCCACATATTTTCCTAAAACAGAAGCATACTCCTTTTTGCATACGTATTGATACATGTGTGCTGTAGTTGTACTAATATATGGATTAAACGACTCTTTTCCCTATAACAAAAAAGCTTGCCCTTCATAATAGGCAAGCTTTCTCAAGTTATTTCTCACTTAACTTCTTCTTATACCAATTCTGCATTCTCTCCGCATCTTCTACTCTCGTATGCTCTATTTTATAACTAGATGATGCACTCGAAAACTTATACGTACATAAATCCGCACGGCGCTGGAAATATGATTGTGTCTTCTCCATTGATTGGACATGTCTTCTTCTAATAAGTCCTGTATATTTTCCGACGCTACGATAGACAAGTGTAATTTGTTCTCCGTTAACACTGTAACCATTTGTTTTAAATGTTGCGTATCCAAGTGTAAAGATGAGGATCGCGAGCGGAATTAATGCCCACATGATGAAGTGCTTTTCAGAGTATATACTTATTCCAATAAACGGGATTGCTAGCATTGCGAAGAAAATGAAACTATCAATGAGATAGCGGCGTAATGCTGCTTTTGGTAATGCAATAATGTTTGCATTCAGTTCGTATGGTAATTGTAAATGGGCGAGTAACTGTTGTACTCGATCTTTTCGAATGATTGGGTGCAGTGTAACCTTTTCTTTTTCGTCACTCATTCCTTTACTTTGAATGACTTCTACTTGCACAGCACAATAACCGAATGGTTGGCGTAAAATACTTTCTTTTATCGTAATACCTTGAATACGATGCAATTTTAGTACGAGCTCTTTTTTCTCAAGCAATCCTTGCGAAATGCGGACTTCGTCATTTCTTCGATTCACTGTGAAATCGCCATGTTTTAACGCGTAACCGATTGTAGATATAATCCAAGAAAGAACGAGTAACATGGCTACCATGAAAATCCAGCCATATATATCATGTTCCATTACATACGACTTTACGCCATTCTCTATCCATTTCGGAATGTACTCATCTACTTGGTGATAAACGAAAAAGATTAAAGAGAATAATAGTCCAAATTGACCAGATGTAACAGATGCTAATAAAATCTCTTTCCAAGTTAATTTATATTCTGTCGCTTGTTTTTCTTCTGTAACAATTTCTTTTTCTACTACATTTTCTGTTGCTTCGTCTAACGTTCCTTCTGCTTTCACTTCTGGAGTTGACTCATTTAGCAAAGTAATAAGCTCCGCCGCTTCTTCTGCCGTAATACCAGCTAAGCTAACTTCTGCTTCATCGCCCCCACCAGCTGTTTCAATCTGAATTTTTTTTAAACCGAGCATTTGATATAGTACGTTAGAGCTTGTATTAATCGTTTGAACACGTTCTTTATTTAAGTAGCTCTCCTTTTTCACGAAGAGACCTTTTTTCACATGTAATACGTTATTTTCAACCCAATATGTTGTGTAATACCATTTTTCAAATGCTGAAAAAACGGTGAGTAAACCAAATGCTGCGGGAATTAAATACCAAAACGGGAATTTTCCGTTTAAGCTAAACATGAAAATAATGAGTGGTATAAAATCTGTTATTTTTAATTCTAATAACATCGTGATTGGATGCTGCCTCTTATACATCCTCATCACTCACTTTCGCTAATTCTGCGATTTTCGTTTTCAACATTTCTGCTTCATACATCGTTAAGCCTGGGATGCTATGAGAAGTTGCTGCTGTTGAAATGTGTAATTCTGCTAAGCCATATTTTCTCATAATTGGTCCTTGTTCAATCGTTACGTGCTGCACACGAATCATCGGTACTAATACGCGCTTTACGACAAAAAGACCATGCTGAATTTCAAGCTCTTCTTCATTTAGTTGGTAGCTGTAATAACGTTGACGTAGTTTCGGGAATAAGAAGTACGAAAATGGTGCGAACACAACTGTCAGCCCAATCATTACATACAAAATCCACGCCCACCAATCAAACTTTATCATGAGGAAAAGGTAAGCTAAAATGACGAGTATACCAATCCCTTCTTGAATTACAGCACGAACTTTCCACACCTTGACCATGTCAGGGTGAATTTCATTTTTCAATGGACCCATGTAACCACTCCAAATCTAGTAATCTAATATATGAATACTCCCAATCTATATTTTACATAACTTTACAGAAAATTGAAATTTAATCTTCTTTCTTCTCCGGAATAAAATATCCGAACCAAAGTAACCAAATGAAACCGATTAACTTTAGCCAACTTCCATCCGCTTGAAAAGCTTCAATCATACCTGGTATTTTATAAATCCCAATAAATCCAAGAAAACCGAGCCACCAGTTTTTTTGCATTTTCATCTTTACTCCTCCTTCATGACGTTTTTCACATTTCGAATCCAAATTTCTTTATACTTTAAATGGAATCCCATGAGCATATAGTTGCTCATATTATCGATCACAAGCGCTAGCGTATGAGCATTTTCTTCCGTTTCATGTTGTGACACAACGCCCAGTCTCGCGCCTTTCTTCAATAAATCGTGGAAACCATGTAAGAAATCCTCTTGTATTTCAAATAAACGTTTCTGGTACTTTTCATTTCGCGATGCAGTTACGATAAATTCATTGATAACGCGTAGTATTCCTTCTTGCCCTTCATACTCAGAGAGCATATGTAAACCATCTGCGATTAGCTTTTCTGCAAAGTTTTCTTTCGTATACTGCTCTTTATCGAAGTAATTTGCAAAATGATAATCAGAAAAAATCTCTTCAAATAAAAAATCAACTAACGCTTCTTTAGAAGAAAAATGATAGTAAATAGCCGGTTTTGAAATACCTACCTCTTTCGCAATCATGGAAAGACTCATCTTCTCAATGCCGTGTTCTGCCATAAGTTTAAATGATGCCTCTACAATGTTCTGCGATGTTTGTAAATTCTTCGTCATACTGTACCTCACTTATTTTTACTTACCGGTCGGTAAGTAAATTGTAAAATAAAAAATTATCGTTTGCAAGTTTGATTCAAAACTATATATTACTTTTTCAATCTATATTATGAATCTGGATCATATTCCTTAATAATTACTACAATAATCTTTAATCCAGTTAAATCACAAAAAGCACCGTTGTGAGTGCTTCTTGTAATCTAATATTTAGGCCCCATGTAATCATAACTTTGATCTAGCGCTTTTAATAAATCAATCGCACCCTTTAACTCTCTTTTATCAGACTCTAATTCTTCCATTCGTCTTTCAATATCTTTTTTAAAAGATTCTAAATCGCTAATGGCTTTTTTCCCTACTCCAAGTTGAGACCAGCTTGATAAGAGTAAATCATGTACAGTACTTACCACTCTTTTATTATGGTTTAAATCTTGAATCATATGGTCAAATTGTTGTAAAGCTTGGCTCAATGCTTCTTCATTTAAGTAAATTCTCGGCATCTTAATCTTCTCCCTTAATATTGTTGATCCGTCTTCTTATAATCCTCGGCTTTCTTCTCAATAAAATCTGAAATTTCCGTTGCTGTTCGTATGTACCAAAAACTTAAATGCTCTACATGTGCACGTATATTATTTACTTTAGCTTCTACCCGTCTACTTTCAGCCGTTTCTAATAATGTCATCATATTAGAAATTAACCTCGGTACTCTATCTTGAAATTCTTGCGCGTTTCGCTTCATATCTCTTACAGCTTGTTCTAAATTCTCTACCACTACACGAATCTCTCCCCCGCCTAATAACGCGCCTGGTGAATCATAAACTCTTTCATTCGTGTCTACATTTAACAAGTATTTATTTGATAAAGATCCATTCTCTCCAAACCGGAAGTTCTGATCTGTTTGATAATGATAACCAGGGCCACTTATCGAATTTAAAAATCGAGTAACATCCATCCCAAGCTTTTGCTGTAATGATAGCTTTGACATTTCTTCTTTCGAAATTGGTGGGGTTACCGCATAAGTAGAGCCTATATGACTTTCATATGCACCAAATGGTCCATAGCCAATTGAATCATTTCCGTGAACAACACTTACAATTCTATTATTAAACTCACCATTATTTGCTCTTTCTTGTAAATCAGGCGGTAACAAATGTTTTGCACTCGGCGCATTCCATGACATACATCTTACATTATCATTAGATGCCGCTGCATACTCCGCTAAAGCTCCCCCTAACGAATGACCCGTCGTATATATCTCTACATCATCCCTGTCCTTGTATGTATCCGTTACTTGTTTCATGACCCTTTCAGCTTGTTCGAATTGATTATGTGTTTCCCAGCGCTGATTCTCTTCATTCCAATATTTCTTTGAACCTTCATTCTCAGTCCCTGCTACAGGAGGTGCTGCTGGTTCATGAACACCTTCTCGTAATACAAAATGATTAGTATCTGTTTTTAAATCCTTCATACCTTCCCCTGGCTTCATCGGAATGCCTAAAGAGTTTTTCTCTATAATTTTATCCCCTTCTGTTCCTCGGAAAGCTACCATAACTTGCTTCTTCCCATCGACATCTCGTTCAAAGACTACTGCGTCCATTCCGGTTTGTTTGTCGTGGAATGTTTCTCCTACTTTCCATGTCTGTAAAACTTTTTTTTGATCTGTATAATCCTTTATCTCATAATTTTTACCTAAATCATTCCTATATGCTCCTTTTGCCAAATCATAATAAGTTTGATCTAAAACTGCACTTTCTTTCATTCTTTCACTCCTATAATAAATAGTTTATTCTAATTATATAGTTTATCATTAGGAGAGGGTGATTTTTTTGAAAAAAAAGGGATTTTTATTAATAATAATTATAATTATATTTTTTATTGGAGGGTTTATGTATATGAACAAACAAGAGAACAATGAAGAAATAGCATTAAAAGAAAAAGCGACAAAGATCGCAATCCAACATTTTAAAGAGGATAAAAAACTAGATGTTACAGTGACAAAAGTCGAATTCGGCCCTGCAGATTTTGGAGTAATTTTTGTATCGGGTCATGTAACCAATAATCCAAATCGTAAAATAACTGCAGATATAAATTATAGAGATAAATATAGGGTTGAAAGTATTAGTTATGATGACTGAAAATAATATGAAAATAAAGTATATTTTTGTTGGCCCTTTGTATTAATTCCAATTATTTCATATGTATATAAAGGATAAGATCAATATTCAATAAGCTCAACTTCTAACGTTAAAAATTTAGAAGCAATGTATCAAACTTTTGGGCACCTAACAATAAGGTGTCTATTTTTATTTTCAAAAGGAGCCCCTCAAATAATTCTTAAAAACCTAGATTGATTTGAACCTATTAAAACATTTTAAAGTTTCTCTTCTGCAACATTTGATATATCCCTAATTTAGGAACCAATGATTGGAGGAGAATTATGTTGCATAAAAGATTGTTTTTATATTTAGTTTTCATTTTCATTATTACTACCTTAGGAGACTGTAATAATGAAAATAATACCGATGAAGAAATCATTAATAAAGCAACAGAAGAAACCATTCAATATTTCAAAAAAACAGAGGGCTTAGATGTATCAATTACAGATCATGAATTTGGACCAAAAGACTTTCAAACTATCTCTATATCAGGCTATGTGACTAATGATAAAACGAAAGAATTTACTGCTTCAGTTGAATACGCAAATAATTATCATATCGGCGCTATTTCAACCACCAAAAATTTAGAGCTTAAAAACTAATAATCCAGGCACTTTAGAGTGCCTTTTCTTTATACTTCACCACACCATATTCTGTGGATATACAATTTAGTTAAGAGGAATATAACGCACTATTAACGGAGTGATTATTCGTGAAAAAATATGCTATAAGATTATTCTTTATTTTTACACTTATCCTTTTAGGAGGTTGTACTATAGATCAAAAGAATGAGGAACAACAAATTGTTAATAAAGCAACAGAAGAAACCATTCAGTATTTCAAAGAAAAAGAGAATTTAGAAGTGACTATTACGAATCATCGATTTCCTTCTAATGATATCGAAACTATTTTTATAACTGGTCATATCAAAGATGATACAAATAAGAAATTTACTACTTCAATTGATTATAAGGATGATTATAATATCGGTTCTATCTCTACTACTAATTTCAGCCTAAAACACTGAAAAGACAATCTGAATTATACCTTCTTTTGAAGTATTAATCATTAAAACAAAAAAGCATCCTAAATCACAAATTTAGGATGCTTTCTTTTTAATCCCTATTCAGCAACCGCATACGATAACAATTCATCGTTACTTCCCCAAGTCTTTGCAGTAATTGATAGTTCGCATACGCGCCGACTGGGGCACCGATTATGGGTACGAGCTGAAGCATTTTTGCTAAATCGATATAGTCTCGGTACTCTGTTTGGAACTTTTCCCAGTCCATATGGTTTTCTTCTTCTGTATCCCACGTTTCGATGGCTTTCCATATTTCTTTTCGGTGGTCGTCACTTGAAAAGGCAAGTTGGAAAACGTGAAGGATAAAAAGGCGCTCTTCTTTGTCGCTCGTATCAAATCCGTACAATGTTGCTGCATCGAATAAAAATTTAATTTTAATGCCGAGTAGAAGCGGAAAGTCAGCAAGGCCAAGGAGAATACCGCCTGCTCCCGTCCCTGCTCCTTCTGCCGCTGCTATTTTTTTGTACTCATCCATTTTTTTACGTACTTCATCGTCTCGTCTTTGCAATGACCAGTTCGTCTCTTTTAATTTCGGCTTTATAAAGTTTGATCCGGCGCTAATTGTTTGTACCATCATCCGAATCGTTTCTGTTAATACTTTTTGCACTTTCGCCGGAATAAGCTGTTGTACTTTCGTCTGCACTTTCTTTGAGAACCGTGTCATCATAGAAGAATCTTTCATGAATGTAGCTTTCCACTGCTCCAGCTCTTTTATAACCTTTTCTTCATATGTAATCATAGGTTCATTCCCTTCAATTTAAACGCTCAATACGTTTTGCCCCGTATTGATAAACGAAACCGATACTAAATACTATGCTCACGACTAGTAAAATTCCCGTCATCATGAAATCTTTCGTCGCAAGGGCAAATATAACTGTAAATACAACGCTGCCAGTAAGAAGAATTGCATTTAATAAAGTAAGAAAATCTTTCTTCTTCTCTTCTCCCCCGACCGGATACAAATCAAGCCAAATCTTCATGCGGTGATGCTTCCATAAAGTTAATAGCTGATAACCGATTAAGTATAAGAAAATAAGGCTTACGATAAATCGTCCATATAAAAACGGAATGAAGTAAAGAATAACCCCTCCAAGAGCGAGCAGGCGCACATATAAGCCGAAATAGTTACCCGATCGTAAAAACGTTCTCGTATATAAGTATAAATATGTACGCTTTTCGCCGATTATCGACAGAATGAAATCCAGCCATTTTCGGCGAGATACTCTTTCTTTTAATGCTGGTACATCAACGAACATATTCGCAATTCGGTACAGCAGCATCATTTTCTTACCTTCTTCAGAAATTAAATACTCCCAGTTTAGCGGCTTTCCTTTTACCATTTGATGCATGATAGCAAGATATAACACCATGAGCAGAACGATTCCGCCAATAACAAGAACTGAAGTACGTTCTACAAGGAAATATACAAATAAACCGTTTAAGATAAAACGAATAAACCAATCAGCCCTTTGTATATTTTGATCTGTTAAAAATGACTTTTCCCACGCGACGAATAAATTCCACGCTTTTACAATGACAAATGCGAGGACAATCCATATGTAGCCAGCACCTGTTTGCTTCATTTGTTGGAAGTATAACGGAGCAAGCGCAGCTGCTACGATTGCGATTATGTATAACTGAATCATAAATGTAAAAAGAAATGCCTTGGTGAAGTAAGGTTTTAACTTTTCTTCAACTGGCAGTAAGTAAACGAGATCCGCTTCTTTTAATAACGTTTGAATGGATCCAGCTGTTAACACGAGTCCAATTAATACTGCCATTACGAGCGCAGTTGGAAACGAAGATGTTAACGTTTGTAACCATTGCTGGTAATAATACGCTCCCGCACCGATGATGAACACAAAAATAAATTTCAAATGATCATTAAATACGTATTTACTATATGTACGAACTTCTTTTAGAAAGTGACGAAATCGTTCTTTCCATAACGCTGTGCTATTCATAATCTTCTTCCTTTGTTAGCGCGATGTAAATATCATCTAACGTTGCACCTGGCATATTAAACTGTGATTGCAGCTCAGATAACGTTCCCTTCGCTCTTACTTCACCTTGATGCAGAATAATGAACGAATCACAATAACGCTCTGCCGTCGCTAAAATATGTGTGCTCATTAAAATACCGGCTCCACTCTTTTTCATTTGATCCATCATTTGAAGAAGAGATTGAATTGCTAACGGATCTAATCCAACGAAAGGTTCGTCTACTATGTAAAGAGATGGCTCAACTAAAAACGCGCTCATAATCATTACTTTTTGTTTCATCCCTTTTGAGAAATGAGATGGAAACCATTTTAAACGATTTTTCATGCGAAATTCATGTAATAGTTGTCCTACACGTTCTTCATATTGTTTTTCATCAACACCGTACGCCATCGCTGTTAATTTCAAATGCTCTTCTAACGTTAATTCATCATATAATACCGGCGTTTCTGGAATGAATGAAAAGCTAGAACGGTACGCTGTCATATCATCACGAATTGTTTTCCCATTAATTGTGACAGTTCCTTTTTTCGGTTCCATTAAACCGATAATATGTTTAATCGTCGTACTTTTACCAGCTCCATTTAAACCGATTAAGCCGACAAGTTCGCCTTTATTAACAGAGAACGAAACATCTTTTAATACAGGTCGTTTCGTATATCCTCCTGTAACATTTTCTACACGCAATAACTCGCTCATACGACACCACTTTCTTCATTAGTATTCATTCTATATTCATCTTACCAAAAATTATGCTGTACTACATAGTATCCATGTACTCAAAAAAAAAAATTTAAATTTATTAGCATATATTTTCCCGAAAGCGGACATCATAATTAGTGAAGAAGGAACACATTGAAAAAGCGACCACCAATTGATGAGTACAACAACATAGTTAAGTCATCATGAAATGGGGTGTCCATGTTGGACAAAGAAATTTACACATAACCAGATCATTTGTTTCATTTTAGAAACGGGGTGTCTCCGAAAGAGCATATACTGTTTTAAAAAATAAACAATTTCCTTTTATAAAAGATTGCAATTCATTTCACTTGAAAATGGGGTGTCTACGGCAGAAACTTTAGCCGATTTACCGTGCATTTCTTAAATAAATGAGGTGTCTGCGAAACGTAAATTACGATAATGCTTTTTCAATCCCTCTTCAGAAAACAGGAAGCTGAGTCAGCTTCCTGTTTTTCGTGTTTGTTCTCTTATGTAATTATGGTAAAATACGGCTAAGGATATTTGAAAGGATGAGATCAATGAATCATACAGCAGACAATTGTATTTTTTGTAAAATCATTGACGGGCAAATCCCTTGCTCAAAAGTATACGAAGATGAACATGTGCTTGCATTTTTAGATATTAGTCAAGTAACAAAAGGACATACTCTTGTTATTCCGAAAGTTCACAAACAAGACATTTTTGCGTTAACGCCAGAAATCGCATCACACATTTTTTCTGTCGTTCCAAAAATCGCAAATGCGATTAAAGCAGAGTTTAATCCAGTTGGCTTTAACCTACTTAACAATAACGGTGAAAAAGCTGGACAAACTGTGTTCCACTTCCACCTTCATTTAATTCCACGCTACGGTGAAAAAGATGGTTTCGGTGCTGTTTGGAAATCACACCAAAATGAATACACTATGGAAAATTTACAAAACATCGCAAGTACAATTGCAAATAGTGTGAAATAATGACACTATAAGAAGGCGTAATACATAACAAGCCACTTCCCTGAAGTCATCAAATTCCGCATGGCTTGTTTCTTCACTTAAAATGCTCAGGGATGATTGTTTGTGCATAGCACATATAAGAAAGATATGCATATTTTTTCACATCATGAATACGAACAAAAAATAAGGAGGTTTCCTTTTATGTCAAAAGCTAAATCCTTTATTACAGGTGTTATTTGCGGGGGAGCAGTTGCTGGACTGGCCGTTCTTTTCTCAACTCCTTCTTCTGGTAAAGACATGCGCGGCAAGTTAAAAGAAAAAGGAAATGATATTAAAAAGACTTTAGCTGATATTACAGCTGATACGAAATTATTAAAGCGTCAAATTGTTGAAACTGCTTCAGAAGGTAAAGAAGTGTTTCAAGAATTAAAAGATGACATGCAAGACACGCTTTCTAACTGGAAACAAGATATTTCTCAAAACAAGCGCCATATTGAGAAAGAAATTTTAGACATCCAAAAGTCAATTGAGAAACTGCAAGAAGCTGTTCCAGAAAAAGCGTAAACAAATTCCTGCTTAGTTTTTTGCATATAACAAATATTTTTTATATAAATTGACCTTGACACGGCATATCGTATAGATATGCCGTGTTTTTATGCATTTACAATATATGTTATCAATTAACATGTAAGGACAACGCATGTATTCACGACTCATAAAACGCTTCCATAGTTATGCATGATTTGTATAGAATGTCATTTTGTTAAAAAATTTTCACAATTCTTACAAAAAGACTTTATTAATTTTTATTTTACTGGCATAATAGATAGTAATGAAAAAGAATGTTAAAGTGGGTGAGTAAATGAAAAGTGGAGAAAAAGATTACTCGGTAAAAGAAGCGATGATTTTCAGCCAACGCATTGCTCAATTATCGAAAGCGTTATGGAAATGTGTAGAGAAAGATTGGCAGCAGTGGATTAAACCTTACGATTTAAATATTAATGAACATCATATTTTAACAATCGCTTATCATTTAAAAGGGGCTTCTATTTCTGAGATTGCTAAGTTTGGAGTTATGCATGTATCAACAGCGTTTAACTTCTCGAAAAAGCTGGAAGAACGCGGCTATCTTGTATTCTCAAAAAAGGAAGATGATAAACGAAATACGTACATTGAAATTACAGACAAAGGGGAAGAATTACTACTTCGCTTAATGGAGGAGTATGATCCTGAAAATAATTCAGTGTTTAATGGGGCTCTTGCACTTCGTAATTTTTATGGGAAGTTCCCAGAAAATATCGAACTGATTGCAATCCTGCGTAATATTTACGGACAAGACTTTATCGATATTTTTGAGAAATCATTAGAAGATATTGAAGAGAACTTTACAGAATCCGATCAAAAGTTAGTTAAGAAATAATCTATTTATTTTTTCGCAATCATGCTTAAGAATTCATTCATAAGCGGCTTAAATAAACCTTGTTTTGCTAGCGCTTCCGCAGTTTCGTGTACTTCGAGCTGATGTGGAAGCGCTTTTTCAAATTGATCTAACAGCGCATCGAACAAAAGAAGCCCTTCTGCTTTCTCCACTACATATTGCTCGTTCAGTTTTTCACAAAGATTTAGTATACGTTCAATATCTTTTTTACGAGCTTTTTTCTTTATGATCAAAGAATAAAATGGACACTTCTCTTCATCAATCATTTTAAATAGTAGGTCTACATAGTATTCAGCTTGTTCTAATCTTCTAACAACGTCCATTTTCTCCCTCACTTTCTAACACAAAGTCTTCTATTTCTGAATTTTGTAACACGAACAAAATATCGTGTGATACAATATATGTATATGTATTTTAGCCAAAAGGAGGTCTCGCCTCATGACACTTATAACAGTTGTTTTTGTCGCATTCGCACTTCTTGTTATATTTTACACGAATTTCATGACACATACACTGTGTGAACGAAAACAAATAGCTGCGAGCCGCCAGCCCGGTGTCTTTCGGGTTATTAATGTATGTATAACAATTTTATTAATTTCTAGTTATATAGAAATTATATTTCATGGAAAGTGAGGAAGGAAAGCTCCTTCCTCACTTTTTTCCTCTATAAGCAAATTATACCTACAATAACCAATAAAATAAACAGTACAAGTAATAAAATAAGTTGAGAATTCATCCCCATCCCCTCCTCTATTCTGTATATGCGGCATACGCCCAATATGGCACACTTTCAAAATCTGACACGTACTGGTTAATTTTTCTTTATCAATATGAAAACGCGTCGAAATATGATATATTAAATTTTGTACATATTGCTTATACTATAGAACAAAACATTCATCAAAACTTTATCCTCAGCCACGGTAAGCCCTGTTAAGCGCGCTTTACCAATACAAAAAAGCAAAAGTATCAGTGAGACTTAATCGGGCTCTTATGAATTTAAAATTCATCGGTGTAGGATAAATTAAAAATACATAATAGTAGGAGTGTTTATCGAATGAAGAAAGCTATGCTTGCCTTAGCCGCAACAAGTGTAATCGCATTATCAGCATGTGGAACATCATCATCAGACAAAATCGTTACATCTAAAGCTGGTGACATTACAAAAGAAGAATTCTACGATCAAATGAAGACACAAGCTGGTAAACAAGTACTAAACAACATGGTTATGGAAAAAGTACTTATTAAAAACTACAAAGTTGAAGACAAAGATGTAGACAAAAAGTTCGATGAAATGAAAAAACAATACGGTGATCAATTCGATACCCTAATGAAACAACAAGGTATTAAAGAAGAAACTATAAAAAATAGTGTACGTGCTCAATTAGCTCAAGAAAAAGCGGTTGAACAATCGATTACTGATAAAGATGTAAAAGCAAAATTCGAGGATTATAAAAAGGAAATTAAAGCAAGTCATATCCTTGTAAAAGATGAAGAAACTGCTAAAAAAGTGAAAGATGAACTTGCTCAAGGTAAATCTTTCGAAGAATTAGCAAAACAATACTCTGAAGATACAGGTTCAAAAGAAAAAGGTGGCGACTTAGGATTCTTCGGACCAGGGAAAATGGTAAAAGAATTTGAAGAAGCAGCTCAAAAGTTGAAAAAAGGTGAAGTAAGCGAACCTGTAAAAACACAATTTGGTTACCATATTATTAAAGTAACTGATAATCACGCAGATGCTACTTTCGATAAAGCAAAAGCTGATATTAAAAAATCACTAGCTCAAGAAAAAACGCAAGATGCTCAATTCATGAACGATCTTATGATGAAAGAAATCAAAAAAGCTGACGTAAAAGTTGACGATAAAGATTTAAAAGATCTTTTCAAAGAGCAAAAAGCTGACGATAAAAAAGACGAAAAGAAATAATGAAAAGCTCGGGCTAAGCCCGAGCTTTTTTATGTCCCCTCTTCCAGGGGGAAATTGTATACAGATTGGGTAAATGAAATTACATGATTGACTCTTCGATTCTATAGAAAGGATAACGTCTTTTTCATTTTATGGATAGTGTAAAATCTTAGTTAGTTTTACACTATCTTCGTTACCGAAAGTTTATTTTGTCATTCGTTTAACTAAAACCATCTTTTATGCATTTCACTTAAAAACATTTCTGTGATTCTAAATCCTGAACTTTCCCCTATAATAGAGTCAATCCCACAATGCGGACAAACTGCTGTGTTATCATCATCCCACCACTCTGTAATTTTTTCTGGATGGAAAATTTCTAAACAATAGAAACAACCACATATAACATCCTTTTCTAAGTGCTTTCTATTACGAGAACAAAAACGATGTGCTTCCTCAAAATATTTTCCCATCAGTATCCCCCTATTCCTGATTGTTTCTATACTTTACTTAGATTATCCTCGGCAAAATTGCAATTATTTCTTACAGAAAAACAAAAAACCCTTGATTCACAACGCGTGGAACCAAGGGTTTATCTCATCATTATTGATTAAATTAAGAAACTATGTTAAATTAGTACAGAAATACGTTTTCTAAAATACACAGAACGTATTTATCCGTATCTTAATTGTACAACAAAACCTTTCTTCAGTCAACCTCTATTTTTCACTTTTAAAGGAGTGCTACCGTATGAACAAAAAACTTGATCAAGAGCAACAACGATTGGATACCGTAATCGAAACGATTACTCAGCAAATTGATAAACTGGAAAACGAAACTGGCAGACGCCGGGCAGAAGTAATCAATATTCGTAAACACTTTTGGGATGATGTGAAAGTGAACACGGATACTTTTGATGATTATCTTGAAACAGTTATCAACTTAAGACAACAAGCTCAGTCACTAGCTGTCACACAAATTACCCATAAGCACACCTTTAATCGACTTGCCGCATTAAGACGCATGCATAAAGCACCTTATTTTGGACGAATTGATTTCAAAGAAGAAGGAGAATCTGCTGCGGATCAAATTTATATCGGTGTTGCTACACTTACGGATGCTAGCGGAGAAAACTTTCTTATATATGACTGGCGCGCACCTATTTCGAGTGTATACTACGATTATCCACCAGGACCAGCTGAATACAGTACACCAGGAGGCGTAATTCGCGGTAATGTGGAGAAAAAATTACAATACATTATTCAAAATGGCGAGATTGATTCTATGTTCGATACGAGCCTTACAATTGGCGATGAAATCTTGCAACAAGCACTCGGAAAAGGTACGAACAAACATATGCAAAGTATCGTCGCTACGATTCAGCGTGAGCAAAATGAAATTATCCGTCACGATGAAGGCCGCCTCCTTATCGTTCAAGGAGCTGCTGGTAGTGGTAAAACATCTGCTGCCCTTCAGCGAATCGCCTACTTACTATATAAATATCGCGAATGGCTAAAAGCGGATCAAATTATTCTCTTCTCCCCTAACTCTATGTTCAATAGCTACGTTTCTAACGTACTACCTGAACTTGGTGAAGAAAATATGCAGCAAGTTACATTCCAAGAGTATTTAAATCATAGACTAAGTAAGTCATTTGATGTTGAAGACCCTTATGAGCAATTGGAATATATGTTAACTGAAACGAATAGCCCTACCTATAAAACGAGAAATGCGGGCATCCGATTTAAAGCATCCACTCAATTTTTCGAGATGATTAGAGCGTACAGACAATCTCTTGAATCTTCAGGCATGCTATTTAGAGGAATGAAATTTAGAGGAAAACTGATTGTCTCTGCAAAAGAAATTACAGAGCAATTTTATAATACTGACTCCTCCCTCCGCTTCCATAGTCGAATTGAAAAGTTAACGGATTGGCTAAATAAACAAATAGATACACTCGAAAAATCAGAACTGAAAAAGCCTTGGGTAGAAGAAGAAATTGAATTACTTAGTAAAGATGAATACCAAAAGGCTTATAAATATTTACAGAAAAAAGGCGAGTTTGACGACAACTCCTTTCAAGACTTTGAGAAAGAAACAAGAGTACTTGGGCGTATGATTGTCCGTAAAAAAATGAAGCCACTTCGTAAAGGCGTTCAAACATTGCGTTTCATCAATTTCACAAGCATATATAAACAGCTCTTCACAGATGCATCATGGGTTACTGGGGAAAAACCGAAAGAGTGGGATGACATTTGCTCATTAACAGTGAACATGCTTGATGAAGGAAAGCTATATTACGAGGATGCGACTCCATTTTTACTTTTAAAAGAATTAATTGAAGGCTTCCAAACGAACAGATCGATTAAACACGTACTCGTAGATGAAGCGCAAGATTATTCTCCGTTTCAGTTCGAGTTCTTAAAACGTCTCTTCCCTGCTGCAAGAATGACTGTACTCGGAGACTTTAACCAAGCGATATTTGCCCATGCGAGTGAAGCAGTGAATTTCAATACACTTACTAGCTTATACGGACCTGATGAAACGAACGGTATCAACTTAACTCGTAGCTACCGCTCAACAAAACCAATTATTGAATTTACACGTGCTCTCGTACCGGAAGGAAAGAACATTCACGCCTTTGAACGTGACGGCGCGAAACCTACAGTGACGAAAGTATCAAATGAAAGCGAACTGCACGAACATATTACTGCCAAAGTTGCTGAACTACAAAAAGAGCAGCACAATACGATCGCAATTATATGTAAATCTGCAGCTGAAAGCGCCGCGGCTTACGAAGCACTTAATCATATCGAGAATATTAAACTCGTGAAGAGTAACTCTGCCGAGTATGAGCAAGGCATCGTCGTGATCCCTGCTTATTTAGCGAAGGGTATTGAATTTGACGCTGTTATTATTTACGATGCTTCTAAAGATGTGTACAGTGATGAGAGCGTTCGTAGATTGTTCTACACCGCTTGTACGCGCGCAATGCATGAGTTGCAACTTTATAGTGTTGGCGAGGTTAGTCCTTTTGTGCTTGGGGCTGATTCGGATAGTTTTGAACTTATAACGAGAACACCTTGATCATTATCAAGGTGTTCTCTTCATTCTAAATGGCATATCTTTACGTCGATATACACTTAACACAATCCCCATTAAAAGCGCATGAAATACAGTCGGTGTTAATCCATAACTAATAAAAGGTAATGATATAGCAGCAATCGGCAATAAGCCTAAAATCATGCCCACGTTATAAATAAACTGGACTACAAAAAGAGTCATTCCTCCAATGAGAAGCAATTTACCATATCGGTCATTTATTTTATAAGATATGATTACTAATCTTGCTACAAAAAGAGAAAGAACAGAAACCAGAATTAGCGCAAGCACATACCCATAATAGTAAGTCAAACTTGCAAATACAAAATCAGTATCCGCAGCAGGGATGAATTTTGTATCTCCAGATGTACCAAACCAACCAGCCGATGACATTACCTCTTTTAAACGTATATACATAAATCCTGCACCACCTGCATCACTCTCCGGATTTAAATACCCTAAAATTCTATCTAAGTGGTATCCTGAAGACCAGGATACCGATGCCCTGATAATAAATAAACAAATGGGTACAATCGTAATAATCAACGCCGTTTTCTTTCCTAACTTACTCCACCAAAGCATAACGAATACCATTGTCATATAAACAAAAATTGACGAAAGGGTTGATACAATCAAAAATAAATACAAAGAAAATAAATATAAAACCACAAGATGTATAACCTTTAACCTACTATTATTGAAAAAAGAAGCCCACGCTAGAAAAAAGAACGGTACTGCTATTAAACAATCAATTTCAATGGGACCAATTTTTATTAACGGTTCTCCAGTCAACGAAGCGTTCGGAAAACAGTATAGCATTAACAGAATAAGTACTCCGATTGTGTAAAACAACCCTCCCCTTCTCTCTAATTTCCGATAATCAATCAGCATCATCCCAAAAGCTGTTACAACACCGAGAATAACAAATATCACCTTATTCATTATTACATCATTCGTATATCCAAAAGCTAAAACTGGCAAAAACCCTAGCCCCATCGCAGCCACTAATAAACCAATTAAAAACCAATCAACCTTTGGCTTATACAGTTTGTTAAGTTCTTCGCCAAGTTTGACCGGACTTCCCATTTGTTCAACAGCCTTATCTTCAGCAACTTCCTCACTTAATCCTTTATCCATCCACATATTCTTCGCCTGTTTTAAGTGAAAGTCTAGTTCCATCGCCACCAAATCCTTCGCTTCTTTTGATTTAATATGGTTCGTAACTTCTTTTAAAAAACGCTCCCCTTTTTTGTTCAATTTTTTCTCACTCCTGTACTAATCCTTTTAATATAAATCGTGCCTTCGTAGCATTCTTCTCTGCCTTTCGCAGCATCTTGTTTCCTTTATCATTTAATTGATAATATTTAGCTCCCGCATGATCCCAGCTAGATTGGATAAAGCGATTCTGTTCTAGACGATGCAATAAAGTGTATAGAGATCCTTCATCACCTTCGAATTTTTGAATTCCTCTCCCCCGCAGTAACTGCATCAATTCATAACCTGTTTTTTCATTCATAAGAAGTTGCAACACTGCTAAAAGGATGTCTTCTTCCTTTTCGGACGATTGATTGATTTTTTCGCGCACCCGCTTTTGGTGCTGATCAGAAAAACTCAAATGTTTAAACGTTGTGTTCTCCATTGATTTTCGCAAACCTTTTAATCGATCTTCCATTTGATTATTCCTCCAATCCTTTCTTCAAAAGCTCCTTCGCTTTTTTCAGTCTCGTTTTTATCGTATTTTCCTTTACGTCTATTACCATAGCAACCTCTTTAATTGATAATTCCTCATAATAAAATAGATAAATCACTTCTCGATATTTTATCGGTAAATTCATTACTGCAGAAGCCAGTTCACGATCCTCCGCATTTTGAATGACAGTTTGTTCGACACTATCATTTTGAATCCCAATATACGCAAATTCATCCTCTGTAACGATTACCTTTTTGTTATACCAACTTTTTATATAGTCCTTACATTGATTAATCGCAATTCTCCATAACCACGTTTTCACATTCGATTTCCCTTTGTATGTATGAAGAGATTTATAACATTTCACAAATATATCTTGCGTTAAATCCTCCGCAACCTCTTTATTATTCACATATGAATACACAAGCTGTAGGACTTCTTGTCCATACTTGTTCATTATTTCGTCGATAAGGTCCTCCTTATCCTCTATTTCAAACGCTTCTATCGTTAATTCATCCACATCATTTCCTCCTTCCCATATATTAGACGACGCACTGTATGGAAAAGTTTTATAAATACATAAAAAAATACGGATGGTAATGTCCATACCGTTTTTTTATGTATATTTATTTACTTCTTGTCCCCTGACACTAATGTTCTGCTTAAAAACAGGAATTTTCATCCATATATCTTGTTCCCTATTTTAAAACATAATACAATTGAAATGTAACTTAATAAGCTATAACTAGTAGGTGTGGCAATCATCTCTTCCATTTTGAAAAAAAGGAGGAGGTGATAATATGATCGCGATGTTTGTAATTAAATTAGTGTATGGTATCCTAACCGGAGCTGGCGTTGTCATCGGTAGAAGATACGTCGGTCCATGGCTAATTTCTGTATACAAAAAAGCGAGAACCACCCTGCTTCGTGGAAAAGGTAAGGGCGGTTCTCGGCTAAAACGTTAATGTAATTGTCTTATAACCGCACCTACTACCACCACAATAGCAAGTTAGGTTACACAAGGCAGAAGTTTCTCAGGCTTCTGTCTTCTTTATTTTATGCAAAATTCATACTAAATACTCTATCATCATTGTAACACATTCTATTTATTTTTAGTCAAGATAAAAAACACCTGAAGGGGTTCCCTTCAGGTGTTTCTCTATTTTACGCTAACGCAGCTGCCTGTTCTTGTTGATCTACAGGAATTACAGCGTCTGTTAATGCTTTTTCTAGTTCAGCTGTATATTTCATTTGTTCTTCTTTGCTCCAGCCTAGTTTCGCAGCCATGTAGTTGATTACTGCTTCTTTCCACTCGTATACCCAGTGGATGTTGAAGAATACAGCGCCTCTGCGGCGTACGAAGAAGTCAACTGGTTTTGCTGTCATTTCGTAATCCATTGCGTATACAAGCGGGATTAGAACGTCTAGTGGCATGTTGTATTCTTTCGCTTCTTCTTTATGTTTTTTCGCTAAGTCGAACAGTACATCAACGTTAGAGCCGTAGAATTTCGCGAACTCTTCTGCTTGTACTTTCGTTAAACCAGATTTTGTACCTTCGTCTGCTTTTTTCGCAACAAATGCTGGGAATCCGTGTGAACCATCTACATGTCCACCAGAGATTGGCATATGTTTCGTATCGCTCTTCGGATATGCGCTATGACCTTCTTTTTGTAATAAGTTCGTTACGTAATCTACTACCATTTCAGCCATTTTACGGTATCCTGTTAATTTACCACCTGCGATTGTAATTAAACCAGATTCAGAAGTCCAAATTTCATCTTTACGAGAAATTTCAGATGCATTCTTACCTTCTTCATAAATTAACGGACGTACACCAGCCCAGCTTGATTCAATGTCTTTCTCTGTAATTTTCACGCTTGGGAACATGTAGTTAATCGCATTAATGATGTATGTGCGATCTTCTGTTGTCATTTGTGGTACAGCTGCGTCTTTATCATAGAACGTATCTGTTGTACCTACGTATGTTTTTCCTCCGCGAGGAATCGCGAACACCATACGTTTATCTGGTGTATCGAAGTAAATTGCTTGCCCGAGTGGGAAACGTTTTTGATCAATTACTAAGTGAACACCTTTTGATAACTGAAGTACTTTTCCTTTTTTCGAGTTATCTTTTTCACGAAGTGTATCTACCCAAGGACCAGCTGCGTTTACAATTTTCTTACCGTAAACTTCATATACTTCACCGTCTAGTAAATCGATTACACGTACACCGCATACTTTTCCATCTTTATATAAGAAACTGTCTACTTTTGCGTAGTTAACAGCTTTCGCACCATGCTCAATTGCTTCTTTCATTACTTCAATTGTAAGACGCGCATCGTCTGTACGATATTCTACGTAGTAACCGCCGCCTTTTAATCCTTCTTTTTTTACAAGAGGCTCTTTGTTTAGCGTTTCTTCACGGTTAAACATCTTTCTGCGCTCGCTTCGTTTTACACCTGCTAAGAAGTCGTATACACGAAGACCAATTGATGTACTAAATGATCCGAACGTACCGCCTGTATGGAACGGAAGTAACATCCACTCTGGTGTTGTTACATGGGGACCGTTCTCATATACGATCGCACGCTCTTTACCCACCTCTGCTACCATTTTCACTTCAAGTTGTTTTAAATAACGTAGACCACCGTGTACAAGCTTCGTTGAACGACTTGATGTACCTGCTGCAAAGTCCTGCATTTCAAACACAATTGTTGATAACCCGCGTGTTGCTCCATCTAATGCAATACCAGAACCAGTAATACCTCCACCAATTACGATCACATCTAACTCTTGTTTATTTACTCCGTTTAATACGTCTTTACGTTGTTTACTTGAAAATTTCATGGTAATTCCTCCCTTTGATAACGAAAAAAGAGACCACAAACTCCGCTATAGATTTCGCCTCTATAGCGCGTTGTGGTCTCTCCAAATCTCCTACCGAATTATTAACTTGTCACCATTATAACACTGTTTATGATTATTTGAAAGCTTTTGTTGCTTCAATTGCTTTTTTCCATCCAGCATATAGCTCTTCGCTTGTTTCCGCTTCCATAGTTGGTTCAAAGCGTTTGTCCATATGCCACTGTGATTTAATTTCATCTTGGTTTTTCCAATATCCAACCGCAAGACCAGCTAAGTATGCTGCACCTAAAGCTGTCGTTTCGTTGATCACTGGACGCTCTACAGGAACATCTAAAATATCACTTTGGAACTTCATTAAGAAGTTATTTTTAACTGCTCCGCCATCAACGCGTAATGTTTTCAGTTTAATACCTGAATCTGCTTCCATTGCGCATAATACATCTTTCGTTTGGTAAGCTAAAGATTCTAGCGTTGCACGAATGAAATGCTCTTTCGTCGTACCGCGTGTTACACCAAACATAGCGCCGCGTACTTCACTATCCCAATAAGGTGTTCCTAGTCCAACGAATGCTGGTACAACGTATACACCGTCAGTTGATTCAACGCGAGAGGCATATACTTCACTCTCACTTGCATCTTTAAACATGCGCATTCCGTCACGTAACCACTGAATCGCAGAACCTGCTACGAAAATACTTCCTTCTAATGCATAGTTCACTTTACCGTCTATTCCCCATGCAATTGTTGTTAATAGACCGTGCTCAGAAGCTACTGCTTTTTCACCTGTGTTCATTAACATAAAGCAACCAGTTCCGTAAGTGTTCTTCGCCATACCTTCACCGAAACAAGCTTGTCCAAATAAAGCTGCTTGTTGGTCACCAGCTACACCTGCAATCGGTACATTTTGACCGAAGAAGTGGTAATCAATTGTTTCTCCATATATTTCAGATGATGGACGTACTTCTGGAAGCATACTCTTTGGTACTGTTAACATGTCTAGAAGCTCATCATCCCACTGTAAGTCGTGAATATTAAACATTAACGTACGTGATGCGTTTGAGTAATCTGTTACGTGTGCTTTACCACCAGATAGTTTCCATACAAGCCATGAATCAATTGTTCCGAATAATAGATCGCCGTTTTCTGCTTTCTCTCTTGCACCTTCAACGTTATCTAAAATCCACTTTACTTTCGTACCAGAGAAGTATGCATCAATTAAAAGACCTGTTTTTTCGCGAACCATTTCGCTATAACCTTTTTCTTTTAACTCATCACAAATTTCAGCTGTTTGGCGAGATTGCCATACGATTGCGTTGTAAATTGGTTTACTAGTTGTTTTATCCCATACAACCGTTGTTTCACGTTGGTTCGTAATACCGATACCAGCGATTTGTTCTGGTTTTACATCTGCTTCGCTTAAGCAAGTTGCGATAACTGCTAAAATAGATCCCCAAATTTCTTGTGCATTATGCTCTACCCAGCCCGGCTTTGGAAAATGTTGTGTAAACTCTTTTTGAGCTGAATGAACAATTTCACCTTTTTTATTGAATAAAATTGCACGTGAGCTTGTTGTTCCTTGGTCTAATGAAAGAATATATTTTTTCATATCGGTTTCCCCCTTATGCTACTTTTCTACTATTTGTATTGCTTCCGCTTTTTTTACTTGTCATATAAGAGATTGCTAGTACAATCACAGTTGCGATAATCACATAAATAAGTGCTGAATTTTGTTTTCCTTCAAATACAACTTGATGGAATAAACCTGCAAGTGATCCACCTAAAATTGGACCTACTACTGGAATCCATGCATACTTCCAGTTTGAACCGCCTTTTCCTGCAATCGGAAGGAAGAAGTGTGCGATACGCGGACCTAAATCACGTGCTGGGTTAATTGCGTATCCTGTTGTCCCACCTAATGATAAACCAATACTTACAATTAAGAAACCTACGATAAATGGATTTAATCCATCTGCAAATTTATTTGCACCAATTGCTAATATACCAAATACTAAAACGAATGTTCCAATCATTTCACTTAAAAGGTTTGCAAATGTGTTCGGAATTGCTGGACCTGTTGCAAATACGCCTAACTTTGTTCCTGGATCTTCTGTTTCTTTCCAGTGTGGTAAGTAATGTAAATATACGATAACTGCCCCGATAATTGCCCCAATCATTTGTGCTACGATATAACCTGGTACGTCACTCCATGGGAACGCTCCCTTAAATGCTAGTCCTATCGTTAAAGCTGGATTCAAATGTGCCCCACTAATTGATCCAACCGCATACGCTGCAACCGCTACTGCTAAGCCCCAGCCCATTGTAATAACAATCCAACCTGAATCTTTCGCAAACGATTTCTTTAAACTTACACCAGCACAAACGCCGCCACCAAGTACGATTAACAACGCAGTCCCTATTAACTCTCCTAAAAATGCTGACATAGTATCCCTCCACAATCAATTTAAACGCTTCCAAATGTGATAGAGGTAAAATGAATGGCCATTCGTTTTTGTCAAAAGAAAAAGACCCACAGCTTTGCACGCTTCTATATAAATTTATATAGAAACAATGAAATGTGGATCTCTTCTTTTCTCCGTCACGTTTATTAACTTGTCTATAATGTTAACCTCTTATGAAAGCGGTGTCAACAGAATTTTTTCACATTTTCGTCACTTTTTTTGGTAATGTTTCCATAGTTCGCGTTTTGACGTCGTAATCGCTGTCGCACCAGCGTTTAAAGCTCTTTCCACATCTTCTACAGTACGAATAAAACCACCTGCTAAAATCGGTACACCAGTACGCTCTTTCACTTCAGCGATAATATCCGTCATTGCTCCTGGAAGCACCTCAATATAATCCGGTTTCGTCTTATCTAAAAGATTGCAGCTCTTCTCCATCGCACTCGAATCGATTAAAAAGATGCGTTGTATTGCCACAACACCTTTTTGCTTCGCCTTCATAATAACGCTCGCCTTTGTCGAAAGTAACCCGTACGGTCTAAACTCCTGACATAAATATTCCGTCGCATGCCCATCACTCTGCAAGCCATGAATTAAATCCACATGTAAAAACACCTTTTTACAATATTGCTTCGCAAGTGATATAACACTCTTCAATTGGCCGACATGAATATCTAAAATAACGATATATTCATACGAACTATGTAATAGCTTTTCCAAATCTTTAATTTGCCTCACTGCCGGCAAAATTTTCTGTTCATGAAATTCCATTCTAAATGTCCCCTTCTTTATGTCATCCTATCCTTTATAGTACACAATTTAAGTGAAAAGAACAGCCAGTGTTGGGGATTTCTTTCAAATCTTTCCTCTATTTATATATTTTCTTCAACTTATCGGAACCTATACCACCTATAATCATGAATACAAGGGGCAAAAGATTCATTACATATGGCGCATCTGCTACAATTGTAATACTTGCTCCAGCAAACTTATTTAGCATCCATACAACGATTTTTGCAATAAACAAAAATACTCCTATCATAAATAGACTATCAAAAAACACCTTCCATTTTGGATACGCCAATTGCTTACTATCTTCAATTATTTTCTGCGTCAATTCTTCATCACTCCTTAGCAGTTCATCAATTGTAATACCGAACAGATCACTTAAATGAATAATAATTTCAATGCTCGGATAGTTCTTTCCCGTCTCCCATTTCGAAACAGATTGCCTGCTCACATGAAGTTTTTCAGCCAAATCATTTTGCGACCAATTTCTTTTTTCCCTTTCTTCTTTTAAACGCTCACTAAAAATCATACTGTGTTTATCACCTCTCTATGCCCATTATGTTCAAATAAATGATGAAGAGTAAAGCGAGTTATTGTTGCATTTCCTGCACAACTTATACGTTACAGCTTATAATGGCGCTCTTTTATATGTATCTTCCCTATACTATGCTCCAATAATAATTTCCCGAACAATAATACAAGGGACGGATACTAATAAAGTGAAACTTTAATCAGCCCTCACTAATCGGGCTTTTACGGACAGCCCGCGCCCCACCTAACTTCTTTGATTCCGCTGAATTTTGAGGTGGGTCTTACTGCCCGGCAAATAGCGGGATAAAGACTAGATTAGGCATAAAAAATACGCCATCCCTTCTTATCAGTCTCCAGAAAGAATAACGCAAATTTTCATTTTTACTCATCATTTTTCGGACTATATGAAAACCCCGGGTATTTCACAACAGGCCACTTCTCCTTACGCAGAGAATCCATTACTTGCGGGCCAACATGTATATTACTCTCCACTATTTCTTTAGGAGTCAGTGCCATCCATTGATTTAACGATACATCTTCAAAACGATTGCTTCTGAACATCTCTAAAAACCATAATGTTTCGGTACCTGTATTTTGAATATAATGCCCCGTCGCAAACGGTACATATCCGACATCGCCAGCTCTATAATCAAATGTACGAGCGGTACCATTTCCAAGAAACACAGTCATTCTCGCTTCCCCTGTCAAATAATATTGCCATTCATCATTATTCGGGTGCCAATGAAGTTCTCTCATTCCACCAGGCTCAACCTCAACGAGCGCTGCTGCGATCGTTTTTGAAATAGGGAAATTTGTAGAATCTACAATTCGAACGCTACCACCAGGAGTCTTAATTGGCTTTTGTTTTAACAGTTCATGTTTAAATGTTAAAGGAACTTCCCCTTTCGGTGATTGAACTTCCTGACTTTCAAGCGAACCTGGCACCTCTCCTTGATAAATATAAACTTGACCTGAAGGGATAGAATGAAAAGCACTCTCAGGTACTCCAAAATTAGCCGACAACACTTCTTTTGGCGTATGCGCAAACCAATCAGAAATAGCTAAAGTAGATAAATCAGAAAAATGTCCATCATCGAAAACGAGTAGAAATTCACAATGTTCCAATCCTTGAATGGAATGCGGAATACCAGGCGGAAAATACCAAAGATCACCTGGTCCAACATCAGCAATAAAATTCCGTCCATTTTGATCAACAGCCGTTATGCGTGCCCGTCCTAAAAGCATATACGTCCATTCCGCTTCTTTATGCCAATGAAGTTCTCGTATTCCACCGGCCGTTAAGCTCATATTTACCCCAGCAATCGTCGTCGAAACTGGTAGTTCCCGAGCAGTAATCTCCCGAGACCATCCGCCGTGTTTCAAAATCATAGAAGTGTCCGAGAATGAAAATTTCAAGTTAGGAACTAATCCTGCATCCGTTATAGGCGGAACAAGCATATTCGGATTTTGAATATCTCGCATAACATTACGAGGTCCAGAATCAATTGCACCTGCTCCGTCGCTGCGGATTGGTTGTGGCACATTCCCTCCCGCTTCATTAACAGTACGTTTCTTCATGATTACACCCCTTTTTCATCCGGTTATTAGGTGAAAATCCTCCACCATAGTGTATGAATTGGGCTTTAGATGGTTACAGTTACTTTGGAGTTACATCAACTGCCTATCATTATCGTTTTGTTCATTTCTCAACTTATACTAGCATGGACAGCGTCTGGAAAGATAATGAAGAAATTAAATTAAAACTAATAAAAAACCCTGTAAAATTTATTACAGAGTTTTTCACCAATTATTTATTGTTTTACATATCGAATACGAATATTATCGTCCATATGATAAATTTGTAATGTGTTTCCATCATAGTTTTGCAATTTATACATGATACTATCATTTGTTAACTTTACTTCTTGACCGTCTTTAACTGCTTTTGTTACTTTTAAAGATAACTGGAATGATGGGACATCCACCGTATATGTTCCTGTTAAATAGTTATCTTTATTCGGATAAGAACCATTCGCATAAGACTCAAATGTTTTATCACCTTTTAGTACTAGCGTAGTTTTTACGCCACTGCCGTAATCAATACCCCAATTACCAATAATCTCAGTACCATCTTTAATGTTCTTCTGCATGTTGCTATAACTAATTCCTAACTCTTCACTTGTACCAACTGTATCTACAAATACCCCAGTTTTTGCTTGACTTTTATCTGTTTGAGCCTGACTGCCAGTAGTTGGGTTTGCCTGTGTAGAACTACTTGTTGTACTAGTAGATTTTTCCGTGGTTGTATCACCTTTTACTTCAGCCCTTAACTTATCAAATGTAGGTTTCCAAATACGTTTTGCTTCCTCTAATTTTATATTTGCTTTATTTAAGATTTCCTTATCAGTCTCTAAGCTAAAACCTTTATCGTTGAATAACTTCTCTATTTCACCGAATGTTTCTCTTAGTTTACCTGCAGCTCTTTCAATCTCTTTTTGGTCTTCTTTATGTTTTGGCGGTGCAGAAATCTTCTCTATCTTATCAAATACTTTATAGATGTCTTTAACACTATCTAATACCTCAGCTTTTGATTTACTTCCGTTTCTCAAATCCTTTACAGATGCATCATAGTAATCAAATCGTCTTAACATATCCTGTTCAATGTCTAATAAATATTGTGCATAATCTTCATCTAAAACTCGAACCTTTTGAACATCTTTACTTTCTTCTTTCGAATTAGTTGATTTTTCTTTTGTTCCAGAAGACTTAGCTTTACTTGTTTCTTCTGTCTTTGCTTCTTTACTTGCCGAATCTTTTACTGTAACACAACCACTTAATAATAATGTAACTGGAACTACAGCAGCCATTAGTTTCTTCACTTTCATACCTCATACTCCTTAAAGTAATTTACTCTTAGTTTGTTTTGCTACCGATACTCTTCGCTGCTTCTTCAAACAGTTTTGAACCTTCTTGTGCTTTACTTAATGATTGATGCATTTTACTCTCGTCTTCTTGGTCTAATGCATCAAAGAGAAGTTGGAAACAATCCGCATACAGTTCCATCGATTGCTTTATCTTCACTTGTTCTCCCTGTAATTCAGGAGGTGCTTGTAGATTCTTCAGTTTCGTTGTGGTTGCCTTTGCTCCACCTAAACTCAGTTGTACTTCACTTTTCTTTTGTTTGTATGATTTTACGTCTGAATCTGCTATTCCTTCAATTAATTTCATTGTATTTTCAATTTGAGTAGCACTATTTATGATATCTGCCTTGTACCTTTCAACATCTGAACCAGTTACCTTACCAGTTGAAGAAGTTGAATTATTTGAAGAAGAACTTGGTTGACTACTTGATGAGCTACTATTTGTACCTTCACCTTTCGCTACAGATAAGCTATCCTCTTTCTTGCTATCAGTTGACTTACTCTCTTTTTCAGAAGTCTTATTCTCTTTCTCTACCTTTTGCGTCTCTTCTTTCTTTGTTTCAGCTTTCTTACCATCAGTTTCAATTGTAATACAACCACTCAATAACATAACTGGTAACGCTAAACTTACTAATTTCTTTGCTTTCATGATTACTAATACCCCTTTATTTGTAAAATGTAGTGCAAACAAGTTAATATACTTAACTAATAAATTTCCCCCGAATAATTCATTAAAATATATCACCTATATATTACCTGTATATTCATAATCTTTCCATATATATCATTTTACAAAGAATTACATATTTGGTCAAAGGGATTTATGTAGTCCTTAAAAGGAAATTTTAATAGCAAAGAAAAGAAGCTAACAATAAATTGTTAACTTCTCAGCTTAAGGAAAAAATAGTATCTTTCCTTATCTTCTAATATCTAGGTTGTGATTGAATATTTGTAAGATGAACATCATACATATCAATGATTTCAAGAAATCTATCAGCTTCACGGAAAACATGGTCTGCCAATAATGGATGAATGATGCTCTTTATTTTACATTGCTCAATTAAATCACGTGCTGTTTTCTTAAAATCCCGAAGAGATGCAACCGACACACGATTTTGATCTAAAAATTGATCTAAAAGAGGGGCTGTTTGGGATTGTGGTTTCATAGATTCTAAGTCAATTGCTTGATACATCAATTCATCAAAATCATTGCTAAAATTCCGTGCTGTATCTACAAGCTTTCTTTCCGATGGATCAAGAAGATGACCAATAAATTTAGCATGGTCTGCCATAATCCGTAAAAAGAAAACATTTTCTTTAATAATAGCATCAGGAAGAGCATCTAATTTACCTTCATTTAATTGTATTAAACGTTTTCTAAAATAATCAGCTTCCCTACTTGTATGGTCAACTAAAAGTGGAAAGTTATTTTGTCCTGGCAATTTACATGTGAGAATTAACCCTAAAATTTTCCGTTTAAATCCCCAAATATTAGTTGCGGCTTGTTGTACTTCTGCATTAAATCTTTTTATTTGCTCAGGATCTGTTTCATTTGTATAGGAATGCGCTATTTGTTCAATATGTTCAAACAATCGATAAAATTGATTCGCCTCTTCGATTAGTTGAGTATCCTCGCATCTAAATCCCAAGCGAAGAAAAAAAGAATGCTCTTTCATAATTCTAGACCAAAAACGAATTTCATTTAATGAACGCTCAACAAACATTACAGATGTAACACCTGTATCAGGATGTAATGAAGTTTCATCCCTATGCATTGTTAATCCCCCCCAATAAAATCCCCGCTAGTTCCATTCTTATGAGTAAAAATATATATAAATACCATCAATAAAAGTTTATGATGACTCTCTTATACATGTAAAATTAAACTAATATAACCTTAGCTTGATGAACATATACTGCTCCCCCAGAAGAAAAAAACTACCACCTAGTTGTAAAATTCTACTAGGTGGTAGCCTTTCAAAATTTTTATTAAAGCAATACCGAATCTTTATCACTATCCTGATTACGTTTCTCACGCTCTTCTTCTAAGCGCTTCATATATACTTCGCCTTCTTTTTCAATAAACTCATTATCCATATCTTGCTCTTTTTTCGAAGTATATAAAACCATGTAGCCACTTAGTACAATCCCGACAATTACAAGATAAACCCACCATGGTAAAGTTTCCAAATCACTTCATTCCTTTCCTTAGACAAGCCTTATTAGTTTCACTTTATGAGGAAAGAAGTGGATTTATGCTTAAAATTTTTATTGTGGATGCTTCGCGAAAAATGTTTGTACATATTCCATAAACTCAATTGGTTCCTGACGAAACGGTGCGTGGTATCCTTTTTCAATAATATGAAACGTACTATTCGCAAATAGCCCATGATACAGTTCACCATTTTTCCAAGAAACACTCTTATCATGTCGTCCCCATATAATTAAAGTCGGTACCTTAATTTTATCTGCTTCCATCGCAATGCGGCGCTCTCTCATTTTCGTAAGCTGATCATAATGCGCTTTATCATCACGACTATTTTTCACTTCATTTTTATTATAATTCGTAATCTCAGTTACAGTTTGTAAGTCCGTCGATAGCGGCGGTGCTTCATAACTTTCTTTTTGCTGGAAAGACTCTATCCCTGTAGAATCCGCTAAAATGAGATGGGTAACCGCATCCGGATATAGGTAAGCTAAATTAAGGGACATCTCTCCCCCCATCGAATGACCAAGTACCGCAAACTGATCGTATCCGAGCTTCTTCATTAACTTATAATATAAATTCACTTGCGCAGGAAACGAATACTGAAAATCAACCGGCTTAGAAGAACGTCCAAACCCTAAAATATCAACCGCAATAATTGTGTGATCTCGCGCTAGTTCCGGATAAATATCACTAAACCCATCAGAAGAACCACCGAACCCGTGAAGCATAAGTAAAGGAGGTTTTCCCACGCCAATTTGCTTAAAATAAATCGTCTGCCCATCAATTTGTGCCATACTCTCTTTCGTATTCAGCTTCATCATAACAGTATCTTTCACTTCTCCAACCTTCGCAAACGGCTTATCAACGAAGTTACAAACAATTAACAACACGAGTACAATACCGCTAATCAAATAAAACTTAAACCGTTTCAACATTCCCGTCTCCTTTCTCTTGTTGCTATTTAAAAGTTTTTACATTTTTTGGTTATTTTATGTTCTCTTTTTAATTGTAACTAAAACAGTTACAATTATACTAAAAAATATAACTCATTTCTATTACTAATGGTTATTCTGTAACCATTATAGTTACACATTTAAAGTAAGTCAATTCTTTTCTCTACGTGTCCTGAAAATAGAAAAAGGGACTTCATGTTGAAGTCCCTTTCTTTGTTATTATAGTTGGCTTACTCCGCCGTCGCCTTTATTATCTGCTGGTGCTCCTCCTGTGTCGCCAATGTTAACGGAGTCTGGTCTTGCTGGTGCTCCTCCGTCGCCAATATTAACTGCTTGCTGTGTAGTAGAAGAAAAATTAAATCCCAATGAAAGAATCCCTACAAAAATTAATCCTTTTGCTATTACGCCTACTTTTTTCATTATTTCAACGCCCCTTTTTCTAAATGTTTTTTCTGTGCTTGATTATTTATATAAAAATATTTACTTGCCTTTACATGGTTTTCTTCTTTATAAAATTGCATAGCTAAAATCTCAGTATATTCTTGAATACAATCCAACAAACCTTCTTTCTCAAAATATAAAATCCCATTTAAAATAGTGGATTCTAATAATACACTAGAAGTCTTTTGATTCATTTCCTTTAAAATTACAAAACGGTGCTGAAATTCTTTATTTTGTATCTTATTACATATATCTAATCCTTTTTCAATTAATTCAGCGGCAGTATCGATTTTTCCAATTTTGTAATATTCACGTGCTAATACAAACATTGCTTTGAAATGTTTGGGATTACTTTTTATTACTTCTACTAAATGTCGAATTGCTAAACTCGAAAGGTTTTGACTTGCATATAACCATGCTAAATTATGACGAACCATTGTAATAAATCTTTCATTATCTATCTTTTGAAATACATTTAATGCCAAATTCAACTTCTCTTCGGCTTGTTCATATTGCTTTAAATCAATACAAGCCATTGCAAAAATATTCTCACACAAAGCAATACAAACTTCATAGCCAGGATGTTTTTCATATTCATCTTTTGCTAAACGTATTTGATCAATCGCCATCAATGGTTTATACGTTTGATAAGACAAATATGCAAATCTATAATTGAATTCAGCATGTTCCAACGAAGATGTTATATATTTCAGTAATTTCCCAGCCTCTTCAAAGTGATTTTGTGACTCAATGTAATTTGATATATACATTGCATGAATACCTTTAAATAAGTGATAATAATGTGTTAAAAGTGCGTCATCAGGAATTATAAAGGTATTAATTTCATCAAAACTATTCCTTGTAATACTCAAACTATCAATTAGCACATGATAACGGAATTTTAATAATGCTTGATAAAATGCTGCATACTGATCTTCTTTAATATAAATAATCTTGGACTCTATTTCTTCATTTAGCGCTTTTGCTTTAACCACATCTTGTTTTAACATTGAATGATACCAATCATCCAATAAGTGTTTCATTTGCTCCCTTGTTACTACATCTGCTCCCATACACTCGCATCCCCTTTTCTCCAAAATTACAAAATTAGGATTTTTATACAATTATCAAAATTGTATATTACCACTCCTTTTCTATGTATTGAAAAATAATTATCAGAAAATTTAATATTTTAATTATACCAAAGTTTTCCTTTTTGATGACTTGAGAAACAATTGTCAGAAAACTTAATAGAACAAATAAAAAAGCAAGCAGTTCCAGCACTTCGCTAAAACTACTTGCTCTCCTACTTACTATCTCTATTTTACGCTTTAATAAATTCCTTCGTACTTCTCACTGTATCAATTGGACGAACTAATTTTTCAATTTCTTCACGTTTTGGCTCTAGGAATGGAGGTAAAGATAATTTTTCGCCAAGCGTTTCGTATGGCTCATCTCCCATAAATCCTGGGCCATCTGTTGCGAATTCAAATAAAATTTGTGGTGCAACTCTTGCATATAATGATTCGAAGAAGTGACGGTTTACATATCCAGATGAAGGAAGTCCTACGCTACTGATTCTCTCAATCCATTCTTCTAATACAGCGCGATCTTCTACGCGGAATGCCGCATGGTGCACTGTACCAAAACCTTGTTGTGCTTCAGGAAGAACTGTATTATGTTCTACAATAACAGATGCACCGTTCCCGCCTTTGTTCACTTCAAATAAATAGAATTCCCCTTCTTGCGCAACCTCTTTAAATAATAGAACTTTTTCTAACACTTCTTTGAAGAAGCTAAAGTTTGCAATACGGATAAATACAGGTCCTAAACCAGTGATTGCATATTCTAATGGTACTGGCCCGTTTTGCCACGGTGTACCTGATTCGATTCCTTTATCAAGTTCATCTGAGATTAATTGATATTGTTGGTCATCAAAGTCAACGAAAGAAAGAGTTTTCTTACCAAATTGCTCTTTAATTCCTGTATGTTCTACTTCAAGACGGTCAAAGCGTTTCACCCAATACTCTAATGCTGCATCAGTCGGAACACGGAATGAAGTTTTTGAAATTTCATTTGTACCGTGTACTCCTTTCGGAACACCTGGGAAATCAAAGAATGTCATATCTGTTCCTGCACTACCTTTATCATCTGCAAAGAATAAATGATACGTTTGAATATCATCTTGGTTTACTGTTTTCTTAACTAAACGCATTCCTAAAACGTGAGTGAAAAACTCATAGTTCTTTTCTGCACTACTTGTAATCGCTGTAACGTGGTGAATTCCTTTTAATTGGTTCATTTTATATTCCTCCAATGTTTTTTAATTTATATTTTCTCTCCTATTACTTCTCTTCAATAGGTGCTAAATTCGCTTCAATCTCTGCACGCTGATCTTCTAAGAACGGTGGTAAATCAAGTTTTTCTCCTAAATGTTCCACATCTCCATCAACTGTAAATCCTGGTCCATCTGTCGCAATTTCAAAAAGGATTCCGTTTGATTCACGGAAATATAAGCTTTTAAAGTAGAAACGGTCGATGATTCCTGAAGACTGGAAGCCTCTTTGTTTCACCTGTTCTTCCCAATAGGCAAGCTCTGCATCGTTTTTCACGCGAATTGCTAAATGGTGAATGCTCCCTCGGCCCGGCTTTTCAGTAGGTCCATCTAAATATTTCACAACGATTTCTCCAAAAGCCTCTCCTTTAATGGATTGAAAAATTGCTTCCTCTTCGCTACGGCTAACCTCTGTATAACCAAACATTTCTGTAAGTGTACTCGCCATTTTATCAAGTCTACGAACTGTCATTTCCACAGAACCCATTCCTTGAATTTGATGCTTTGCAGGAACTTCTGATTTCTCCCAAGTTTCCCAGTGCTCTACTTTTTCTCCGTTTGAAACGAGTAGTACTAAGCGAAGACCTTCAGCATCCTCAAATTGTAAAGCAGGACGATTTGCATATGTTGTCATTTCACTATGTTTCACATCAAATTCCTCAAATCGCGCTTTCCAGTAATGTAAGCTTTCCTCTGAAGGAACGAGTAATCCAATTCGAGTAATCGCATTCGTACCGCGATATGTTCTTCCTACTAATGGAATTTCAAAAAATGATAATTCCGTACCTGGACTTCCTGTTTTATCTCCATAAAATAAGTGGTACATTGACGGATCATCTTGGTTTACTGTCATTTTCACACGACGTAAGCCAAGCACGTTTTTATAAAAGTGATTATTTTCATTTGCATTTTTCGTAACCATTGAAATGTGATGATGCCCTTTAATTTTATACATTGGTTATTCCTCCGTTTCGTTTTACTAGTCAAGTGATAACTAAAAAAATAACATTTCCCACAACTAATATGGTTTTTAGCTTTTCAATTTATTCTTAATTATGTTTTTGTAAATTCATCTTTGTTTTTACTGTATAAGTTACTTTGTTTTTTAATCGAAAACAACTGAGTATATGTTTTTCATATGACTCAATCGCTTTCGTTACTATCACTTTACACCTCAAGTGATTGAAAAGCAAGTAAAAAATCTCGAATTCAAGATTTTTTGTTGAATAACATTTAGGGTGTAAACTCATTAATTTCTGGATAGCGTCACATCACTATCAAGCTAAAGACTCAAAGCTCTCCATGCCCATCAAGCTAACAAGAATACACTACCCCAAAACGATAAAAATGAACTTCGTTGCTATAAAAGACAACTTTTTTGCTCCGAGGGAATTATAGAATTTTATATCTTTACAATTATTTATGGGGAGTTAATTCATTTTTTTCAAGAATAAGTAATTTCTTAAATAAAAGTTCACGTACCTCTTCCTTATGATAATTAATTTTTGGTGATTGATAAGAAATTTAATGAATGATTATTCGAATATGCTTTCGTAAATGTTAAATGTAATTTTTGGATAATGTTTGGTCAAGTTGATACTAATACCCTCGATAAACGAAAGAAAATTAAGAGTGTTCCGAGAAAAAGTAATTAAAAAACGCTCATTTACAGAAGAACATTATTTAAGTGAAGCCCTCTATAATTCAATTACAACTCCTTGAAAGTTTATGATACTATCCTGATCACACTTTTTATATTTAATGTTTTAAGGAAAAAAGCTATACTATAAGCGAAACTAAAAATCAGAAAGGAAATACCATACCATGGAAAATTATATGCTATTTATCCTTACAGCACTCCTTATTATAATGATGCCTGGTCCCGGTTTTGCTTTAGTTACAAAAAACACTATCTCTCATGGTAGAAATGGTGGGATAAAGACCGTCTTAGGAACGGTATCTGGAATGATGATCCATACAATAATGGCTACACTAGGACTCTCTGCTATCTTAATGAAATTTGCTATGCTATTTACATTAATAAAATATGCTGGGGCATTTTATTTAATTTATTTAGCTGTAAAGTCAATTAAAAGTGCCTTTTCTAAAAAAGAAGATATGTCAGGTTCAGTGGAAATAAACTCTAAGGATATTGGAACGGTTAAAAGTTTTAGACAAGGATTTACCACGGCAATCTTAAACCCAAAAACGGCTGTATTTTTCCTTAGTTTTCTACCCCAATTTATTGTGAGTAATCAAAGTCATTTCTTCCAATTTCTTTTGTTGGGATTCACATTTACGACTTTGACAGCAATATGGTATTTACTTTATATCTCTCTAATACGTCAATTAAGAACTTTTTTAAGAAAAGAAAAGGTGAACCGTACAATAGAGGGTATTACTGGCACAGTATTATTAGTATTTGGAGTTAGGCTATTTTTCCAAAAATAAATATGTAATAGAGAGAGTTTAAAACTTTCTGTTTTTCCAATAAATGAATCAATATAAAAAGTATGGCTTTCAAACAGTAAAAAAGTGAACAAACGGGTGTGTTTGTGGAATAAGCTTCAATAAAATAACCAAACTTTTTATAAAGAAGTGAATCGATTATATTAAAATTGATATAAAGGCGTTATCCTTTCCTATGATTTCTCAGAAAGAATAACGCCTTTCTCTTTTTAGAGGGTATTTTGTCTAGTTAGCTTGATAGCGATGTGGTTCTATCCCTTATAAATGTTACAAAAACATTTATAATAGCTCTAACTTGCACAATGCTTCCCGTTAATATAATACGCTGATTCTGTGAAAACCGTAAATACAACCTCTACTTCTGGAAGTCCAAAATCCATTACATATGTAGTAATGGCCTTGGCAAATCGATCACGAATTTCCTGTCCACGCTCGAACCATTTCACTTCAATAAGAGGAAACGCTTCTATTTCTTCTCCATTGAATATAAACGTAGAACTTGGTAGTTCCAACGTAAAATTATCCGTACCACACTCACAAATCTCTGCGAGCTCTTCTACTAATGGCTTGCTTATGTGTTTTAATTGTTCAGTAGTAATTCCACGAAACACAATATGCGGCATGTAAATCCCTCCTTTAGATAGTTTTATATTTGCCCACATCATAGCACAATTCTCCCACCTTTTAACAAAAATAGATGCTAAACAAGTTTCAACTCTTATTTTTAGGCCTGTTATACAGGCTGAAGCGATTCTAAGTATCTGCCATATTAAAGTTGATATGCTCCCATTCTAGTGGTGAGATATGTTTTAATCGTTCTTCGTTAACCCCATGCGTACTTCTTAACTATTTCATTTAATTTTTAATAAAGAAAACAGCCTCACTAAGCTTTTAAAACTTAATGAGGCCACTTTATTCACACTATTAATTATGGAACGTCGGTTTATAGAACGAACGATTATCAAGTGCGAAGACACGCTCTGTGTATTCGCCTGGTTTTGTGCGTCCTAATGCGCGGTCCATCATGTTCATTTTTGCATCTAAGTTATCGATGTAATGCAGAATTTCTGCTTCTTTTACTAATGGTGGTTTTGGGCTACCCCATTCCGCTTTTCCGTGATGAGAAAGGACGATGTGTTGAAGAATTAATACTTCTTCTGCATCGATTTGCAATTCGTCTGCTGCTTTACCGATTTCGTTCACCATGATAGAAATGTGGCCTAGTAAATTTCCTTCTAACGTATACGTTGTAGAAATTGGGCCAGATAGTTCAATTACTTTACCAAGGTCATGTAAAATAACGCCTGCATATAGTAAGTCTTTATCTAATGATGGGTATAGATTTGAAATAGCTTTCGCTAAATCTAGCATCGATACGACGTGATAAGCTAGTCCAGATACGAACTCGTGATGGTTCTTTGTCGCTGCTGGATATTCTAAAAATTCGTTTTGATGCTTATTTAACAAATGTCTTGTTAGACGTTGAATGTTCGGATTTCTCATTTCAAATATGTATTGTGTAATTTTCTCAACCATATCTTCTTTTTTCACTGGTGCTTTTTCTACGAAATCCGAGATGTCTGTTACTTCATTTTCATTCGCAACACGGATTTGTTTCACACGTAATTGAATACGTCCTTTGTAGTTTAAAATATCACCAGCTACTTTAACGATTGTTTCTGCTACATATTGTTTCTCAACTTCTGGTGATACGTCCCATAGCTTCGCTTCAATATCTCCACTTGGATCTTGTAAGATTACTGTTAAAAATGGCTTTCCATTACTTGCTAGACCTTTTGTCGCTGTTTTAATTAACAAGAAAACATCGACTTGTTCACCAACTTCATATTCTGCAATTTTCTTTTTCATTCGAATTCCTCCACCAAATCAGTTACTTTTAGTATAGCATATCACAACTCATTTTCTTTACGCTTATGTGTTAATTTTACAATCTGTTTTTCTGTAAAATACGCGAGTAAATGCGCATGACATGTAAAGAAGATGACTTGTCTATCTTTTGCGATTTCCTTTATTAGTTCAATCGTTCGATCCGTCCTTACCGCATCAAAGTGCACGAAACTATCATCAATAATAAATGGGTAATCATGTTCAAATGTTTTCGCAAGTGCAAATCTCAGCGCTAAATATAACTGCTCCGCTGTCGCTTGGCTTAGTTCATGACTGTAAAAACGTATACCGTCGTTACGTTCAACAATGAACGGCTCCGCCTCTGACGGTGAAAAGATTTTACTATAGCGTCCGCCCGTTAAATAGACGAAATACTCTTCTGATTTTTGTAAAATACGAGGCAGATGCACTTCATGATAATATTGCTTCGTTTTCGTTAACACCGTTTTTGCGGCCGCATAAGCAGCCCATTTCTTCACTTGTTCACGCAATTGCGCTTTTTTCATTTCACATTCATGCATTAAATCGCCGTACGTACTACCTTCTTCTAAATTCACAATTTCCATACGATGTTTCGCAATGCGCTCTGTCAGTTCTTTCTCTTGCGCCAGACAGTTTTGCACGACTGTAATTTCTCTCTTTAATTTCTCTTCATAACCGTCAGCTTCGTAATGTTCAGCTAATGATAAACTCTTTAAACGCTGTTCTAACAGATCAATTTGCGGTAATAAACGCACTACTTGTTTCTCAGCATCTTCACGTTTTCCCGCTAGTTTACCTGCTTCTAAAAACATCTCTTCATCTGTAGCATCTGCAATATTCCATAATGCATCTCGTTCTACTAGCAGTTGTTTCAGTTGCTCTTGCATGAACTCATATTCTTCTTGCCATTCAGCTAGTTTCTCTTTCAACTGCTTACAAGTTTGTCTCTTCTCTTTCTCATTTTGCATACGACTTTGTGCCCCATGTAGCTTACTATACTCCGCACTACCGATAACAGCTTCTAGTTTCTGTTCAAAATGCGAAATCATTTCATATAATGAAGATTTTCGCGTACCTTGCTTATCTAATTCACGATATAATTGCTGCATTTTTTCAATACGTTCAAACGCTGGCAATATGTGTGCATACGTATAAAATTCTGGGAACATATAGCGCGTTTTATATGCATCTACTTGTTCTCCCGCCTGGAACGTTTCTCTCTCCCATTCCTCATACGATGAAACGACTTTATCATAAGCTCGCTCCATTTGCTGCAATTTATAAGACTCACGCTCAAATAGCTTCCGAATCTCTTCATCTTTTTCTAACTGATAGCGCACAGACAGCGCTTCTTCACTTTGTCTCCCGCCAGCACTTTGCTGAAGAGTAAGAAGCTCTTCTTGTAATCCACTTGACGGATCTTTATATAAAACAAGGGCAAGAACAATCCCTACAAAAACAATAACACTAATAAATAAGAGCGGGCGGTTATCAATAAATAAACTCGTGAATAAAACAAGCGTGTTAATAAGAAGTAACAGAAGACAAACTCTTTGCCACTGCTTTTTCTTTTGCATAGCTGCTCCTGCTTTTTCCTCATACTTGCGCTTCATTCTCTCTGCGCCCATACCGATAAACGCCGCATCTTGGAACGATTTCTCTTTCTCAACTAACGTATTTCGCTCTTCATCAACTAACATTTGTTTCTGAATCTGTCTTATATTTTCTTCTTGTTCTTCTAATTGCTCTTGCGCTACTTTAAAACGATCATCAAGCTGTGCTTTTTGCGTTTCTAATTCACGTGCCTTTTGCACGGTTTGCGTAATTAATTCTTTCGTTGCCAAACTCATGTCAAACGCAAGAACCGCTTCCTTTTCAAAAGTAGCACCAATTTGCTGTTCTAGTTCTGCAATTTCTTTTTTTATATTCGCAATACTTCCTGTCATATCACGCATTTCTTGGCGTGCATTTTCGTAAGACATATGTTGCATACGAAGTTCTTCTACATAACTTTCTTTTTGTAAAAACTCTTCATCTATTTGAATCGAGGCAATTTCCGATTGCACTGTCTCGATTTTCTTATGGAGCGAATCAACTTGTAACTGAAGCGGCTCCATCTTCGCCTTAATCGCTTCATAGCGCGCCATTCCGTTTACAGGAAACTGCCCGCTCTCATTTTCTAACACTTTCTCATACGCACGCTTTTCAATAACGAGGGGCTCAAGCGCTGCTAATATTTCATAATCTTGCTTTCGCTTTTCTGCACTCTCTTTCTCTCCGCGAACAGAAGCAAGTTTCTCTTCACTTTCTTTTAATTGCTCGACTTGTTTTTCATACGTGCCAATTTTCCCTTGCCACTCTTTCATCTTCTCTTCAAGTTTCTTCATCTCTTGCAGTGACACGTTAATTTCCGGTTTACGCCCACTCGGTTTAAAACGCTGATCCATTTCTTTTTCTAGCTTTTTATCTAACTGTAATAGCGCATCGCTTCCGACTGCACTTGCTGAAAATAAATAATTGCCAATATCCGCTTCGCCGAGCTGATGAATATTTTGAAGACCATGCATATCAAATGAAAAGACCGATTCAAATAAACTTTCATTCATCCCGCTTAATATATCGTTTAAAATTTCCTCGCCGCCCGTTTTCCCGTCTTCAAAATAAACGGTCACCTCGCCAGCTGCCGTCTTTGGCAATCGTTCAATTTTCAAACGGCCGTACTGCTCTGTTTGCACAGTCATCGTACCGCCATACTTCCCGCCTTCTTTCGGCTCATAACGGCGCTGTCCTCTCGTCGGAAAACCGAACAAAATACTTTTCATAAACGAGCGAATTGTCGATTTCCCCGCTTCGTTTTCACCGTATAGTACCGTCAGCAAGGAAAGATCCATTTCCACATTTTCTAATTTTCCGTATCCATAAATATGGAGTTTTTCAATTCTCATTTTTTATCCCTCTCTTGCTGGAATAATTGTTCTAAAATAATATTTTCTGCTTCCTTTTGAATCTCTTTCTTCTCGTCTTCTGTAAAAGATTCAATACTATTACGCGCTACAGGAGATGTCCAAATGGTGCGCAACACGCCGTCCATATTTGTGAAAGCTTCTAGCTCCTTTAGCACACTACCGACGAAATGATTTTCCGCTTTCAAACGTTCGATTTCCGCAAAAGAAACCGTCTCATTTTTCCACTTCATTGCATATACGAAATCTTTTCGCTCTTCGCCAGATGCTAAAATGTGAAAAATCTCTTCCACACGCTTTTCGTCACGCAAATAAGGAGAAAGTGGGCCCTGCCCTGTGAATACGACAGTTAAAAGCGTCCCTTCCTCTTCTCTTCGGCACTCATTCAGCGCAGTTGACATGCTCGTCATAAGTTCATCAACAGTTTCAAGTCCATCAATACAAACTTCAATCTCATCCCATACAACATCTGCCGTATGGAAAAATGAGCAATGCGTTCCTTGTTTCGTAAGTTCAATAAGGTACGCACCCTTCTCACCTGTTTCCTTACGATGACGACCTTGTATGTTCCCTGGATAAATAATGTATGGCTCTTCTGATAAAATTTCACGTTTATGTATATGGCCAAGAGCCCAATAATCAAACTGTTTTTCTTTCAACTCACGAATTTGAAACGGTGCATAGCGATTATGCTCTGCATCTCCTTCCACACTTCCGTGAAGCATGCCAATATGAAAAGGCGCATCACTCATTTTCGTATACTGCGCTGTCATATTATCCGTTACCGCTTGCTGCAAATAACTAAACCCATAAATAGAAGCTAATAGCTCACCATTTTTATAAAATGATTTCTCTTCTACATAAGGCTCAGTAAATACATGAACATTTTCCGGAAACTCAATTGCTGCCCAGCTTCCCCCTAAATGATCATGGTTACCGTGAATAATAAAAACAGGGATATCGTACTGCGAAAGTCTCTTCATTTGCTCACGCACAAACACTTGCGCCCTCAAACTTCTCGTCTCCGCATCATACAAATCCCCAGCTAGTAATACGAAATCAACGCGCTCTTGAATCGCTTTATCAACAATACGCTCAAATGATTCAAACGTACTTTGCTTCATTCTCTCCCAAACAGACTGCGCAACATTCATCTCCATTCCTTTAAACGGACTATCCAAATGCAAATCAGCCGCATGTATAAACTTTACTTGTTTCACAAATAACGATCCTTTCTATCTTTCAAAAGTTTCATTTTATTAAAATTAACATCGCTGAAAACTAATAATCATCGAGAATGAAAATATTCTCGATGATTAAAGTTTCATTCTATTTTACCACGCAATGTCATATATTTCTTTGCATATTGTAGCGTTTTATGTCAAAATAATTATAAGATTCTGATTTTAATTATTGGAGGGAATTTTCATGGGAGTATACGTTCTAACAGTCTTTGAAAAAGATGGTTCAAAAGCATTAGACGAATCATTCGAGGCGGCAACTGAAAAAGAAGCGAAAGCAAAAGGTGAATCTATTTTACAAGAAAAAGGATTGTATGAAAAAACACATCGCTGTACATCTACTGCAGGTAAGCTCGTTTTATTCCAGCGCTAAAAAAAAGAAGCGTCATCCGCTTCTTTTTCACTCTACTATATCTTCGTCACACCACGTAAACACCACATCTAGAATGCGATTACCAATACGTACGCGTTTATTCCATTTACCTGTTTGGATCTGATGTTGCAATTCAGCTTTCATCTTTTCCGTCCAGTCGTGAATCGTTTCACTACCGTCGTACGGATATACGCCTGGAAACTCTTCCTGCAGTAGATGCAAGCTCTCTGCATCAAAATGAAAATGGAAGAAGTAGTTTGCTGTAAGTGATGGTTCTTGCAATCGTAAAAAATGATCATCAATTTGCTTTCTATTTCTATAGAAAGTAAAGATATTCACTTTACCGCTAGTAATTTGGTCAATTTGAATTTCGTGCTTCTCTATAATCACGTCTTGTCCACCTCGTTGTATACTATCTTTAGTATATATGTCTTTTGCAACAAAGTTAACCATTTTCGCGCGAAATTCATTTCCTTCATTATATTACCTGTACCTCCATATGCAATCAGAACAAATAAAAACAAAGTTGAAGGGGAGCGATCACATGTATTTCGGAAGCAAAGGTTGGTATGTAAAAGAACTTAAAAAATTAGGTATCCGTACTTATGAAGGTAAAAAACTAGAATCGTATCGTACGCATGTGTTATCTAGTTTACTTGAGAGAATGAAGAAAGCTTCGGCTTAATAGAAAAACACCTCCCGAATTCGCATACTAAGTATGCAAATTCAATGGAGGTGTTTTTATCAGTTTTCATAAAAGATTTTTTGCTTCCGCTGGAACGGATACGTTTTAATCTCAGCTGTATCTAAATCTTCATTGAATAAATGAATGGCTATAATTTGTCTACAATCGTAAGTATGGTAATAATATGTTCCAGACTCCATACACATTGCACTTGTATAGATCGTATTATCTAATATACCGTCTTCTGTTATTACTGCCCCCTTAGGAACCTCACAATTTGATAAGATATGAAAAATAGCCGATATCCCCTCTTCTTCGTTCTCTATACTTTGAATGTTTTGTTTGCCATATGCTGCCCGTACAAATCTTGATGGCGGGGTGAAATCTCCAGGAAGTCCCATCGTTCCTGAACCTTGGCCAAAAGCACTTAATGGTACATCTCCCCACTCAGTTGGCGCAAATGGCTGCGATTTAAGACCAATATATTGTCTTAAATTTTGTAAATGCCAACTAAACTCCGGACTATTAGTCATCACTCCTATTGGATTGTCATACACTTTTATTCCATCAGCTGTCGGCTCAAGTACAATACATTCTCCCGATTTATCTGCTAAAATCCAATGTAGCGGTGGAGTAACCCCTAAAATTGGTAATGGCACATCTATAAAGGCAATGCTATCAATAGATTTTCTTAATTCTTCAACAGAATTGAACTGCGTGAGGCTCCAAGTCACAAAATCAAATGGTGCTACATTCGTTTTATTGCTATCTACATGACTACTATAAGTAGCGAATCCTGGGAAATAGAGAGTTGCACATGTCATACCAGCTTCATTTACTCCGTCTGCCATCATGACCCTTCCTCCAAAATTAATTCCCATTCCGACAACAGCCTTTTTCGTTCGGATTGTTTCACCAGTTATATTGTTCCACTGATAACGCCGAGGAATGATTATTACTTCCTGATTCATATCTAATGTGAAATCCATTGTTCTCGCAAAAAGATGTTGGAAATTTTTAGTTTGTAACGTCAAACTAGTACACATGAAGAAATCCCCCCCATTTCATAGTTATATACACATTTTATAAAATTCTGATAAATACGTAAATTAAAATCTATTTTACTTACCATTGTACAAACCCTATTTATCATTAACAAAATAACCAACCAAACCAAAAATGCTATAATAAACTCAATCAAACTAAGGGGGAACATCTATCTTGCGTGGAAAACACATTCAATTTCATAAGTTTGGCAATCCAAAAGACGTATTACAAGTTGAATATAAAAATATAGAACCACTGAAAGATAATGAAGTTTTCGTCCGTATGCTAGTTAGACCGATTAATCCATCTGACTTAATTCCAATAACCGGAGCGTACGCTCATAGAATTCCGTTACCTAACATACCTGGTTATGAAGGTGTTGGTATTGTAGAAGATGTAGGAGCTTTTGTTTCTAGAGAGCTTATCGGTAAACGTGTGTTACCGTTACGCGGGGAAGGTACTTGGCAAGAATATGTGAAGACGTCAGCTGACTTTGTAGTTCCTATTCCTGATTCCATCGATGATTTCACAGCGGCACAAATGTATATTAATCCTCTTACGGCGTGGGTTACATGTACAGAAACGCTAAACTTACAACGTAATGATGTTTTATTAGTGAATGCTTGTGGATCCGCAATTGGTCATCTTTTTGCGCAGTTATCACAAATTTTAAACTTCCGACTCATTGCCGTGACAAGAAATAATAAGCATACAGAGGAGTTACTGCGCCTAGGTGCTGCATATGTAATCGATACTTCCACTACCCCGCTTTATGAAACCGTTATGGAATTAACGAACGGGCTCGGCGCGGATGCTGCAATTGATTCTATCGGGGGACCGGATGGAAATGAATTAGCTTTCTCAGTACATCCAAACGGGCACTTTTTAACGATCGGGCTTCTATCAGGTGTACAAGTTAACTGGGCAGAGATTGTCACGAAAGCAAAAGTGCACGCGAACATATTTCATTTACGACATTGGAATAAAGAAGTGTCACCATATAAATGGCAAGAGACGTTTCGTCATTTAATTCGCTTAGTAGAAAATAAGCAATTACGTTTTATGAAAGTACATTCTACATATGACTTAGCGGATGTGAAAACGGCGGTTGATGTTGTGCAATCTGCGGAGAAAACGAAAGGGAAAGTTTTTTTGACGGGTTATTGACTACAATTGAAGGAGTCTTTTTGATTGGCCATTTAAATAGACTAGATAGTACGTTTAGGAACACCTAATTGTAAGTATCTGGTATAATCCTATTAAAAGGTGAAAGGAGATTTTCACATGTGGCTAATCACGGCAATCGCGCCTGTTGTAATAGTTGGTGGAATTGTAGTATTTGTAATAAAAAGATTGGAACATAAATATAAACATGGCAAATTGGGTAAGAAAAAATCAAAAGAGGCTCAACTGTTATTAGACAGTTTAATACCTATAGGAATGCTTGTTGGCTGTATGATCGGTTTGATTTTCGGTATATTTTTCCCGAACTTCGCCCTGCTTTCAGTTAGTTTAGGAGCTGGAATAGGCTATTTATTTGGATATTTCGCCTATGAATTTTACAGCAAGACAGGAAACAATTTTTCCTAATCCAAAAGGAATAAGCGGGACAGTACATAGTAATCATATGAAATATGTAACTGTCCTTTATTTTTGCATCAATGTTATCACCTTACCTTTCGCCTACTATACACCTCTTTTATTGATTTTTCTCTCCTCCCCTTTTTGCATATCCGCTTTTTTATTTTCATTGGATCTATATCCAAAGTAAAGTAGCGCACATGTAATAATAGAACCTACAATGTATCCTAAAAAACATCCTAACCAAAACATAAAAATTGCCCCCAATCCATTATAAATTTTATGTAGTAGACATCTGTAAAACGTTCTCAGTACCTCCGTTTTTTATTACAGATTGGAAAATTCCCTTAACCATTCCATCCATGAACATTCTGTCTTCTCTATTTTGATTATTATCTATAAAGTTATTTATACCACTAATTCTTCCATCATCTCAAATAACAACTTTATTATTTATTATAAAGTTTGCACTCACACTACATATATGTAGCATCACTATCTCTTTTTCATTTTACCCTTGCAACTGGAGTTTACTTCTACAACTTAAAAACAAAAAACCCCCTCAAAGCATAAACTTCAAGGGGTGAGCCTGTTTTTTATTTACTTATATACGTACAGCTGTACCACTTACAGCAACCATTAACATTCCATCACGAACAACTTCGTAGTCTACGTCAATACCTACGATAGCGTTCGCACCTTTTTGTTTTGCGAGTTCTTTCATTTCATCCATTGCGATATCACGAGCTTCTTTTAGCTTGCTTTCATAAGAACCAGCACGACCACCGACAACATCACGAACTGAAGCGAATAAATCGCGGACAATATTTGCACCCATAATAGCTTCACCATTTACAATATCGATATACTCAATAATTTCTTTACCTTGAATTCCAGACGTTGTTGTTACAATCATGACTGACACTCTCCTAATAAGTTGTAGTTTTGATAAGCTTTCTTATGTCTTTATTATGACATGGAAAAAGTATCTAATCCATTGAATTACCTTACAGGAATGTGACAGTTTTGTAATAATAAAGCGCGCATTATGTTTAATTTTAATAAAGTGCTTTAATATTGGGATACATAAACGATTCTCTATTTTCTTTCCAATCCTTTTCTACTTCTTTAAAAGTTGGTCGCCCTAATTCTTTGTTATTTTCATGTTTACTAAACCATTTTTTCACATACTGGTCTCCATTTTTGTTTTGAACTGTACAAAGGAAACTATTACTGCTATCCTTTAATATTTTTACAATCACGAAAAGGCACCTCTTCCCTTTTAAATAACATGATAGAACTTGATCTTTTACTATAAGCCCTTCCTCTCTTATAGTCATACGACTCCTCGGCCGCGCCAAAGTTGTAAGATCAAAAAACGATATTCACTTTGTTTATATTTTATTTAAAGAAATCAGAGTTATAGGCATTATGCTTATCAAATATTTTATAGATTTCTAACTTATCATCTAATTTTGCATCTACTAAAATTAATATATTTCCATCGTAAATATACTCTTCATATTTCTTAGCATGGTCTTCAGGGATTCCTAAGCCGATAAATGCCCCTATTAAACTTCCAGCTCCACCGCCAATACCGGCTCCTCCAATAGCTGCTGCGATCGGTCCTGCTGCTACGATTGGACCCATTCCAGAAACGGCAAGTACACCAAGACCTGTTAATAAACCACCAAGCCCGCCTGCTACCCCTCCAGCTACAAGCCCTGTCGCTGAAAAGATATCTGCTTTATGTGCAGTTTCGCTATTCACTTTTTCACCCGATTTTTCTTCTAGATGTTCAATTTCCTTTTGATCTTTCGCAATAGCTGAAATGTTATCTGCTGAATATCCTTTATCATTTAATTCATTAATAACGAGTGCCGCATCATCAATTGTTCTAAAAACACCTACTATTTTTCTATCTACATTCATAACTATTAACCTCCTAAAGTTTTATGTAATGTATCTTTATTTTTCTTCATTTCTGTATACACTAATCTTCTTATTAACATAACCATTTACGAAAAAAGCGAATAGTAAAAGCACTACAAGTGAACTACTTAACAAGTAAATTAAATCAAATGTAATATTAATCATCATTTCATTCATGTATACCAGGCTCCTTTTTATTTAAAGTAAAAGTATATTTTGATAGACTAATCTACTAAACATAGACATCTTACAATTCATCTTCAGTCAATCTCTTTGTAGTATATGTATACCCTTCCTAACCTTTTCTAAACGTAAAAAACTATAATTATATTTTTTCTTATTTATATGTTTAACATTTTTTAAAACGGGTATGTTTATATTGTTATGCTTACTATATGGAAAGGAATATTACGATGAACGCCATTCACTCTACTACTATTTCTTATAATGAAACACCTACAATAACGCAGATTCATCATTTTTATGCTTTAATGACAACATTTCAAACGAATGTATTTATAGGTAAACACGGAGCACTTACTTCTATTAAAAACTTAAGCACTCTAGTATCCTTTTTCCTTACTGTAAAAAAGAAAGATCTTATATTATTTATTTTTGAAGGAATAGATGCAAAAAGAGCTTTAAGAACACTCTTCCCTTCTTAGAATGTTTGTTATCCTCTATTCCCTCGTTTACTACCTTTCATATATGTTTTTATATTTCAAAATGATTTCCTCTATAAAAAAAGAACCCCCTAATACAATAGGGGGATTTCTAGTTTGGCCTTATGAAAACTGATATAATATATATTACGTTTTTCATTCTTTAAAATAGAAAAGTTTTAATAACCTTGAAGGTAGGAATTTTTAATGAACTCGAAAGCAAAATTTAGTATTCGCTACAAAATTATGGCTGGTTACTTAGTTATCATTTTGTTCTTACTTGTTTCTTTCATTATGTTAAACAATGAGATTTCCAACTTACAAAAATCTCGTAATTTTATTATTGATCATGATTTTAAAGTTCTCAATTTAACGAATCAAGTGGAGAAAGAGTTACTAACAATTGAAAATAAAGCGAAAGGGTTTATCATTTCTAATAACCCTAATTACGTGCAGTCCCTTAACTCTGCGGAAAAGGATTACGAAAAACATTATCAAGATCTTTTTTCTTTATTAGAGGATAACCCCTCTCAGCAAGAAAAATTAAAACAGATTAACGAAAACATTACTAGTTGGATTAATAAAGAGATTCACCCACTCATTACAAATAATAATAGTAATAATGTACAAACAATTGACACGACTCAAATTCAGTCATTACAGTCGCAGCTAACTAACTTCCGGAGCACTGAGGAGCAACTAACGAAAAAAAGAGCTGCACAATTAGATATTGAAAATAATAAATTAGAGATTTGGTTATACAGTTTATTGTTCTTACTTTCTTTTATTTCCATTATCGTTTCACTCTATATTTCGAATTCCATTACAAAAACGATTAAAAATGTAATTCAAGCTATTAAATCAATTTCTTCTAAAGAAAAAATTACGGAAAGAATTCATGTAAATACACATGATGAAATAAAAGATCTTGCTCATACAACGAACCACTTACTAGACGAAATATCGAAAAGAGAGTGGTTACAAACTGAGCTTGCAGAATTAATTTTAATGTATCAAGGTGTATCTTCTATTGAGATGTTAGGTAAAAAAATTCTTAGTGGAATTATACAAAAAACGCAAACTTCTTGCGGTGCATTTTATGTACGTGAAGAATATGAAGAAACTGTCTACTATGTGAAAAAAGCTTCTTTCGCCGATCAAGGTGCTGATATTGGAAAACAATCCATTAAAATGGGTGAAGGTTTCATTGGACAGTCTGCCTTAGAAAAGAAAAGTTTTATTCTCAGGGATATACCCGAAGAGTTTCGTTATGTCACTAGCGGAGTATTAGAAATACGTCCTAAAAATCTACTAGTCATCCCTATCTTATTTGAGGATGAGGTGATTGCAGTAATGGAGTTAGTAAGTGTAACTGAGATTTCAGACTTACATCAAGATTTAATTCAACAAACTATTGATAATCTAGGTTTAACAATCCATAGCATTATAGGACGTATGCGAATTCAAACTCTTTTACATGAATCACAAGCAATGACAGAAGAGTTACAAGTTCAATCAGAAGAATTACAAACGCAAGCGGAAGAACTACAAATGCAAGCGGAAGAATTACGAACAACGAATGAACAATTAGAGTCTAGAACTGAAGAAGCTGAACAAAAGACAGCTGACTTACAAATTACCAAATCAGAATTAGAAGAAAAAGCAAGCGAGTTGTTACGCAGCTCAAAATACAAATCTGAGTTCCTAGCAAATATGTCACATGAATTACGCACACCGTTAAATAGTATTTTACTATTATCTGAAATGTTAAGAGAAAATCATGATAATCATTTATCGGATGATGAAATTGAACTAGCAACTGTCATTCATTCATCAGGGAAAGACTTACTTACTTTAATTAATGACATACTAGATTTATCTAAAGTAGAAGCAGGCAAACTAGACATCATTTTTGAAGCAACGAACATAAGTGACATGGCAGCCAATATGCATCAAAACTTTTTACATATAGCTGCACAAAAAAATGTCGAATTTACTATTGAAGACAGTGATACGATTCCTGATTTGTTTTATACAGATGCAAAACGGATTGAGCAAATTATTAAAAACTTATTATCCAATGCATTTAAATTTACAGCAAAAGGATCCGTTTCTTTACATTTCGATTCGATAGAAACAAGTAATTTAAGTCATGATATGCAGTCTATAAGTAAAGATTGGATTACAATTTCAGTAAAAGATACTGGTATTGGTATCGCTAAAGAACAGCATCAACTTATTTTCGAAGCCTTTCAACAGGCAGATGGAGCAACGATTCGAAAGTATGGTGGTACAGGATTAGGTTTATCTATTTGTAAAGAGTTTGCTAGATTGTTAGGTGGTTGGATTACGTTAGAGAGTAATGTAGGAGAAGGTAGTACTTTCACGGTATATATTCCTAACCTTCCAAATGGATTACATGATATACAGTTACCCAATTTAGAAGTCGCAGCAACGATAGAAGATGTTATTCCTGCTGAAGTTGTTGAAGAAACTATCGTTACTACCGAAACAAATAACGTCTTCCAAGAGAAAACCATTTTAATTGTCGATGATGATCATCGAAATATATTTGCGTTACAAAATGCATTAAAAAAACAAAACGCCAACATTATTACTGCCCAAAACGGCATAGAGTGTTTAGAAATACTAAAAAGCAATACAAATATTGACCTTATTTTAATGGATATTATGATGCCTAATATGGACGGTTATGAAACGATGGAAAATATCCGAATGAACTTAGGGTTACATGAAATACCTATTATCGCATTAACTGCTAAAGCAATGCCAAATGATAAGGAAAAATGTTTATCTGCTGGCGCTTCAGATTATATAAGTAAACCATTAAACCTACATCAACTCTATTCGGTAATGAGTGTATGGTTAATAAAATAAGTGAGGTTTAGTTGGAGTGGAAAATAAGTATTATAATTTTGATCCATCAGTAGATACGGATGAGCGCACAAACTTAGAAATTGAATTACTATTGGAAGCGGTATTTAAACTATCAGGATTTGATTTTCGCCAATATGCTCGCACATCTATTTATAGAAGGATTTGTAATCGAATGCAGCTCTCTAATATCCCAACCATTTCAAAATTAATTGAAAAAGTAATTCACGAGGAAGGGGTTTTAGAACAGTTATTAAATGATTTCTCGATTAATGTAACTGAGATGTTCCGTAACCCTGCCTTTTTTAAAGCGCTAAGAGAGCATGTTATTCCTGAATTGAAAAAGCAACCTGAAATTAGAATTTGGCATGCTGGATGCGCAACTGGTGAAGAAGTATTATCGATGTCCATCTTACTTCACGAAGAAGGATTAAGTGAAAAGTCGGTTATTTACGCAACAGATATGAATACAAATGTGTTAGAAAAAGCAAAACAAGCTATCCTCCCGTTAAATAAAATGCAAACTTATACGAAAAACTATTTACAAGCTGGCGGTACACAAGCATTTTCTAACTATTATTCAACAGATAATCGTTTTGCTTATTTTAATCCTTCACTGTTACAAAACATTATTTTTGCACAGCATAATTTAGTAACCGATCAATCTTTTAACGAGTTTCATATTATACTTTGTCGTAACGTTTTAATTTACTTTACAAGTAAACTTCAAAATCAAGTGCAGCAACTATTTTATGAAAGCTTAAGTCACAATGGATTTCTATGTTTAGGAAATAAAGAAACTCTTCGTTTTTCAAATATAATGCCGCATTATACCCAATTTAATCCTAGTGAACAAATTTATCAAAAAATACAATAAAGTGAAACTTTAATCAGTGGGGGTATCCCCCACTGATTATTAGTTGAACCAATCGGGCATTTACGGGCAGTTGATCTCCCACCTACCTTCTTTGCTTCAGACTAATTTTTTTGGTAGGAGTCTTACTGCCCGTTAATGCGGGATAAAAAGCGTATGAAATCCTCTGTTTGGATTTCATACGCTTTTTATTTCGCATTCGTTTGTATCATAATTAGACACATATCATCTGATTGCACTTTCTTTTGTTCTTCCTTGTAAAACCCTTCTATCTCGCCTTCTAAATCTCCCCATTTTCTTTCTGTAAAAGTACGTAATTTCTCTTCAGACTCAAATTCATCATTTGCAATTGCTTCAAGAACACCATCTGTAAACAATAATATTTGAGCGTTCTTCTCAAAAGGTATAACTGTCTTTTTAACTTTTATTTCATCAAAAAATCCTACGGCACAACTCCCGCGATTTAGTTCAACCATATTTGTTTCATCAACTAAAACGTATCCAGAAGGATGCCCTGCGTTTACATATTCAATCGTTCTCTTTTCTGTATCTACTACTAAATATATCGCTGTAAAATAATATGGAATATCGTCATTCTCATTATGTAAAAGAGTCATATATTTATTTAAGTCTTTAATGACAAGTTCTGGATCGATTAAAGATTTAATCGTTTCACGTAATACAGACGAAATAAACATACAAACTAATGAAGCAGATATACCATGTCCCATCACGTCTAATAATATAATACCGTAGCGGTTTTCATCGATTTTATACCAATAATACATATCTCCAGCTAATTTAAATGAAGGTAAGTAACTTGCTTCAATTTTTATATAATCTTCTCTTAATGGGCTACTTAATAAGTTTCTTTGTACTTGCGTAGCTAAATCTAGTTCATTCCGAAGATTTTCTTCTTGTTCTTTATGCCAATTTAATTCTGATTTCAAGCGTAACGCTACACGCATACGTGCTAATAGTTCAACTTTATTTATAGGTTTCGTAATATAATCCATTGCCCCCATATCAAGAGCTTCGGCCAATTTATTTGCATCCTCTAAAGCTGTAACAAAAATAATAGGAATATCTTTAAACTTCTCCTCTTTTTGTAATCGCCTACAAACTTCAAGTCCATCAATTTCAGGCATCATAATATCTAATAGTATTAAATCAATTTCATTATGCCTGGAAGAATCTTTTCCAAACTGTATGTATTCGAAGAGCTCTTGTGCAGAATTGAGCGATACAAGATCATGATATCCGGCTTGTTTTAAAATCTTCTCAATTACAAAGATGTTAACCGGATTATCATCGACAATTAAAATGGACACAAGTTATTTCCCCTTTTCTTATTTAAAATGTAAATCTATTATCATTTTCTATTTTTCTAGTATTACATACTCAGTTACAAAATGAAAATTTCTTACTCAAACATATTTATACAACAAAAGAACAAACCCCTAGAAATAGGAATTTGTTCTTTCACTCTATAAATTTCTACTTTTAATTTAAAACCATTGCTTTATCATTTAAAAGACGATCTAATTCTTCCATATGATTAGTTTCATCTGCAATCATATCTTCTAGTTTTACAACTAACTCTGTCATATTTAATTTCGCTGCCTGTTCTTTTCTCGTTTCATAACGCTTAATTGTTTCATATTCTGATTGTCTAGCGGATTCTAACATTTCTCTAACATCTTCTACTTGTTTCACTGGTAAAGGGATCGTAGTAGGTGTACCACCTAGCGTCTTAATTTTCTCCGCTAAATATAGGGCATGTCCTTGTTCATCACTAATTTCAGATTCAAAGAAAGGTTTTAACACTTGTCTATATATACCAGAAACTGTAGCTGCATTATGGTTATACATAATAATTGCTGAGTATTCTCCTGCTAAATCTTCATTCAATCCTTCGATTAGTTTTTTCACATCGTGTGACATTTTCATATCTCCTCCTATACTTAATAAGTACCCCTTTTCTCATGTTTTAAACATAATTATTTTAAATTTTTATGTATCTAAAAACGCGGCTTGCTTCAATTTACTTATCGCTTGTCTTTTAATACGAGAAACGTGCATTTGTGAAATACCTAACCGTTCCCCTGTATCTTTTTGATTTAAATTTTCTCCAAATATATAATGAATAACACTCTTTTCCGTATCATTTAATACGTTAAAAATATCCTTTAAAACGAGACGCCTTTCTGTCTCTTCATATCCTTGCTCTACTTCACCTACAGATTCAATTCTCGCTACCGAACTTCCATCAGATGAATTTTCAACTACATCATCTAAGGAAGATACTCGATAATTATTTTTCGCATCCATAATCTCTAGAACTTCCTCTTCCGATAGTCCTAAATGATTTGCAATTTCTATTATCTTCGGTGAACGTTGCAGGTGATCTGTTAACTCCTCTATCGCAAGTTTAATTTTCCCGCCCAAATCTTTAATTCGTCTTGGAACGTGAATGCCCCAAGTTTTATCACGTAAATACTTCTTTATTTCCCCTACTATCGTAGGTATTGCAAAAGGCTCAAAAGCATTCCCTATCGAATAATCATACCTTCTTATTGCACCTAAGAGCCCTAACATCCCTACTTGTATAATATCCTCATGCATCGGCCCGCCTTTTGAATAGCGATATGCAATGGAATATACGAGATTTTTATAATGATCAACTAACCTTTCCTGCGCTTCATTACATTGGTTTTGTTGGAATTCTGCAATTAGCTTAATAACGTCTTCTTTAGTAAGAGTTGTAGGTTGAGATTGGATTTCCATCATTCTCCACCTGCTCTCTTTGTATATATTTTGTCATTAAAACTGTCATGCCCTCATCATGCATAATTTGTATATCATCCATTAATGTATTGATTAAATATAAACCTAAACCATTTTCCGGCAAATGTTCTACTGGTTTACTAATATCATACGGACCAACTTTTCTTTTTAAGTTATTAAAATCAAAGCTAACCCCATTATCCGCAACCATAATTTCTAATCGATCTTCATATAGCCCAAAGACAATTGTAATTTCTCCAACGTCTTCTTTGTATGCATGTTGTACAATGTTTGTACAGGCCTCACTAATAGCAATTTTCATATCTTCTATATCGTCATAAGCAAAGCCCATTCGATTCGCAACACCAGCCATTGTTAAACGAATAATAGCCACATATTCTGCCTTTGCAGGAATTTTCATTTCTATCTTTTCAAATCTCTCCATCATCCCTAGTCACCTTCTTTCTACTTTTTCAAAATCGGAATTCAAATTTAATATTTCTGTTAACCCTGTAATATCGAATAATCTTTTTAATCTTTTAGATACACCGATAAACTCTAGTTTTCCATCATTTTTCTTAACTGCTTTTAATAGCGCTATAAAAACACCTAAACCAGTACTATCCATATAATCTACGTTATGAAAATCTACTACGATATGAACCTCTTTTTCGCTTGTAATAGGTATTACCTTATTTTTTAAATCTGATGCCGTATACGCATCAATCTCACCATTAAGTTGTACCGTATAACCTACATCATTTTGCAAAATATTTATTTCCAAATTCATCATTTCCGCCCCCTTATCTCAAACTTTTACTATTTAATTACCCATAAAAATTAGGTTTAAACATATTTTTTTATTTTCATTATAAATAAATTTTCTACACCTTTCTCGGCTTAACACTTAAAAAATACTATCAAATGTTTAAAACTTATAAATTTGTGTATGTATAATGTATAAACATTATTTTTAGGGGGATCTATCTATGGAAGAGCACAGCTTTAAAAAGGGAGATTTCGTTCAATTTTCTTATCGACACGATCATGCTACAAAATTAGTTGGTTCCATTATTAACATACTAACGAATACAATTGTAGTTGATATAGGTAATAACGAGAACTTATCTCATATAGAGCCAAGGCAAGTCGTAAAAATAAATAATTGTGAAAAAATAACGATGGTTTAATACATAATAAAAAGTGTAATTTCAATGAACGGGGGCCTTCATCCCCCGCTCATTCCTATGTAGATTACATTAAAAAAGCATCCAAATTAGTTTAATTGGATGCTTTTTTATGTATATTTATCAGTTCATTCACTTTATAGTTATATATAATAAACTTAAGATTACCATTCATTATCATACTTACGCTTTCCGCAGCATTCTAGAGAAGAATGTAACGATTAAAATAAAGACGATTGCACCTAATAACGCTGGAAGAACAAAAATGCCTCCCCATTCAGGACCCCAATGACCAAATAATGCACTACCTACCCAAGATCCAATTAAACCAGCAATCACATTACCAACTATACCTAAAGGAAAGTCTTTTCCCGTAATCATTCCGGCTAACGCACCAATAAGTCCACCTACAATACACGTAATAATAAGTCCCACAATTAAACCTCCTATATTGTTTTTATATTTGATTTATCAAGCTTTGGTATGTAACCAAAGCTTGATAAACATGTATTATTCTTTATTATCCAACCCATCACTTATCTTTTGTTTCACTTTTCCGACTTTTTCTTTTATAGTTCCCTTCGTCTTCTCCCACTTTCCTTCATTTTTCAACTCTCTATCTTCAGTAATTTCACCAATCCCTTCTTTTACTTGTCCTTTTTTCTTTTCAACTTTACCTGTAATTTGTTCTTTTAGCCCGCTCTCACTCATATTTCCCATCTCCTTTTCATAATAGATTTATAGATGTAAAGGATACAAATTAAATAGAATACGTGCATCTTCTTTCTTGTAACCATTCACCGACTCTTTCTAAATCCTTAACGAATAACAAGATTTTTCCTTCATCCAGCTTTTCTTCATAAAAGTTCGCTTCTTCCTCATTAAGCCCTAACTCTTGCATTTTATTTCTTAACTGATCTCCTGTTTTTTGAAAGACGTTAATAATGCTTGTCCCAAGTCCTTCCTCTTTTATCCCAATTGTATTCACGTCTGCATTATCTGCAATTCTATCTGTCCTCTCTTTCTCATGTGTTAACACATAAATATCTTTTTGTTCTATTCCTTTCTTCACTAGATCATTTGCCGCATTCATGACCTCTTTCTCCGTAATAAATTCATATACAAAAGGTTTACTATACTTCGTTTCCATCTTTAACTTCCTCCTTTAAAATGAATTATTTGTTATATTATATGTAGTACACCCATTTTCAAAATGTTAAACATAAAATATGAAAAAAGTTATGTGAATTTTGATTTTAATAGAAAATGAACAACATCATTTACCACTTTAAAACATCTTCTCCTTACAATAACCACCTAAATTAACAGAATATTGTTATAATTAAACTTGAGGAGGGATACTATGAAAAAAATCATATCTATATGCGCTCTAGCCGCTCTATCTTTTACTTTAATAGGCTGTACAAACACCTCGGCTACAGATAAAACTTCGCAGGCTAAGCAAGAACATACACAAAATACATTTCAATTAAATTCCGCTAATATTACAGACATTGAAATACTCAAAACAACAAATAATACTACTTCCAAATCTCAAACAGACAATGAAGAAATGATAAAATCTATCGTTTCGACAGTTCAAAATGGAACACCTAAAACTATCACTTTAGATCAAAAAAAGAAACAATCTGCGCATTCTACTATGACCGTTACATATAAAGATGACTCAAAAGAAGAATTTCTTGTTTGGATTGATAATAAGGAACAAATTACAATTGCTAAAGATGAGAAGAAAGATAAGGTAGAAAGTGTGATCGTGAATATTAAAGATGCTAAAATGATGAAGGATTTCTTTTAAAATTCTAGTTAACGTAAAAAAAGAGTAGGATTACATCCTACTCTTTTTTTACTCATGCCCAATAAATAGACTTTTATAAAAGCTATTTAAGGTCTAATTTTGCTAAATCATGTTGTAAAACATTATTTCCTTCTTGTGGGTTAAATACGATTGCACTAAGACCAAAAACATTCGTAACAACATCTCTATCTTTCGGACGAATGATTCTTACTTCATAAGCAAAAAGTGCTGGAGGAAGAGCTGCTGAACGAAAAGTAACATATCGATTAGGTGGCAATGTTTGCGTTGAAGGGTCTATTAATGGTAACAATACCGGAGAACCAGATGACCAATCAAACATTTCAACAGTTACTCTACGAGTATCGTCAGGATCAACATTCATAGCATCCACAGTAAGAAATAACGTAGCGGAATGTCTACGTAATATACCCGTTGATAAAGTTTCATTATGATGTTCACAGCATTTTTTTGGAGGGTGACCATAGCCATAACTCATACCAATTCCCCCCTTTCATTTACAATTAAGGACAAGTATTCCTTATAATATATAATGCTAGTATTCTTTTATTGAAAGGTATAAAAGCGGATTTCTATCTATATTTTTGGATATTTTATTTTTCATTTATTCGCTTTTAAAGAATGATATAGACTCTCCTATTTTGCCTTTGAATTCCTTCTAAGAATATATTCTGCCCTCATCAATCGAGGTCTTACTCCCCGACAAATAGCGGGATAAATCTATTTTGAAAAGGACCTGCTCCATTCATTCGTAAAAGCATAAAGTAAATGGAATCCGTTAAAACACATGAGTGACCCCTTTTGGTTTTCCCTTCCTATTAAAAGGAGGAACTGTTATGGGCTTTGGTGGTAGTTGTGGTGGCTGTGGCTTCGCTGGAGGATTTGCTTTATTAGTTGTATTGTTCATTTTATTAATCATCGTTGGAGCTGCTTGCTTCTGCTAAAAAACTATCGGAAAAGACACTTTTATATGAGTGTCTTTTCTTCATAAAAAATACGCAATGTGCAGTTTAAGTGTAAGATGTAGTATTACATCCCCCCTCCAAAATGAACTTCGATACTATAAATTTCGTTTAGGTGCAATCTTAAAATTTTAGTTTAATAGCAATATGGTGAAACTCTATTCCATATAATATTGCTATTGCAGAAAAGTAAAACAAACTGGACAACCTAGATTTCAAACTGTAAGATTAGATGTTGGTGAAATCGGGCAGCAAAGCATATATAGAAAATAGGTGTTAATTTTGAAAATCAATAAAAAATTTGAACCATTAATTTTTAATATCTTAATGATTTTAGGTATATCTAGTATTATCTCTTTCGTCATGGTTTCAATGAATGTTGGATATACAGCTTTATTTCTCAAATCATGGATGAAAACATGGGGAATTGCTTTCGTACTTGCATTTTTAGCTTCTAAATTATTACCCTTTGTAGTTAAAAAGATAATGAAAATCTTCACTTTTGTTGAGAATGATGCTTAAGAATAAAGTGATGTACTGCGTAGGTTCATTCCAATTAAAAGAGTTCATTATCACAAAAACTTAACCTAGTAAAATGTTTCAAATCGAAGAAAGACACCTTAAAGGTTGTCTTTTCTTTATAAGTAAAAAAAGCCCGCCTATTTCCGTAGGCGGGCTTTATCTTTATTACACAATATGAAAGTATACTCTCTTTTCCACTGAAATTTTATGTAATTATACATATTCATGAAAATAGAAGAATTAAAATATGCCAAAATAAAAAATGAGCTAAATCCCTTAAATAGCTATATAGAGATGAAGTTGTTATGACAACATATTTTCCACCTTCAACTTAGTTATTCTTAGAATGCTTTTCTACAAAATCAAGGATCCTAGCATTAACCTCGTTAGAGAACTCACCATTGATTGCGTGAGATGCATTTTTCCAATTAACTATATCAATATCTTTAACGTATTTTTTTCCAGTTTCAACTGCTTTTACCGAATTGTGCATTGTACTTTTTTCAGCCATAAGTGCAAGCACTGGAATATCAATACTTTTTAAGTCTTCTTTACTAAATAAATCAGGCGCTGGTGTTTTCAGTTTATAGTTACGCATACCCGACTCGATTAACTTAGCGATAGGCTCATCGTCACTTGCTTCTGCTCCTCCAGAAACATAGCTTAACATCTTTTCTCTTAAAAACTTAGGTACAATAGGAACGGAAGCTGGAATAGATGCCAGAATCATTTTTATGGATATTTGCGCAAATACAAAGACTGGATCTAATAAACTAGCCGTAGCAATATGCTCAGGATTATATCTGGCCAAGTTCATTGTTGTCCAACCTCCAATGGAGACACCTACGATATGCACTCTTTCTAAACCTAATCCTCCAATTACTTCATTTAACCATTCTGCTTGTTGTTTTTGGTTTTCAATCACCTTCGTTTGCACACTCATTCCAGGTTCACCTAGTAAATCTATCGTGTAAACAGGCCTTTTTTCTCTTAGACCTTCTAAATTAGGTACCCACATTGGAGTAGATGCACCACGTCCAGGGAGTAAGAGTATTGGTTCCTTATGTTTGTTTTCCTCTTTAGTAAAATAATAAGCACGAATTGTGCCATATTTCGTTTTTATATCTTTCGTATCGTTAGGTTTTGGAAGGAGTGCCATTGATTCATCGTAAGCAATTTGAAAATCTTCCTTCCCTTTTTCCGATATAAAGTGACCAATCTTATTATCATCTCTCTTCATTTGAATTCCTCCTTTCTACAAATATATGGATGAACTTTATCTATATATTCATGGTAATCATCCATTAACTTTTCATCTTCTTTAAGGCAAGACTCTCATTTAGAAAAAAGAAAATCGTACGTTTAGATGCAATTTGGCAACAAACTAACTGTTTTCTTGTACATTAATAAACAACTACTGTAAGAATTATAGTTTTTATGTTTTCATTTATCTTTTAATCAGCTGAATGCTTTTTTTAGTACATAATAAAAAATATAAAAAAATATCCAGAAAAACTGTCACAAAATCTGTTTTTCTGGTTTCTCTATAATACAGGTATCAAATTGAAAGTGAGGTTTAAACGAACATGTTAACCATAGAAAATGAAGAAAGTCATGCTTCTGATATGACCTTTGAAGATTTATTTAAGCAGTACTATGCTTACGCTGTGAAACAGATCATCTGGATTGTTAAAGATCAATCTATCGCTGAAGAGTTAGTACAAGAAGTATTTTTACAATTATATCGTAGCGATTGGAAAGGAATTGAAAACATACCTGGATGGTTAATTAAATCTTCTACTTATGTAGCTTATAACCATTTTCGATTTAAAAAAAGGCAGCAAGCGAAGATTGATAAAGAAATACAATACCATGAAGTACAAAATGTTTCATCATTAGACGATGATTGGATAAGAAAAGAAGAAATTACAAAGGTCCAAACGATACTAAATAAAATGAATGATCGAGAACGAACCCTTTTACTAATGAAATTCTCTGGTTTTCAATATAAAGAAATTGCAGAAGTACTTCAAATTGAAATATCTTCTATTGGAACATTATTAGTCCGAGCCAAAATGAAATTTCGCAAGATTTATAAACAAATGGAGGAGGCATAACAAATGAAATGTTATGATATCGGGTTTATTCAAACATATATTGACGGAGAACTTTCTCATGATATAAGAAAGGAATTCACAAAGCACCTAGATACATGTGAAGCATGCCAAGATTTATTAATAGAAATTAGTAAATTAAATCAATGGGAAAACGTAATGCTAGATGAAGAATCTGCAAATTCACCACAAGAAATCAAAATTGATATAGAACAAGCATGGAAAACATTTGAAAGTCGTTCCAAGTTAGACAATGTTTCTAATATAAATCACAAAAAGCAACAAAAGAAGGGAATCTTTACAAACATGAGTAAAAAATCAAAACGTTTCATTTATACAGCAGTAGCTGCAGCAGCACTTTTCACAACAGCAATGATTCCACAAGTACAAGTAGCGGCTACAAATGTTGCTTCATATTTTTCTGATGCAATTACAAATGATAAAGTTGTAAATGAAGGAATAACAGATAAAAATGGCGTCACACAAGATATGATGAAGAATGGTAAATATATTACTATTGATGAAAAAATTACAGATCAAGGTATTACTGTACATCTCAAAGAATTATTTATCGCAGATTCACGTATATCAGTTCATTATAGAATAGAAAAAGCTGACGGAAGTTTAGTACCCTTTGAATTTGATACATCAGGATTAGATCTTGAAAGTGATGGTAAAATTAATGGGCAACAAGAGGAAAACCCTGAGATTAAACATGATGGGAGACTATCATTTATCCATGATTCAGATGATCGTCTTCCTTTTGAACTTATGGCAGCAGGTAAAAAATTAAATGATGTCGGCATTCGTGATAATGATAAACCTGAAGGTGTTGCTACATTTGTTATAACTACTGAAGAAAAAGACGTTTTTAAACAGCCTCTTACTTTAGACGTAAATATAACTAGAATTGGAAAAGTAATTGGATCTTGGAAAGCTCAAATTCCAATTGATACTTCACATTTGAAAAATAATACGAATTAACATAAAAAAAAGAATAGAACAGTATGTATCTAATTCTCAGTTTATATGTTTTCTTGTTTTCGTTACATTTATTTCTTATATAGTTTTTACTCTATCTTTTATTTATGATTTAAGTGTATAACCTTAAATCAATCATTTAAAACCATTACAAGAAAAAGCCCTCTAAAAAGTAGGGAAATAAATAACCGGTTTCTTAACGTATAAGGAATCGGTTATTTTGTATTTAAAATGCGTTTAAAAGTACAATTTTCTTTTTTATAAAAAAGAATAGACACCTTAAGGTGCCTTCCTCCGACTTGAACCATCTTAATTTTAATAATATGTATTAGACTCCAGTCCAACTATTATTTTACCACATTAAGTTGTTTTGTTTATTGAGAAATACAATGTTTTATTTGTGCTAATCTTCTGTATTAGTTCATTTTGTAGTCCGTGCAGCGGTTAACAAGAAAATAATAGCATTGATGACACCTAAAAGTCCCTGCTTAATCCACATAGATAATGCAGCATTTGTGCCAATGGCTAGAAAGATAAGCATTACTGTGTATCTATTGAATCTCAGTATAGACAACCTCCCAATGGGACTATATTTAAGGGAATTTCATCATTTTTTTGTTCCGTAAAACATTGTACTTCCTAATGAAGAGAAATTCAGTTTTACTTCTATAACTCACCCTGTTTCCACTCTTTATTATGGATATCCAATCCTTCTTGACCAAAGAAATGGAGAATAAATTCTTTTTCATCACTATCAGTTTTTTTAGCTAGTTTAGATCCCTCCATACTTTGCTTTTTTCCTGAACGTAAATAATGAATTTCTTCAAAGTCTTTAACTACAGATTCGAAATCTCCACCATACCATTTGTTCAGTATAGATTCATATTTTGGTCTTTCATTATTATTAATAACATTTAAGTTGTTTTTTAAGTATTGAATGTTTTCTTTCGTCATTTGAAATCGCCCTACATCACGGGTACCGGAAACATGAAGATTATTCCCATTGAATGTGAGTTTTTGTAAAGACATATGTATCATCATATCATTTATAGTTTGCTCGTTTTGGATTTCACCAATCGACTGTGCCGCTTTAGAGAGTTCATCTTCACTTACTACATCACTATCTTTTTGCTGCTTTTGAATGGTTTGAACTTTCGGTTTTTCCTGAACCTTTTCTTCTTGTTTAGGTTTTGATTCAGTTGTAGTCTTCTCATTTGAGCTACAAGCAGCCATTCTCATAAGCAATGTACCGCATGTTAATGCCATTAGTAACTTTCGGTTCATTTTTTTCCGCCTATCTGCATTAGTTATTTTAAACAGTTTTTTTAATGTAAGATTTCTCATCTCATAGTAGCAAAGAATTTATCTATATATTGTCATGTTTTGTCGAAGAATAATAAAAAAACAACCTAGATCCTATAGGATCTAGGTTGCTTTTAATACGTAAACGTAATCGTCACTAAAGAATACCCTTCTTTCGCATTGTAAGGCTCCGCTTTATAAGAAACTCGATTTGCCCCTTGCGGATAATCGATTTCGCCAATTGCCTTTTTCACATCTTGCAGTGCACCATTCATTGATTGCTTGTACAGCACTTCAATTTTCTCTGGTTTCGCACTATAGCGCTGCTGCATTTTATTTTTTAATTCGGTATAGTTGTTTGCGATATATTCAGTTCCTAAATAGTTTAACTTTGTATCTTTTAATATTTGCTGATATGCAGGCGTTTTCGTACTACCTGCCGCAATTTTGTTTGTCAGTGTACTATAATAATTTGTTGTAGCTTGCGGATAGTCTCCGCGGTTCCACTCATGATTTCTTGCGATTTGTTCATCTGATAAATTGAAATACGAATACGTTACGCGGCCCTGTTCATCTGGAACCGGATCATCGAATGTTGTATCAAGGTGATACCATTTATTTTCGATTTTCACTAAATTCCAAGCATGAGGTTGTCCGTCCCCAGTTCCTGTCACGAAATGATTTTCAATTCCTGCTTCTTTTAATAATTGATACGTTAATAGTGCGTAACCTTGGCAAACCGCAGAACGATTTACTAGTGCTTCATATGCTGTGTAAGCTTTATAAGACGTATCATAAGAAACATGTTTTACTACGTAATCATGAATCGCCTTCACTTTTTCGTGATCATCCATTCCAACTTGAGTAATAGAAGAAACGATTGCTTTCGCTTGTTTCATGACATATTCCGTCTGTTCTTTCGTTTCACGATATGTAATCTTAAGCGTAAATGTATAATTTCCAGGTGATCCAGAAAGTCCATATGAAACATTCGATCTATTATTATTTGTATACTCATTTTTACTTGCAACTTCTTTATATGCGTTAAAAAGTGTATTCATCACTTCGTTTGTATTATTGTTTTTCGTTTTATATGGAAGTGTAATATTTGTCTCGTATGTATTAATACGCTTTTGTACTTCCTCTTTAAAAGCTGTTAATAATGCCGCATCTCCTGTGTCTTTCACATCAGCATTTTTATACTTCAAAGTTTTATATAAAAACTGCGCATACTGTTCACGTGTTACTGTGCCATACGGTTCAAAATTCCCGTTCCCTGTGCCATCTGCGATTCCATTTGACTGCACTGCACTAATTGCGTTTTCTGCCCAAAATGGATTTGGAACATCCTTAAAGGTATGTTTTTGTTTTGCCGCAAGATGGAAAGCATTTGTAAGAATTTGTGCCATTTCCGCACGACTCACAGAAGCTTTCGGTCTAAATTGGCCATTTTCATCACCTTTAAAAACTCCTAAATTCGTTAAAGTTAATACCTCTTCTGGAAACATTGTAGAACTTTGATTAATATCACCGTAAGGATTTTTAAACGTAGACCCATCCTTTAATACGTAACGAGTTCCATCATTACTAAACGAACCGCCTTGTTTATTCGGTACTAACACTCGATAAATTAAAGCCGCAACTTGCTCCCTTGTCGCAACATCTCCAAAACCAAATATCCCATTTCCATAACCGGAAATAATATTCTTACTCGCTAAATCTTTAATCGCAGGATATGACCAATGTGATGTCGGCACATCAGAAAAAACACCCACTTCAGCAGCTTTTACATCGCTACCATTTGTATATAACAACGCACCACCAATAAGTGATAATGATGTAATTGATTTTAATAGTTTTGTATACATAATGTCTTCTCCCAATACGTTCTCTATTTTTGTTGGTTTATGTCGAAAAATCTAAAAATATGACAAAATATATTATACAATTAAAAGTTTTTAAGGGATATATTGAATTTTAAAATATGCAAAAATTCATATTGTTATAAGGATTCATAGTGATATTATGTTATTTTACTTGCGAATATATAAATAAAAAACGCTCATCTGAGCGTTTTTTTATTTATATACTTATTAATTACTTTTTCTTCACTTAGAACTCTTCTTCGGTAATCATCCTTCGATCTAACAACTCTTTATACTTCAATATTTCTTCAGCCCCACGGCTCTCCATGCGTATATTGTATAACACTTGTTGTATTGACCTTTGATTGGTCCGTTGAAACATTTACTCCATTTAATAGTATGACCGTAATTATTAATCCAATTGAACTGCTGATGATCCTTTTCATTTTAAAGCCCCTTTCTGAAAACCTTTTTCTTTTTCTTTATATCCTAAATAGAAGTATTCACTAGATTTTATTGAATTTCCTTCTTCATGATATTTAACCGCTAATTTTTCAGCATATTCCTGGACATATTGCCATAAACCTACTTCATTAAAGAAAGAAATTCCTTTAGAAATGGCTAACTCTAATTCTTCAGCAGAAACATTCTCATTCATTTCTTTTAGAATTGTAAAATGATGTTCATATTCTTTTTGTTCCAGTTCATTACAAATTATTAATCCTTTTTCAATTAAGGACGCTGCAAGCTTTGTCTTTCCTAACTTTAAATTCTCTCTAGCTTCCAAAAAAATCGCTCTAAAGTGATTCGGAATTTTTTGTGATACTTCTGATAAGTAACGAAGTGCTAAATCAGATAGGTTTTGCTCTGCATACATAACCCCTAAACTATGTCGAACTCGTAACATTAGCTCCTCTTCATTCTGCTTTTTCAAAATATCCAGAGACGACATGAAATAAACTTCTGCTTGTTCAAATTCATTTAGCTTTACACATGCTAAACCCAGAACATTGTCACATGCTGCCACCTTCCTGCTATACCCGTACAGCCCTTCAAATGTATTCCTTGCTCTAGTTGCATATTGAATTACTAAAATAGGCTGGCAAACGTGATAATAATAGCTTGATAGCTTAAAGTTAAATTCTGCTTTTTCGATTGGATCTTGAATATTTCCCAACAAAGATTCTGCTATTCCATAATGCTTTTCAGCCACTTTAAAATCACCGTTTACTGTAGCATGAGAAGCCTTAAAGAAATGGTAATAATATAATAAAGATTCATCTGATGGAGCTTCATCTAACTTCATTTTTCTTAGATCATTCTTAGATATGTCAGATTGATGGGGATAAAACTCTGCACTTAACATTTTAAATCTAAAATCTACAAGTGAATAAAACTCTGTATTCTTTCGATCTTCTTCCATACTATTAACTTTTGTATCAATACTTTGTTTTAATTCCTTTGCCTTAGAGAAATTCTGTGAACGAATTTCTCTATACCACTCATGTAAAAGTAAATTGATTTCTTCCTTTTTTATTACATGTACACTCATATAGCCCCTTCTCCTTTGTCTATAGATTACTAACATAATAACAAAAATCTTCCAGTAAAACTTTTAATTTTCTGAATATTGTTGTTTCAAAAAAATTTCTCAATACAATCCCACCATTTTATCCCTTTAAACTATAACTTGTTCTGTTCCTTATTCGTTTCTATATAAAAATAACACATCATTATTAATAGTGATGACACATGAAAGTCTATCCTTTCATAAGAAAGCCTCTTTTCTTTTGTACATTATATCCATTAGGACTCATTTATTTTTTACGAAACCCACCCTTTTGCTTCCGCCGACGACGAGGAGTGGGGTTTTTGTTATCTTTTTCTAAAATTTGTTTCCTAAAAACATACGCAGAAATTTTACGTACAATGGTTTTCACAAATACTTTTAGAAGTTCAAACAAAACTCCATTAGAGATAGTTTTATTAAATTTTTCACCACTAGCCGCAAAAATATCTTATAATCTCTATATAACAAATTAATGTATTAGGAGTAGATAAAATGCCAGTTACACTCGAACTTATTCTTTTCATTCTTATAGCAATTAGTGCTGTTGGCTATTTAATAAAAGAATTTCAAAAAACTAGGAAACGAACACTTGGAATTTCACTAGAATTTTTAGTTCTTTTCTGGTCAATATGGAGAATATCAACTATTATAATCTAATTTATAAAACATAAATTCCTTCGAATGAAGTGAAACTCTAATCAGCGGGCGTTTTATGGGATAAATTTACCAGTATTTTTACCACAACATTCATGTTAAAATCCCTTGTGAGTACGACATAACTCGACCTTATGAAGCTCCGTAGCTTTTATCGCGGAGCTTTTTTTATTAAAATTAACGCTTTTGTTCACTTTTTTGACACATTTACGAAACATTCATATGTTACGTTATATAAGTCCTTTTTTAAATCTTATTCATTCTAGCAAAAAGTCCTAGTCCCCCTAGGGCTTTTTCGCATTCAAACAATGAGTTGTATTTTTTCTCAATAACCGAAACTACTTAACGTGGTAAAATAATAATCAGACTGGAATTTAACACCATATTACAATGGATCAAATCGCAAAAAGCACCTTAGGGTGTCTTTTTTATAGAGAATCAGTTTAAAAACTAAAAATAAAAGAACCTCAATAAATGAGGTTCAAAAAATCTACTATTTTAAATTACCTTCGTAAAAAGCAACTCCATTTTGAACATGTTTTAAGTACCACGTAATCGTCCCGCCACAAACATTTTCATTAAAACTATTAGCATATACTCCATTTGAGTAATAAAGAGTTCTTTTGAATTTACCATTAGAATACTCATAAGGAATTGAGCATGTTGCTTGCTTCGGAGAGCTCACAGCTTTTTGCGTATCAGCTGAAGCTGCACCAATTCCCCCTGTTAATGCAATACCTGTTGCTACTGCTCCTACTACTAATTTCCTGAACATAATAAATCCCCCTTTAATAGTTTTTATAGCTTACAACTTAAATGTATCACTTTTGTAATTTATGTAAATATCTTGAATATGTAGAAATATTTATTTAATTATTGGTAATATTAGGATTTTATTTTATCAAATGTAAAATAGAGGGATTAGAGAAGCATGTGAAAATACAGATAGGTTTATATTAAATGAACGTGGTCCAAGTCGGCGAAAGGCACCTTTTGGTGTCTTTTTTGTACATAAAAAAATCTCACCATCTTATAGAAACGATAAGCCCTTTAAAACAATAATTGCAACTATATTAATTTTACATTAAGGTTAGAGAATGTTCTTATATTAATAAAGTGCTAAATAGTAGGTGGAAAAATGGAATTTAACGATTTGGGTATTACCATTAAAGAACTTAGAATTAAAAAAAATATATCACAATCCGAATTATGTCATGGAATATGTTCACAAAGTCAAATTAGTAAGATCGAAAAAGGTATGATTTATCCATCTAGTATATTGTTATATCAATTATCAGAAAGACTTGGTATTGATCCGAATAACATATTTGCACTAACTCAAAATAAAAGATTAAAATATGTAGAAAATGTAAAATACGTAATAAAAGATTGCTTAAAGCAAAAACAATATAAAGAACTTTATGAAATAGTGAAAAAAGAGAAAAACTTAAATAATTTTCAAACAAAAGAAGAGAAACAATTTCTAATATGGCATGAAGCAATTGCTATATTTATGGTGGATAAATCATTAAAAACTGCTTTAGATTTTCTAAATAATGCATTAAAACTGACTTTAACTAATTCTGATTTTTTATCAGAAAGAGAAATAGATATTATGCAAACAATGGCTATATTTTATGCGGAAAATAAAGAATATGAAAAAAGTATTAATATATTAAAAAGATGTTTAAGTAATTTTAATAAGTTAGATTTTCCTAGAGATAAAGAAATTAAGTTGAAAATCATGTTAAATTTAGCAAAATCTTTGGACTTCACATATCAACATGAAGAGGCAATAAAATACATTGATAAGGGCATCAAATTAGCAATTAATCTAAATACGTTATACCTATTAGGTGAACTATTCTATTTAAAAGGTCAGTTATTATTAAAAATTAAACAACATAATGTAGAAGATGTTATTTATAACTGGAAAAAAGCATTATTTATATTTGAACTAACAGAAAAAGAATATTATACAAAAATGCTACCAGATGAACTTATTGAATTACAAAATAAAAAACACTCATAATTTCGTAAAAACTACTTACAAATCCCACAGAAAAAATCCCTATAGCTTTTAAACTTAAAACGCTAATATTAAAATAATTTAAGTCGGCAGAAGGCACCTTTTGGTGTCTTTTCTTTATTTTTACAAGGACCTGCTCAATTAATTCTTAAAAACATAATAGGAAACATTGTTTTATTTATCCCATTTTCATTCATGCTATATATAAAATTCGTTAATAAATCCACCTCAAACATACTTATATGCATAGGAGTATGTTTGAGGTGGAACTTCTTCAAATACTAGTTCCTTTTATAAACCGTTTTTTGATGTAGATGACATTATTCTCAATACAATAGAATGAATTATGGGAACATATTTAGCAATATATATCAAAAAACAATATTAAGAAACCCCCTCCACCTTAAGGTAGAAGGGATCTTTTAATTTCTATTTCAAACTACCTAAAATTTCTGTAACGATAACCCCAAGCGTATGTGCACCTGCATCTGGATATCCTAAACTTCTTTCACCAACTACCGCTCCTCTGCCGAATGATCTTTCAACGATAGATTATATGCCTTGAAGTGCTGTTTGCAACATTTCAATTCAGATATACGACAGTAAAGAATACATCATCACTGTGTCAGCAAGCAAAAGTGTATTCTGCATTTCTGAAAACAGTAGATGGCAGATTATGACCTACTGAATCTGCTAAGAAAGAATATACAAGAACATCCTTAACATCCTCTTTATTTCCACTAATGATGACATCAAGAAAATCTTCTATTTGGAATTCTGGAGTAAATAACACAATCTTAGTTGTTCTGTTTGGTTCTAAAGAAACAAAAGTACGAGAGATTTCAACTAATTCATTTTGAGTTGGGAAAAAAGTGTTTCGACTTCTCTTAACAGTTACCGTTACATTACTAGTATGGCAACGTGAATCATTGTTTAACATAATGTTGAGAGCAGTTGGAATAATCCCATTTTCAGAGACTGGAACTCGAAACACTCCAGTAGATTTATGGGCCATATAATCACATCCTTTCAAAATAAAATATATTTACAATATATTAGATGCAAAAAACGTTCATTTTGATATGGACAAATTACATGATTAATATATCTATAATAACCCTCGGTATTACTAAGCCAATGTTTTAAAAGATTAACAAATATCGCGAGAACCAATCGAATGTATATTAAAAGTAAAAAGAATAAGTTGTCTAAAAGACCCCCTATTTTGAGCCAATAATGAGACATTATGTTAATCTTATATGTATAGCTGCACAAAATTGAGAAACTTAAGGAGACAGATAAATTTTATGAGAAAATTATCTATATTACTTACTTTCATTCTAGTATTAGTCAGTGTTACGGCTGCTTGCACACAAGATAAAACAGATAGTGCCGTTGAAAATGGTCCAATAGAAGAACCAACCGCAAAAAATGAAAATGAAGAATTAATAAATTTTGAAGAAAAAGAAGAGATGAGCCGCTTGGAACAAGGCATTTTATTAGTTGGCGAGAGTGTTAAGGGAGGCTATTACTTGGCCGCTGTTCAAAGTGCATATTTAAATGCTAGCAACGATTCCGTCATTGTTAATGTCTCTGTAAAAAATGTACGAGGTCAAACGATTGGACTATCAGAATTAAAATATAACTTAAAAGATGAAAAAGACGGAAAAATCTATAAAGGAAAGGTGCTTGATCAAAACCCTTCTGATATACAAGTTAAACCAAATGAAACGGTAGAATTGAAAATAGCTTTTGAAGTACCACATACCGTAGATGAATATATGTTTTATATTGAAAGCTCTTTAGACCCCCTACAAACATACTGGAAAATTGATAAGCTGCAATCACAAACAAACTAAGTCTAAAATAAGCAAAAAGCAATGAAAAATTTGATATAGATACAAATGAATACTATATAAACGTAAGACCATCGATTTAATGAATCGTTGGTCTTTTTCAAAAAATGCCCCATTAAAAACTAAGAGATAAAAAAGAACTAATCTCTAGAAGAGATTAGCTCAATATATCCAAAGCTATTATGGTACATAGTTTTATGAGCAAACGTTATATAGTGTTGTATGGGATACATAACCTGTCATCCCTTTATATGTAACTTTTAACCACTGTTTAGAATTACTGTAATGACCTTGAACATATTCACCAGTTACCCATGTTCCAGTAATTTTCGTACCATCATTAAATGTATGTAAGACAGGTGAATCGACAGTATAACCACTGCGCATCTTTGCACCATATACACCTACCGTACCTCCCTTTGCACAAGCTGCTACTACTGTTTCATTTTCAGTAGTATTCGTAGCCGCGAAAGCAGAGCCGTTAAATGTAAATAAAGTAAATATAAAAGCTGTTAGTACTGTACAAATAGATAAACGACGTAACAAAATAAATTCCCCCTTTTTTTATAATTTACTTCTTCACAAATGATTATCTTAAATATTCTAACTATTTTCAATATATTAATGTTGAGAAATATTAGTTGTATTTTTGAAATAAGATTTTATCAAAAACAGTAACAAACTCATATTTTACTGAGAAAGAACCGAAAGAAGTCTTCTACATATCAACTATATAAAAATCCCTCCACCTTAAGGCAGAGGGGACTTTCTAATTCCTATTTCAAACTACCCGCAATCTCCGTAAAGATAACTCCAAGCGCATGTGCACCTGCATCTGGATATCCTAAACTTCTTTCACCAACTGTACCAGCGCGGCCCATGCGAGCTACGATTTCTTTCGTGTACTCTGCTCCTTTAACCGCTGCTTCTGCACCTTTTTCAAAGGCAGTTTTTACGTCGACTTCGTTTGAGGCGCTATCTAACCAAGAGTCTACACATGGAGCAAGTGCGTCAACAAGCGTTTTATCACCAACTACTGCTCCTCTACCGAACGATCTTTCTCCGATAGATTGTATGCCTTGCAGTGCTGCTTGCAACATTTCAGCGAATTCTTTCACTGTTAGCTCACGTTTTTCGCCCGCTGCTTTACTAGCTGCGCGGAATGCTCCGCCCCAAATTGGACCAGATGCGCCGCCGCAATATTCCATAATAATCATGGAGCAACCGTCAAGGAATGATCCGATCGTTACGTTTTCTTGTTCTACAATAGAATGCCACTCACGTTTTAATTGCTTAAATCCTTTTGCAACACTCATTCCGAAGTCGCCGTCACCTGCATGTGTATCTAACTCACAAAACGGTACTTCATTTTTAATAATAATATCGCTCATTTTATCAACGAGATAAATCATGTTGTTTAATGTAATGACATTATTTTTAATAACAGCGTGCTCTTCCGCTGTTTCTATTTCAAATGAAACTTCCTTCTCTTCTGTCTCTTCAAGCACATTCACGTACTCTACACTTTCAACTGGTCCATCTACTTTAAACGCAGGTGTATTACATTCTTTAGATAGTAATGTTTTTAGCTCATCATCTAACTTCATTACCGTTAAAGACATACCAGCCATATCAATACTTGTCATATAATTACCGACGAATACTCTATTAATTTTAATGTTTCTAGCTGCTAGTTCTCTCGTAACTGCGTTGTTAAATAAGTAAAGTTCTTGAAGTGGTGTTCCGCCAAAACCGTTAACTAGAAGTGCGATTTCCTCGCCATCTTTCACTCCTAAATCTTTCATTAAATCATTTGTCATACGGTTAGCTAATTCATCAGCCGACAGCATTTTTTCACGCTTAATTCCTGGTTCGCCGTGAATACCTACGCCGTATTCCATTTCATCTTCTGCAAGTGTGAAAGTAGGTGATCCGCTCGCTGGAACTGTACAAGACGTTAACGCTAAACCGATTGTGCGCACGTTAGCCGCTGCTTTTTCTGCTACAGCTTTCACCGCTCCTAAATCCATACCTGCTTCCGCTGCTGCGCCGGCAATTTTATGAACTAAAATAACTCCCGCAACGCCGCGGCGTCCTACTGTATATAGGCTATCTTCTACCGCAATATCATCGTCCACTTTTACGTAGTCGACTTCAATTCCATCTTCCGTCGCTAAATGCGCACCGTTTTTGAAATTCATAATATCGCCGCTATAATTTTTAATAATTAATAACGTACCTTTTTTACTAGCTGTCTCTTTAATCGCTTGGTAAACTTGAATTTGCGAAGGAGAAGCAAACACATCTCCGCACACTGCCGCATCTAACATTCCTTTTCCGACTAATCCTGCATGTGCCGGCTCGTGACCACTACCGCCTCCACTAATTAACGTTACTTTATTTTCGTTCATTTCTTTCTTCTTAATTACTTTATATTTTTTCAAAAGCTCAAGCTCTGGGTGAGCCATAACCATTCCGTTACACATTTCCATTACTAATGTTTCTGGTTTGTTTGTAATCTTTTTCATTGTAGTTCTCCCTCAATTCCTTTAATATATTGTGATATATTTGAAATCTTCTTCTTACTACTCATGTTAAAATGAAAGCGTTTTATAGTAAACGGACAAAATGGACAATCTGTCTAAAGACACCGCTCTCATTTATGGGTAGGATTTTTATATTAATTACATTCTAGGGATGATTTAGATGACCTCTTCTATAATTTCTAAAAAGATAATCGCGAACTCATTGAAGTATTTAATGGAAACAGAGTCGTTTCATAAAATATCAGTGAGCGATATTATGTTACACTGTCAAATGCGTAGGCAAACTTTTTATTATCATTTTAAAGATAAATTTGAACTATTAAGCTGGATTTATAGAGAAGAAACGAAAGAAAATATTATAGACTTTCTCGATTATGAAAAATGGGAAAACATTTTCGATTTATTATTTGATTACTTTTATGAAAATCAAAAATTTTACCGAAATGCTTTTAAAGTTATTGAGCAAAACTCGTTTAATCACTATTTATTTGAGCATACGAAAAACTTATATATGAAGATTATTGATGAATTATCTGTGAGCTGTGGATTCAGCCTTTCTGATGAGACCAAAAATACGATTGCCTCCTTTTATAGTCACGGCTTCGTTGGAACGATAAAAGATTGGATTGAAAGCAAGTGCGAAGTAGATCCATCCGTTATGTCTTCTCTTATGAAAAATATGATAAACAATCAATTACTACTATTACTTGAGCAATCAGCAAAGTAATTAAAGGGTGGCAAAAGCAATGAAAAAGATTATGAATGATGTACAAAATATCGTTCAAGATATGCTGCATGGCTTTTATTTTGAACATAACGACAAAGTAAATTACGATGAAACAAATAACATCATTTATGTAAAAGATATCGAAAAAATGAAGCAAGACGTCGCTATTGTAAGCGGCGGTGGTAGCGGACATGAACCTGCTGATATTGGTTATGTAGGAAAAGGTATGCTTACAGCGGCAGTAAACGGCAGTATTTTCACTCCGCCTACAGTGGAACAAATTGCGGCGGCAACTCGCCTCATACCAAAAGATAAAAGTATACTATTCATCATCAAAAACTTTAAAGATGACGTAGAAAACTTTCTAGCAGCAAAGCAAATTGCTCAAGAAGAAGGGAGAAAAGTTGACCATATCATCGTAAATGACGATATTTCAATTGAAGATGATGCTTCCTTTAATAAAAGAAGACGCGGCGTAGCTGGCACTGTTTTCGTCCAAAAAATATTAGGTGCGGCCGCTGAGAGTGGACATTCTTTAGAAGAACTAACAACAATCGGGCAAGCTGTCATCAAAAACTTACACACATTAGGAGTTGCCCTTTCCCCTGCCAACGATCCAGTAAAAGGAAAAGCTTCATTCACATTAAACGATGATGAAGTGTTTTATGGCGTCGGCATTCACGGAGAAAAAGGTTACCGTAAAGAAGCACTATCCTCTTCTGAAATATTAGCGATTGAACTGATGAACAAACTAAAAAGCATTTATCGCTGGAGAAAAGGAGATAACTTCGCTATCCTCATTAATGGACTCGGCGCAACTCCATTAATGGAACAATACATTTTTGCAAATGACATTCGCCGTTTATGTGAATTGGAAAGCTTACAAGTTACATTCGTAAAGGTTGGTACGCTGTTAACTTCTTTAGATATGAAGGGTGTTTCGCTCAGTTTGCTTAAGGTAGAGGATTTGGATTGGGTGAAGTGGTTGAAAGCGGATGTTAGAGTGGGTAATTGGTAAATAAAAATCATGATGATAAAAGCCTTTAACTATAACAAGTTAAAGGCTTTTTACAAATTGAAATATCGCACGAGCGTTCAAAAGAAATTCGTAATCACCTCACTGAATGATGACAGGTCTTCCAAATAAAGCTGGATGATAAATTAACATCGCCCCTACAAATGAACACACTAAACAAAAAACAGCCTCGTATTTTATAACTAGAGAAGAGTTGGTATCAAGCTTTTTCCCCTCTCTTCTTAATATCATTTTAAAAGCTCTATATAATAAATACCCAATAACTGCCCCGAGGGTATTCGTAAATAAATCATCAATATCTGTAATTCTATTATTTAGTAATTGATTTAACTCAATTGCCAGTGAAAAAAAGAATCCTGCACATACGGTGTTTTTTATTTTTTTAAACTGCGGCCAAATCATCGGTAATAAAAAACCTAACGGCATAAACAGTACAATATTCAAAAGATACGTAGTACTACCTGCCGTATCAAATAGAGTCAAATTGATTTGACTTACACGAATCCACGTTTCATATCTACTTATATCCCATACAGTCGCGATCTGCGTCACCCTATACACTAACGAAAGGTAGAATAGAAAAACATACACCCATAAAAAATGCCGAATAGATATAATTCTTTTCGCTTTAAAATAAACTCCAATTTGAAACACAATACAAAACATAATAGTAAAGAAATAAGTATACAAATAACTAATCAAAACTCCTGTATCCATGTAGAATCCCCTAACTTTACATTTTCATCTATGACTTTGTCTTTTTTAGTCTCCTTCATGATGCAACTCATTTATAGGATAGGAAAAACTTTTAAAATAAAGAGTGGGGTAAACATAAAATTTTTCTTAAATCTTCAGTTTGGTTTTATTATTACTCTTCTTAAGAATCCGCCATTGATAGCTAGGCAACAACATGCTTAAACCTAACAATACTATCATTTTTGCACGTAATCCTCGTAGTACTTTAACCGATAAAGCATATATAAAATCATGTGACTCGTTTGTTCAGTTAAAACATGAAATTAAGAAATATATGACGTACTATAATCACTCTTGCTATCAATAGAATTAAAAAAAGATGACTTCTGTTTGCATACAGAAATCATCTTTTTAGGTTGCCTAACTTTTTTTAAAATGTCCTTTACAAAGGGTACAGATCAAGAGCACCTTATTCCTATTCGAGGGTATAAACTATACCTTCTTCCCTTAAAATCACACAAACCCATTTACAAATCTATAAAAGTAGATATAATATCCTTATGGAACCTTCATTAATTTATAAAGCATTGTCAAATGACACAAGATGTCAAATTTTATCATGGTTAAAAAATCCAGAAAACCATTTCGACGAAAAACCTTATTTAGAACAAGGGATTAATTTTCAGATTGGAGTGTGTGTAGGAGATATTCAGCTTAAAACTGGCTTAGCCCAATCGGTTATTTCTAGTTATTTATTAACTATGAAAAAGGCAGGACTACTAGACTCTGACCGAATTGGAAAATGGACATATTATCGTCGAAATGAAAAAACAATACAAGCGTTTTCTGAATACGTTCAAAATGAATTATAAAGTGAAAGCAAATAATCAACCTACCAATTGATTATTTGCTTTCACACATTCTGCTTTTATATAGCCGCCTAATACATTCTTTTTAAAACTTCGCTACCTATAAAAGCAAGAAACATAGAAAGGAGCATTTTTTTCAACACATCATATCTAGTTATTTAGATATCTGTTTTTGTGGTTAACATTACATAATTCTAATACTATTGACATCCAATCATGCTCATTTCTTTGTTAATAAATCGATTTCACTTTCAAAATAATAAGAAGAATGGAGAGTTTTACAAATGAAAAAAGTAAGTCCTTTACTTATTCTTACACTAGCAATAGGGGTGTTTGGAATTATTACTACCGAGATGGGTATTGTCGGTGTATTACCACAAATCACTCAGAAATTTGACATTTCAACTGCACAAGCAGGATTTTTAGTAAGTATATTCGCACTAGTCGTTGCTATTTCTGGTCCGTTTTTAATTCTGCTCGTCTCTAGTATTAATCGTAAAATAATTTTATTAATAGCAATCTTTGTTTTTGTTATTTCAAATATAATTTACGCTTATACAACACAATTTGAAATCATGCTTATTTTTCGTATTTTACCTGCAGCACTTCACCCACTCTTCTTTTCAATCGCTCTTGTAACTGCTGCTAAACTTGTCCCTCCTGAAAAGAGTGGTCAAGCGGTTACAAAAGTTTTCATGGGAATTACGGTTGGCTTTGCACTAGGTGTACCATTAACCTCTTACCTTGCAGATCAATTTTCATTAGAAGTTGCTTTCTTATTCGGAGCGTTTATTAACGCCCTTGCATTCATTGGAATACTAATCTCACTTCCTTCTATGCCCGTTAAAGAAAAAATGTCTTTCGGCAAACAAATCCGTATACTCGGCAAACCAGGATTATGGTTAAATATTTTAACTGTCACATTCCTTTTTGCAGCCATGTTTTCCGTATACAGCTACTTCGCCGAATACCTTGCAAAAGTAACTTCCATGAATGGATCGCTCATCAGTATCATGCTATTCATATTTGGTATAGTTATGATTTTAGGCAATCATTTATTTGGTAGTCTCTTGCAAAGAAGCATAGTAAATACAGTAATATCGTTCCCTATTTTATATTCTATTGTTTACATATTGGTTTATTATTTAGGTTCTTATCTTGTTCCAATGATTTTTATGGTATTCATTTGGGGAATCGTGCATGCTGGTGGATTAATTGTTGGTCAAACATGGTTAATAAGTGAAGCAAGAGAAGCACCCGAATTTGGTAATAGCCTATTCGTTTCATTCTCAAATCTCGGAATTACTCTAGGAACAACTATTGGAGGCTGGTTCATTTCAAACTTAGGTATTCACCAACTTATTTGGAGTGGATTTATATTTACACTACTTTCATTTCTATTAATTATAATAAAACTAAAATTTTTCACTTCTAATAACCTAGCTTCATTATCAAGCTAGTACATTTCAGTTCCAAATTGGATAAAAAACATTATAAAGTGAAACTTTAATCAGCTCTCACCAATCGGGTGTTTATGGGCAGCCCGGCAAATAGCGGGATAAATTCTATATAAAATACTGGTTATTCTTCTTATAAGATTTTATAAACTATAAAGTATGACACTCAGAGCCTTTAGCTATAAATACAAGTTAAAGGCTTTTTATATAAAAACAGCCTTAAAAGATGCTAATTTTATGGAACATCATCAAAATAGAATACTAAAAAAGGCTCCATTGCTGGAGCACTCAAAAAATAATATAACTAAACGAATTAAAACAAGGAACAGACAATTAAAATATACAAATAAAACATAAATAAATCTATATATATGTAATATTGCATATAAAAATCCTATTTATCGCTGCTATAATAAACTTACTCGATGATTGTTATATTATTCATAGGTTATACCTTCTTAACACCAATTTTACAAAGAAAAAAAGACATCTTAATTGATGTCTTTTTTTCTTATATGATAACGACGCAATACAATTAAGATGGTTCAAGTCGGAAGAAGGCACCTTAGGGTGTCTTTTTTTATTTTCCAAAGGACCTGCTCAATTATTGCGTAAAAAACATAAAGTAATTTGAATCCGTTAAAATACATGAGTGTACCCTTGTTTTCCCCTCTTATTAAAAGGAGGAACTATTATGGGTTTTGGTGGTAGTTGCGGCGAAGGCTGCGGTTTTGCTGGAGGATTTGCTTTATTAGTTGTACTGTTTATTTTATTAATCATCGTTGGAGCTTCTTGCTTCTGCTAAAAAACTATCAGAAAAGACACTCTTATATGGGTGTCTTTTCTTTATAATAAAGTGAAACTTTATTCCTCCGCTTCCCTCATACTATAATACCCCAAATTAATAATAACCAAGAAATACCCACCCATAATTCCAGCAGCGAATGTCCACATGAATTCATCGTGTTCAATTTCATACATAATAATCGCACCGAGTATTGCTGCTGCGAATCGATTTATCATTCCGAGCATCGGTGCTTTTTCTTTTTTTACAATGCTATCTCCGAACTTTTCAATACGCCTTCCCAAAATCCAGGCGCAGTACATACTCACTAAAAGGCCAATGCTTATCCCTACAAACTGGGCTGAAAAAGGTGTCATTAACCATCCCAATAACATTACACCTAGCAAACAATACATTTGTATGTTGAATGATCTTAGTGCCATACGAATCATGTTATTCTCCTTTATCTTTCTCATTGTAATTCCGTATCATCAATCCAATCTTCCAGGCTTCAAGCTTTCAGCTATATCTTTTTTAAAATGAGGGAATTTGATTTTGCTCACCATTAAATAAGCGAGTACGCATGTACCAAACGCCACGGAAACTGGATTCTTTAAAAAACATAAAATGAGGAGACACATTGCCGCGAATGGGATTGGCATGCCGATAAAGGTCGGGAGTTTGCTTTGCTGTGTGTTAAATCTTGCAAGCCGAAGCATTCCGCAAATACTGTAAGCAAGTGCACATATCATCCCGATAGACTGCAAATCTTTTAAAGCGACACTATATGCAAGAATAGACGGTGCCACACCAAAAGTAACTAAATCCGCAAATGAGTCCAACTCTCCACCAATTTCTGAAACAGAATCCAGTTTCCGAGCGACCATGCCATCAAAAAAGTCAAACAGCATACCTGTAATAATAAAAACTGCTCCCAAATAAATATCGTGAACGAAAACAGCGTAAATAGCTAAAAGCCCACATACAAAATTTGCTATCGTAATCATATTTGGTATGAAACTCATAATGCACTTCTCCTCCTTTCTACTAATTGCTTCATCTACGTTCTTACTCATTACAATCAAGATCCTTCTGCTTTTCTTCCAATATCACTTTATTTATTTTCGTTAACGTATCTGTCATTTGCTCTAGGGCGTTTATATCGATTTTAGAAAAATATTTCTCAATTAATACATCATCTAACTCAGACAACCGCTCTATATACTTACTACCGTTTGGACCAAGTGTAAGAAAATACTCCCGTTTATTATTAGGGTTTACTTGTTTTGAAATCATCTTCTGTTTCTCCAATTTCGATAAAACTTGGCTAACGGCACTTTTTGATACATTAAAAGTAGTCGCAATGTGATTTGCCGTCGTGTTTTCATTTAAATTAATATGAAATAGCATGCTCTCTTGCTGTCCTGTAAGACCGAACTCATCTTTTAACTCCTGGAATAGTAAAATGTAGAATTCATTATAAGCTCGGTTCATTTCATTAATTACTTCTTTATACGTTCTAGTCATAGCGTTATTCCTCCATGCTTTTATTTCACTTAATAGTTAAGTTCACTTAACTTAACTATATTATACCGTTATGTTCGTGTAAAGGGAAATATAACTCTACACTTTATCAGTTGTGCTTTTAATGTATGTAAAACTTTCTCTCTCTTCATAATCTTCTATATCAGCTTCTTTCCAAAGCTCAAGATTAGCCCCCTCTCCTTTCTCCAGTTATATTGCTGCAAGACCAATGTATAAGAACATAGCATCTAAATCTTCATCTATATCAAGCTCATCTAAACACTCTTCTAAAACAAGTTAAGTCACTGCTTCCTTCATCCAAATACCCAATTAATCGTTCTGAATAATCAAAAAGAAAAACAATTAAATTCCATATAGACCCATTACTGGTTAAAATGTTATAATGAAATCACCCTACATAGTTACTCATAGCCAGACTGAGGAACTAGCGTCTTATTAAGTAATGCGCATAACTAAAATAAAAAAGACACTTTACGGTGTCTTTTTTATTTATATTCCTAGGAATTATCTCTTTTATAAACACACTCTATCAAACAGTAAAGGAGACAAACAGATGGAACATCCTGTTGCAAGAGAATTACGTTTTATACGGGTATGTCTTATCATTTTGATTATTGTCATTGCATTCTGGGACCGGGAGAAAACTGTGGAAATTACTGATCACGGTAGCGATCCTATTTTAAACACCAGCAATATGACCCAAGTGGGTTAGAATACATTTGCATACAAAGATGAATCGAATCAAATTAAAATATTTAAGTTTAATCCAGATACAAATGAAATAAAATTAATAAAAGAGTTTTATGCTAACGAATATTAATTACATGAATTAAATAATTCAAATCTGTAGAAGACACTTTAAAGTGTCTTTTCTTTATGAACTACAAAGTATGAGAACCCAAGCCATTAGCTGCAATTACGACTAAGGCTTTTACTATATAAAAAATAAAACATAGTAAGAATAGAATACTCACTTAAATTATTTTTCACTTCACAAACTACATCCAAAAAGTTGGATAACTTCTTTTACTACTCATATTATTAATGAATAAAGCAATAACTACAATAACAACGGAGCCAATTAAAACTGGTGTTACTAAATAACTCCAACTGTTTGCCCCTAAAATAACGATAATCGGATCTGCGCCTGCCGGAGGGTGCGTCGTTCTCGTTAACATCATAACGGCTATTGCCATCCCCACCGCTAAAGCAATTGTCCAATATTCATACCCAAACAAATGATATATTGATAGACCAATGAAAGTTGAAATCAAATGTCCTCCAATAATATTACGCGGCTGAGATAATGGCGCATTCCAAACTCCAAACGCTAATACACAACTCGCACCAAATGGAGCCATTAATAATTCTGTAGAGGTTATGCTCGTTAAATATGTTAAGGTAAGAATTGTTAAAAATCCCCCTAGTAGTCCCGTTAAAGAGTCCTTTACATTTACTTGTAATGGGCTTCTTCCTTTCCCTTTCATTTTTGTAAAATATCGTACACTTATTGGTTGAGGATCTTTCTGCTTAGTTGCTGTTATATTATCCATCGTTCTCCTCCTTTATTTACCAACAATTATAACCCGACATAACTAACCTGTAAATATTAATTTAAGGGGTTAGTTTTAAAATACAAAAAAAGAATCAACTGTTATAAGTTGATTCTCTAAACTTCTTCAAATTTTCGATCCTGAAATTTTGCTACCTTTTTCCGGTTCCCACATATTTTCATAGAACACCATTTTCGTTTTCCACTCTTATCTATAAATAATAAAACACAGTCAGGATTTGAACATCTTTTAAGGGAAATCAGCTTATTTTCTGCTATTAACGTTAAAGCATCAAATGCAATTAACGATGCGAGTACATCCTCGATTTCTCCAACTGGGATAGATACTAGCTGCTGTTCAATGATTTTATATGTAAATGGTGCCTTCTCAATTTGTTTTTCTAAATACGTAATAAAATCATTAGAAATTTCTTGCTGATCAGCAATTGCCTCAAACTGTTTTCTCAATACTTCTCTTACCTCTAATATGCTAGATGTAACTTGATCCATTCGCTTCTGAATTCCTATAAGTGTTTTTTCATTCCAAAAAGGAAGATTAACCTTTATTACATATAGCCATTCTAATACATCTTCATTTGTTATTAATAAATCATAACGTTGTCCACGCCTAACTAGCTCTGTATTTACTAAATCTAATGAGGGATTTCCAGATATAAGCGGGAATTGTTTTATTTCCTGCATGTACTCATCACCTTCTCTTTAAATAATCATATTCCAGATTAATACAGAAGTGCAACTTTTTTATAAACTACAAAGTATGAAGATTAAAGCCTTTAGCCATAATTACGACTAAAGGCTTTTTGTATGTAAGTAAATGAAAAAGGAGCTTATTTTATGGAACATAATAAAAATGGAGTGCTTGCTTTAATTGTTTTATTTTTAGGATTAGCATTTTTTGTAAGTGGAATGGTTTATCATTTATGGGGAACGGTTTAAAAATAAATAATAATTCATTTAAGAAAAAGTACTCGTATGAGTACTTTTTTAAATGTCATATAAAAACATTCTAAACTTACTTACATGCATACAATCATCAATTATAGTTATATAATTGGGAAGGTTGTAAATTATCAATCTATATCTATATTGATTAGGAAAGGAGCTAAAAATGTTAGAAATCATTTTTGTTGCTGTATTACTTTTATCTAGTATCATTCCCATCTTTATCAAACGGGGTTTGACGAAAAAAAATGGAGTCATTTTACTAATAAATTATGCATTATTATTTGTCACCATCATTGTAATTGGTGCAAACTGGCGCATGATTCCCGCCTATTTCTTATTGTTCGTTTTAACATTACAAGTTTTTTTGAAACCAAAAACTACAGCCGTTTCTAAAAAGTTAGTGATGAAAGTTTTAAAAGGTTTAGGAATTATCGTAACTGCTATCGCAATGTTTACATTACCTTTACTTTTTCCAATCATAACACTCCCAGAGCCTACTGGAAAATATACAGTAGGAACGAAAGCTTTTCATTTAATTGATACAAATCGAAAAGAAACAACTGTACCAAATAATCATGGAAATCGTGAGTTAATGATACAAGTATACTATCCTGCCGAAAAGGGATCAGGGAATCCTTCTGCCTATTTTGAGAACATAAACGAGCTGGCTGAACAATTGGCAGTAACAAACGGTGCACCGTATATCGTAACGACACATTTAGGGCTAACAAAAACACACTCTTATCAAGATGCTAAGCCCCTTCAAGATAAAGAAAAATTCCCCCTCCTTTTATTCGGCCATGGGATGGGATTATATGGTCAACAAAATACATTCCAGTTAGAAGAGCTAGCTAGTCAAGGTTATGTAATCATTGCTCTTAACTTCACAGGATATGCAGCAACAACGATTTTCCCTAACGGAAACCGTGTAGACTCTATACCAATTGAAAATACACCTACGGCCTTAAATACCATAGTTCAAAAATGGGAACAGGATACTACTTTTGTTTTAAACGAAGTAATAGAAGGTAATTTCGATAAAGGTTTTAAAACTATTGCAGACTTAATTAACTATGACAAAATTGGAATGTTCGGTCACTCTTTTGGCGGAGCAACTTCCGCACAAATGTTAGTAAAGGATACGCGTATTAAAGCTGCAATTGATATGGATGGCGGATTGTTTGGCGATCCAATGCCTAAAGACGGTCCTCAGAAACCATTCATGTTGATGAATGCTGAGGCTACGATTCATTATATGAAAGAAGCTAAGAATCAAAAGACAACCGGAATCCAAAATGAACTATTGGAAATATCCTATTTAAGAAATAAAACGATTGAAAAACCGGGCGTGTACACAGTGGTAATTCCAAAAACAAACCATACTAGTTTTACAGATTTAGCAGCATTTTCACCTATTATTAATGAACCAGACGAAGATGTAGCCACAAACTACAAACTGATTAATAAACTTGTAACTAGCTTCTTCGATCAAAATTTAAAAGGCAAAAGCGAAAATCATTTAGAAGAAATTCAAAAACAACATCCTGAACTTCATCTCATTAAACACAAATAACTATTTTCCTAGTTATGTAACCCCTCTTTATGCTTGAGGGGTTTCCACTTTAACACAATTATAAAAAGGCCCCATTACTGGGGCTCTTAAAAAATAATAAGAATAAATGAATTAAAACAAATAACAGACAACTAAAATATATACGCTTTATATTATATAATCTATATATTTATGTAAAATTACATAAATATATAGATTATTATACGCTATACTAAAATAGGAGTCGACAATCGTTATTTTCTTCTTATTTTTAAAGCAATATGGATATACCTTCTTAACTCATTTGGATTGTACAAGCAAAAGAAGACATCTTACTAGATGTCTTCTTTTCTTATATTTTTATGAATTTCTTTGAGCAGATGCTCTCCAAGCACGAAAAGATGTTGGGTGTCCAGAATGAGCTCTTTGCTTTGCAGCAGCAACAGCTGGTTTTTCTTCAATAGTCTTTGGTTTTTCTTTCACAATTGCTGATTTTTCTTCAAGAGTATTCACAGCTGTTTGTATTTTTTCCAACTGCTCTTTTAAGGCTTGCTGTTCAATCTTTAAATCCGTAAGTAAACGTAAAATCATCTCAGAATTAGCCATAAGATCCTCCTCCCCCCAATACACAGAATAAAATACAATATGTAGCAGACGAAATACCGGTGACAAAAATAAGGTCGTCAACTCTTTTTAACTTCCAAAGTTCTTTTATTTTTTTAAGGACCTGCTCCATTCACCCTTAAAAACATAAATTAAATTAAATCCATTAATAAATGGTCTTTATGGAAGGAGGAGTTAATATGGGCTATGGAGGTAGTTGTGGTGGAGGCTGTGGTTTCGGCGGCGGATTTGCCTTACTTGTTGTGCTCTTCATCTTATTAATCATCGTTGGCGCTAGCTGTTGGGGCGGCGGATTCGGCTGCTAAGGAGAGGCACTCTTGAGAGTGTCTTTTTTTTTGATATGTGACTCATATACATATTGCTCATAATTTCCGTTCTGGGGATAGTATAATATTAGCTCAGCATGTCAGCTTCCCCCTAATTATTAGTTGGTTCAAATCGATATAATTCTTTTAAATATAGGTTAAAACTATATTTCTCAATGAATAAAACAACTTAACATGGTAAAATAATATTTGGATGGGAGTCCAATATATTATTAAAATTAAGATGGTTCAAGTCGAAGGAAGGCACCTTAGGGTGTCTTTTCTTTATGAAAAATATCTACAACCTTTTCTTTATGACTTCTAACATCAACAAAGGGTGATACAAACTATTACATATGTTTGTACCACCCTTTATTGATGCGTTTAGACTTCACAGGTGCTGAAGTTTTAGACTTCTCCCTTAGTGTACCCATATTATTAGAACATCCTGTAATCTGTAGACAAAATGTAGCTAATAAAAAAAATATTAATAATTTCTTCAATAAATCCTCCTACATACATAAAACACCATATGTTACAAAACAAACATAACATCAACTCTTCATAAAAACAATATAATCCTTGGTCCTTAAGCTATCTCTTAACATAGGAGTACTTCTACATATTGATCAAGCTAAGATTTTAAAATATCCCCTACTTAAGGAATTTGTAAGTATCAAGTAAGAAAAACGAGAACTTTGTTTCGTATAATCAAAATATAAAGTGAAGGAAGAAAGATTATTTCTGGGATTAATATGCATGTGACAAGAGAAGAAATCTACGTTTTTTTAGAATAATAATATGAGTATGTCCAAGTTTTGGAGATTGCTTGCAAATATTTTTAAGTTTTCGCACCAGAACCCTAATTACCCTACCTGTTTTTTACCATCACATATTGGAGGTTAAAACATGAATAAAAAAAAGAAAATACAAAGATCAGTACTTACCTTTACCCTACTCTTTTCTTTAGGCGTTTCATCTTTCCCGCTTACAACAACTATTCACGCAGATACACGTGAGAAACAATCTGCTGAAAAGAAACTAGTCTCTTTAACGGAGCGTACATCATTATTTTTTGAATATCTCCAGCAAGGTAAGTATGCAGAGGCACTCCAGTTGACGTCTACTGCTTTTCAATCTAAGTTTACAGCAATCACATTACAAAACTGGTGGACAAAAAGTGGCTGGAGCGGGATAAAAAGCATGGGAACCCCCGTGATAAAAGAACGAAACTTGGTCCATCAGACGGTAGAAATTCCAGCAGCTACCGAAGGAACTACCATACCGCTACTCCTTAAATTCACACCTGGCGGGAAAGTAGATGAAATTGGAGAAAGGCCACCCGAGGAATCTTTTACCATCCCCCATCCTAGCTATGATCAACCTGACTCCTATCAAGAACGTGAAATCGTCATTGGAAATTCTACCTATCCGTTACCAGCCACATTAACAGTTCCGAAACATAAGCCTGGTGAAAAGCTGCCCGTAGTTGTTCTTGTTCATGGTGCTGGCATCCATGATCGCGATAGCACATATATGGGAACAAAAATCTTACGAGACATTGCGGTGGGCCTTTCATCCAACGGAATTGCAGTGTTGCGCTATGAAAAACGCACCTTAGAACATGCATTAAAGATGAGTGCAGAACCCGTTACGTTAGACCGTGACACTACAGATGATGCTATCTATGCAGCAAAATCAGCAGCGCAGCAGGAAGGCATTGATCCAAATAATATTTTCATTCTTGGACATAGCCTAGGAGCCGGCACAATGCCGCGTATACTGAGCAAAGCGCCTTCCTCACTTGTCCGAGGAAGTATCTTACTCGCACCACCTGCACGCCCTTTGACTGACATTGCCATTGATCAGTATGAATACCTTGGGGCGTCAAAGCAAGAAATCGATGAACTAAAAAGACAGGCTGCTTTTATTCAGGATCCTACTTTCAATCCTGACCATCCTCCAGCTGGCTACAATTTTGGGTCACCTCATTTTATGTATGATGTTTCTAGGTGGCGTCCAGTTGAAGAGGCAAAATCACGAAAAGAGCCTTTACTCATTTTGCAAGGAGCACGCGATTATCAAGTAACAGTAAAAAATGAATATACAAAATGGCAAGAAGGGCTTGCAAACCGCGGGAATGTTCAGTTCAAAAAATACCCGAAATTGAATCATTTCTTCACGGAGGGTGACGGAGAATTAAGTCTTCCTAGTGAATACGAAATCCCTGCTAACGTTCCCGAATACGTCATCCAGGACATTATTACATGGGTTAACGAGACAAAAAAATAAGAAAACATCAAAAGCCTTCATGCAATCATCATTGCATAAAGGCTTTTTGAAACTGGTGATTCAGAGATAGCTATTATAATGCATCAAAACGAAAATTATATTTTTCTACGTACTAAATAAAACGCTAAGGAACCCATAATAACAGGTGCAACGAAGTCAAAGAAATATGAAAAAGAAAAATTAAAAAGAAAAAGAAATGGTATAAGTGTATAGATAACTGCTAGTCCTATAAATAAAGGAATTCCAAATTGAAACTCTCGACATCGTTTAATTTTCCTATATAAAACTTCCCCAAGTAAACAAGCTATAAGAGCTGGTATACTACCATAAGTGACGATAGTTTTTATGAATCCCTGTAAAACGTCCGGGTGAATAAAGCTAGGATTAAAAATATATGAAATTAAGAACCATCCAAAAATGAAAGCAAATAGACTTGTAGCATAACTAACTACAAATTTTATTAAAGTAAGCAACGTAATCATCCTCACAATTCCCTAATATTATCTTCATTTTATCATTTTCTCTTAAAAAGATTCCAAAAGGGTATACTTGCCCTTCAGCTTTCTTTTTTAACACTTGTTCAAGACGTATTTTTTGATGTTATTCTGTATAAAAAACTTTTGAGAGCAACCTGTTCTGTTAGGGTGATAGCGATGGGGTGCCGCCAGCATTTCGAAAAAAATCACGCTAAACAAAAAACTATAACAAACTTTCCATATGGGCAACTAAATTACATAAAAAAAGACACTCTAAGGTGCCTTTCTCCGACTCGATAACCACTTTAATTTTACTAATGTGTATTGGACTTTCCATCCTCATCAATGAATGGAAAGTAGAGATGCTTCAATTATGTACCGATCTGGAGCGTCTCCTATATAGTCAAAAGGATAACAAGTTGTTAATGTTAATGTTGGCTCACTTTTTTCTACAATAACTGTTCGATCTTCTGAATCTGTTATCCAATGCTTGTTAATTTCATATGTATATGTTTTATTTTCATATTCCACGATAAGTTGGTCATTTTCCTTTAATTGACCAAGCTCGGTAAAAACAGTATCTCTATGTCCACTTAAAACTGTATGACCATTTCCAGATGGTGTAGTAGTTAAGTCACTAACAAACATACCTACACCCTTTTTTAGTACTTTATCATCGGCTCCCCAATATATAGAGTATTTCTTTTGTATTTTAGGGATAATTAAATATGCTACTTTATCTCCTAACTGATGGTTTACCTTTGAAGCAGGAATTTGTACAGGTTCTTCTTGTAATGAAGTGTCAGTCTTTATCTCTGTCTCTATTTGATTGATGTTTTGCTTTTCATTTTCTTTAGAAGGTGTGGAGATCTCATATTGTTTAGCCTCGTTAGTTGTCAACGACTCTGCTGATTGTCTAGCACTATACCATTCTAGAAAATAATAAGAAAAGATAGTAAGTCCAATAACAGTTAAACATAAGCCTATCCATTGTTTTTTATTCACTCTTATCACTCCATTTGAAAACGACAGGATTTCTCCTGCCGTTTTAAGGAACTATTTTATGCGTTTGTCTTTTTACGACGGAACATTAATACAGCTCCAGCTAATGCTAATCCTAAGCTTGCTAGCATCATTGTAACACCGTTTGATGCTGTATTAGGTAATTTTTCACCTTGTTTTTTTGTTTCTTTTTTCACAACTGTATTAGTATTTTTCTTTGTTTCTTTTGCAGTTGTTTGAGGCTTAGTTTGTTCTTGTTTATTATTTGTTGTTTGGTTGTTTTGTTTTGAATTCTCTTGCTTAGTATTTTCTTGTTTAACAGGTTCTTGTTTAGTGTTTTCCTGTTTAGTATTTTCTTGTTTAGGTTGTTCTTGAGGTTTAGTAGTTTCTTTATTTTCTGTTGTAGTATTTGTGCTCTTTGGATATTTATAATCCTCACATGGAATGCCGTCTTTATCATTATCTAAACGGTGCGGATCATTTCCAACACCATATCCATTTTGATCCCAGAATGCTTGAGCATCTTGTTGACTTTTAAAATGGCCACAGTTTTTTGTATCATTAGGACTCTTAGCTGCAAATGCAGAAGAACTGTACCCCACTGTTAATAGTGTTACCGCTGTTGCTGAAGCTAATAATTTTTTCATAAATTTCTTTATCCCCCTAAATGGTATGTATTTACATTGAAATATTTTACATTTAAAAAATTAAAAATACAATAATAATTTGTAGATAAATGTAAGATTTCTAGATAATAATACCAAACTATTAATTCGTATATTGTCATATTATGTCGAAAGAAAATAAAAAAAGAGCCAAGGCCCTCTTTAATAACTACTAATAACCATAATCACTATTCTCACAGTAATATGAATTTGATTTATCACAACAAATATATGTTATTTGTTGGATAAATAATGGAATCAGTAAAGCGTTAGCTGTAGTAGCATTTGAGACAGTAATACTTTGAAAACATCCTCAAGTAAGAAAGTTTTTGTATCTCCTGGTGTTAATGTAATTATTACAATTCTACATGTCTAATGAGGAAAAATATACCGTATACTATATACAGTTGGATATTATCAGGAATCATTTTGCACGAAAGAAAAGACACTCTATATGAGTGTCTTTTCCAATAGTTTTTAGCAGAAGCAAGAAGCTCCAACGATGATTAATAAAATGAATAACACAACTAATAAAGCAAAGCCTCCAGAAAAGCCACAACCGCCACAACTACCACCGTAACCCATAATAGTTCCTCCTTTAGATAAGAGGGGAAAACTAAGGTTCACTCATGTATTTTAATGGATTCGTTTCATCTTATGTTTTTTCGTATTGATTGAGCAGGTCCTTTCGAAAACTATTCACATATTAACTATATTTTTAAAAATGAATAATTCGACTATAACAATAAATAGATAAATTAATATAATGTATTAATTCTAAAAGAAGGGAGGAATAGCCATGCAATTAGTTTGTTTTAAAATAGTAAGTGGTCAGTATTTCTTGTTTGTAGAAGGTATTCAAATTCCTGTACCAATTCCAGCAGTTGCTGCAGCTTTATTAATTGGTTTAGGAGTAATTCCACTTTGTTCTTAATGTAAGGAATTCGGATCATTCCTATCTTTCCATTGGAAAAGCCTCAAGTATATGAATACTTGAGGCTTTTCTTATAATTGAGAAAGACACTTTAACGTGGCTGAAGATCTCCTGATTTAACTAATGTGGCCGTTACATCATCACCGAAAGTATTGAGACAGAATACTTGCTCGTCTATCTTATCCATTACTGTAGCTTCACCTATCTTGCCACCTTGAAGTTTAATAAAATAGTTATGTTCTTCTAAAATTTTACTAAAATCTCTATTTGCCCATCTTTCAGTAATTTCTAATAGCTCTTCTTTATTCTTGAAATTGTTTCCGTTTAGAATGTTTCTTACTTTCTCTGCATTCTTTTTGGACATAGGGGTTGCTCCCTTTCCTTCACACGCTTTTACTTTTTGATGAGTCATGCTATGCATAGCTGAAATCACTTCTTCTTCAGTAGAAGTTACTGTAATGTGAAGTTGTGCATTTGAGCCTTTCACTTCTGCTTCATTCGATAGTGTGTCTTCTTTATTAACCTCTGCAAAAACATGGTCCTCACTCTCAAGCGGGACTTCAGCAAACTGTAACATTCCATAAGTCATACCAGTTGCAAGTACTACTCCCCCTATAATAGATGCTAGCCAATACGTTAGCTTCTTGTCCATCTTCATTTCCCCTGTCTTCATTTAAATATCTTAACTAAAGAATACCATATTAAATTCCTTTTTATTGAAGAGTCTCTAATTGTTACTATAAAAAACGTGTAAATCGTTTAATAAAAATATAATAACTTCATAATCATGACTATGCCTATTCTCATAATAGGATCTATATACGATGTCACTAAATCATCTGGTGAACTATTAGTTATTAGTACGGCTTTGCATCGTTATTCTCAAAAAGGATAATTATTGTACATACCAATTCTTATGTATGAAGACACCCAAAACAAGTGTTACGAAAAAAATATAAAAAAGACATCTTTTCTAGGGAAAGATGTCTTTTTTATATAAACCTTAATGTTCGTTCTGTAAAACCCTCGCTGCCTTTACTCCTTCTTTCTCTTCTTTTAAGAATAACGATACGATAAATGCAACAATAATAAAGATTAACCCAAGTGCAAATGCACCTTGGAACCCTGACGTTAAACCGTTTAACTTCTCTACTGGATCCAGTGGATTTGCGGAGCTCTCCATATAGCTAGTTGTTCCTGAAGACATTTTCGAAATAAAGATAGCTGTACCAATTGCACCAGCTACTTGTTGCAACGTACTAAATAGTGCTGTTCCGTGCGGATATAAATCTGGTGTTAATTGATTTAAACCGTATGTTTGTGCTGTCATGACAAACATGAGTCCAACCATTAATACGCTATGCATGACAATAATTTGTAACATTGATGTATCAGGAGTAATGCCTTTAAATAAGAACATTGCAATTCCTACTAAGACAATGCCGGGAACGATAATAACTTTCGGACTAAATTTATCAAATAGTTTACCTGCGATTGGTCCCATTATGGCGCTAATAACACTTCCCGGAAGCATGATAATTCCTGATTTAAAAGCTGTAACGAGTAAAACGGTTTGCAGGAACATCGGTAATAAAGTCATCGTTGAAAATAGCGACATCATCACAATGACAATTAATCCAACTGATAATGTAAACATCGGAACTTTAAATGCTCGTAATTCTAAAATTGGATTCTCAATTTTCAATTGTCGAACGGCAAAAATACATAATGAGATAAGCCCAACAATTAAAGTGCCATACACTTTTGCATCGGACCATCCTAAATCACCCGATGCACTAAAGCTATACACAAGCCCGCCAAATCCTAATGTCGATAAAAGGATAGATGGGTAATCTACTTTTGGCCTTGTTAACTCTGAAACATTTTGAATGTACTTCATCCCAATCATAATGGAAATGATCACGATAGGAATAACAATATAGAATAACCAGCGCCAATTTAATGAATCCACAATTACTCCAGATAATGTAGGGCCAATTGCCGGAGCTGCCATCATCACGAGTGCGATTAATCCCATTGTCGCACCACGTTTTTCAGGTGGACAAATGATTAAAATCGTATTCATTAATAACGGTGTAATTAACCCCGTCGCTACAGCTTGGACGATACGGCCAATTAATAAAACGGAAAATGTCGGTGCGAATCCCGCAATTAATGTACCGACTAAAAACGTTACCATAGCGATCAAAAACATTTGTCTCGTTGTGAGCCATTGCTGAAGTAATGCTGTAATTGGAACTAAAACCCCAACTACTAACATGTATGCTGTAGAAAGCCATTGAATCGTTGAAGCCGTTACGTCAAATTCTTTCATTAATACCGTTAACGCATTTCCAAGTAATGTTTCATTTAATAATGCAACCATTGCACCTAAAAGTAATGCAATTAAAATGGGGGTATGTTTCAAATTAGAAGTATCAACTTTGCCACTTGCAGGGCTCTTAGTTGTCATATTCATTTACAGATTCTCCTCCTGTTTCTTACTTAAAAAACTTTAAATACACCAGAACACATGTAATATAATATACATATGTAGATTAAAAAGGGAGAATCAATTTTCAGCCACTGTATATTTAATCTACAAAAAAGGAGAATTGTAGATGAATGATAATGAAAAACAACTTGATTTACGTATTAGACGTACACATAAATTACTGTGGGATTCCTTATTTGAATTAATGACGCAATCAAAACAGAAATATAGTACGATCACGATTAACCAAATATGTGACCGCGCAATGGTACACCGAACAACCTTTTATAAACACTTCCAAGATAAAGATGCTTTATTAGCATTTGGATTTAAACGATACGGCAAGATGATTGCTGAAATACCGGTTTCAGATCGATTAAGTAAACCATTTCAAGTAATGGAACAATTTCTACACCATGAAGAAATCGGTAAAATATTAGAAACGCAAATGTCTGATGAACAATTTATTAACCGAACACAGCATTTAAGTCACGAAACGAGAAAACAAGAAATAGAAGCGTTAAATCAACTGCACAAAAATCATACGATGCCCAATGATTTAATCATTGAATTTTATTCAGGGGCAATCACCTCATTAAGCGCATGGTGGTTTAAAAGTGAAAGAAAAGTTTCTGCTGCTGAAATGGATAGGTATCTCCACCAACTCATTAATCGGGATATTTTTCAGTTTGGAGAGGAATAACTTCACCATCAAAAAAGGCTGTTTTATAAACAGCCTTTTTTGATGGAATAAAACGTCGATAAATTTAAGTTACAAATATTCAGAATTAATATTAAAATAAAAAATGAGGATAGGGGTATGGGATTATAAATTTTATACATAACGAGGGAATAAAAATGAAACTACAATTAAAAGCGGATTTAGGACTACTACTAGTTACATTCTTTTGGGGTGCATCCATCCTACTTACAAAGCTTGGACTTGATGGCATAGAAGAATATAATTTAATCGCATTACGATTTATTATCGCTTTTCTTTTATCAGGTTTAATATTTTACAAACATTTATTTAAGATCGATTTTAAAACTGTAAAATATGCATTTATACTTGCTTCTGTCTTATTTATCGTTTACATTTTCGCGACTTTCGGTACAAAGTATACGAGTGTTTCTAATGCCGGTTTCCTACTATGTCTCACAGTCATTTTCATTCCGATATTATCAGCTATATTTTTAAAACACATTCCAGAAAAGAAAGTTATAGTAGGAATTGTGTTAACGATAATAGGAATCGGCTTATTAACATTAACTAGCGAATTCAAAATCGGTAACGGCGATATATTTTGCATACTGTCTGCCCTGTTTTATGCGATCCACGTCATCATTACTGGAAGCGTAACGAAACATGTGAATTCCATTGCACTTGGAGTAGTGCAACTAGGTTTCGTCGGCCTATTTAGTCTTATTTTTTCATTTATTATAGAAACGCCAAAACTGCCTAGCACAACCAACTCATGGCTAATCATCTTAGCCTTAAGCATATTTTGCACCGCAGTGGCATTCATCGTGCAAGTTATCGCCCAGCAATACACGACGCCTACACATACCGGACTTATCTTCTCATTAGAACCTGTCTTTTCCGCAGGCTTCGCTTTCGTTTTCACAGGTGAAACACTTACTGGGAAAGGATACTTAGGCGCGACGCTTATATTAGTAAGTGTTTTGATTGCTGAGGTGGATTTTAAAAGTGTATTGCGGCCTAATTATAAGAAAAATATGGAATAGTTATTTCGCTAAAGTACATAAACATACCCCGAAAATATTCGTTTGTATTATTTTCACCCTCTTACCTTAATTTTTTTAGATGCTATCTTTGAATAAGGTAGCATCTAAAAAATGTTACAGAGAATTATTATATTTATGTAGCCTGCATAGTTAACCTTTTCTACATTACTTACTGCACATAGTCATACAGATTTTTCGCTAACAATAAACAAGTTACTGTAATGAAAAGAGCACGAACATACCCGCTTCCTTTTTTTATAGCAAATTTGGAGCCAACGATCCCTCCAGCAATTTGAGCAATCCCCATTATAAAACCATACGCATAGTTTACTTGCCCTACATACATAAATATCAACAATGCACCAACATTACTTCCTAAATTAAGAAACTTCGCATTACCTGCTGCTTTTAAAAAATCATATCCAATAAATAAAAGAGAAAACATTAAAAACGAGCCTGTTCCAGGACCTAGAAATCCATCATAAAAACCAATAGCAAAAACAAAGAAAGTAAAAATAATGACGTGTCGACTAGATAATTTCTTATGAGTAGAAATACTACCCCAATCCTTTTTAAATATCGTATAAATAGCGACTGCCCCGAGCATGATCAACATCAATGGCTTCAGTACTTCTGGGTTCATTAAATGAACGGTCCATGCACCTACTATAGAGCCTATAAAAGTGATTGGAAATAATTTAAAAGCCGATTTCAAATCAAGATTACCAGAACGATAAAACACAATATTACTAGTTGCACTTCCCATTGTCGATGCTAGCTTATTTGTGGCTACTGCACTTGCTGGATTCAGTCCTGTAAATAATAAAGCTGGTAAAGCAATGAGTCCACCACCACCTACAACTGAATCAATAAATGCAGCTACAAATCCAAAAACAATCAAAATCATTAATACAGATGGGTCTAAATAAAAATCCATACTATTAACCTCCCCTTTAGTCACTATTCGAATAGTAACTAATAATTTGCTAAATGTAAACAGTTATTGTAACGTTGAAATATAAAGTGAAACTTTAATCAGTGGGGCCACTGATTATTAGTTGAACCAATCGGGCTTTTACGGGCAGCCCGACCCCCACCTAACTTCTTTGCTTCCGCTGAATTTTGAGGTGGGAGTCTTACTGCCCGTTAAAGCGGGATAAAAGCAAACATCGGAGGACGAAAAAAGTGGACTACATAGTGCAACAGCTTAAAAAAATTGGTTTCAATGAATATGAAGCTAAATCTTATGTATCTCTTGTTAAACAAGGGCCTGTCACAGCCTACCAAGTGAGTAAGGATTCGGGTGTCCCAAGAGCGCGAATTTATGAGATTTTAGGTAACCTTGTAGAAAAAGGCATTGTCATGAAGGAAGAAATAAATGACACCACTCGCTATTCACCTCTACCTGTTGAAATCTTTTTACAGAAGGCGCAAACAGAATGGCAGTCTACTTATGAAGGAATTAGTGATTCATTAAAGAAACTAGAAACTTCCGAAGAAAAAACAGATAATCGAGTGATTACTTTAAAAGACAATCAAACAATCATTAGCTATTGTCAGGCATTAATAAAAAAAGCAGAACGACGTATTGTCATTTCAATGTGGGATGAGATGTATGAAGCGTTAAAAGAAGATCTATCTGAAGTAGCTGATAAAGTTACAATACAAGGTATTACCCTACATGTTGAAAATCCCATTAAAAATCTAGAAGCCCATCGCATAACACCTTATACAGAAACCTTGTCTACAGAACATTGGTTTATTGTATCGATAGATTCTAAAGAGATGATTTATGGACCATCACTTGAAGAGCGTAATATTGCTTTTTATACAGATGACCCCGTTCATATATACCTATTAGAGGATTATGTATGGCATGATGTTTTAGTAAATCGACTTGTCCGACGTAGCCAAGATGACTTGCAGCAATGGATTACTGCAGAGAGAAGATCTTTCTTTATGGGGAAATGAGGAACATATTCAAGAGCAAATCAAAAATTTACGTATTAAACCTAATAACTTCTCCATATAAAAATAGCCGACTATTATATAGTAAACAGTCGGCTATTTTTATATAAATTTATACAAACGCTGCCATTCCCCCGGCGATTAATGAGATAAACGCTTCTCCCACTCTTTTACCTTTTCAATTGTTACATCTAATTTTTTAGCTATTTCTTCTACACTCATTCCTTTAAAGAGCATTCCAGCTGCCGAAAGTGCTTTATCAATTTCTTCTTGCTTCTCTTGCTCATATAAACGACCTACTTTTGTCATCCGTAACCACTCCTTTACCTTTTTCGCGTAGTCTTCATCAATAAATTTATCTGTAGCTACAAGAATCCCAGCAATAACTTGAATTTGTTCTTGCTCATCGGAGATACACTTTGCTACTTCTATCGTTTTTTCAATTAAAATTTGTCTTTTCTCTCTACTATGCATAAGTGGTACAAGTATTAATTTCATGGTTTCTTCATCCGTCAAAGATTTTCCTTCTTCCATTTTTCTAATAATCTTTTGAAGAATGGCATCACCATTGTATTCATTTAGTAAAACCGCTTTAGAATTTAAACGTATACTACATACATCTATTTCTTCTATAGGATTCATTACCTCACTTGTATAAATAACTACGATTCGAATATCCGGTAACTCTTTCCTCTTATTATAGTAACGATACATAATTTGATTCGCATAATCCATATACTTCAAATGGTTTTCGAGGAAACGGGTATTACTTTCATACTCTAACATTAAAATTGAACCATCTTCCATTTCAAATAAAGTATCTAAGCGCCTTTGATCTGTACGAACTCTCGAAAATTCATTTAGCAACAATTCTTTTATTCTTGGATAACCTTTTAACCCATATGCTTCAAGCCCTTTATCCCTATAACATTCACTTAAAAACTTCATCAGAATATCTTTATTATGATAAGAAATATCATTCCCTGCCAATAGCTAATCCCCCTTAACTATTAGTTACCATTTTCTTCATTATATAACTTATAAAATTAGCGTTACAACTTTGGTTCACATGCACATGCTATTTTCAAAACACCTTCCTCTCACTACTTCTCCCTCTCCACAAACCGCCCAAACTCCTTCAAAAACCTCAGCTTAAAACTACCAACAGGTCCGTTTCGATGCTTCGCCACATGAATCTCCGTCATCTCCTTCTGCTTCGTTTCCTTATCGTAATAATCCTCACGATACATAAGCATAATGACATCCGCATCTTGCTCAATTTGTCCCGTCTCTCTTAAATCAGATAAAAGCGGACGCTTATCTTGCCGTGCTTCTACCGAACGAGATAACTGTGATAACGCTACTACACAAACATTTAATTCACGCGCTAATAACTTAAGCTTACGAGAAATCTCACTGATCTCTTGAAATCGATTGCCCTTATGCTTCGAATCGCCTGTAATAAGCTGCAAATAATCTACAATGACTAAAAGCTTTTTATCACCGTGTTTCCTCTTTAACTTACGAGTTTGCATCCAAATATCTTGCACCGTAACGCCTGCATTGTCGTAAATCTCAAATGGCAACTCACCAATCTCCGCAAACGCCTTACTTACCTTCTCCCAATCTTCCATCGCAAAACGATGCTTCGGATTTTTTAGCCTACCTCCTGACACTTCGCCCACGCAAGATGCCATCCTTTTCAACAATTGCTTACTACTCATCTCTAATGAAAACAATCCAACCGCCGCTCCAGACTTCGCCGCATGCAGTCCAACATTAAGCGCAAACGCAGTCTTTCCCATAGAAGGACGCGCACCAAGAACGACAAAATCACCTTCCTGCAATCCGCACGTCATCTTATTTAACGATGTATAACCAGTCTCAATACCAGTAATCTCTTTCACATCTTGATGAAGCTCCTCATACAAATCAACTAACGCATCCTTCAAATCAAACTCACATACAGAGTCTTTTTCCTCTAACTCACAAAGTGCCGTAATCGTCTCACCGATAACTTTCTCACTCTTCTCCGCAATAAGACGCTCTCCCATCTTGTGCCCGAGAACACCAGCCTGATACATTTTCCAGGCACCTCGAACAAGCCCCTCATAATATGAGAAGTTTCTAGTAGTAGGCACACCATCCATTAACCCTATAAAATACTCCATTCCCCCGATCCCCTCTAAAAACTTCGGATCTACCCTAGAAATGAACGTCACAAGATCAATCGGTTGCCCCTCTCCTTCCATCTTTCGCATTAACTGAAATATAGACTTATGTACTGGCATCGAAAAATACTGCTCTGTCAAACGGCACTCCTTAATAAGCTCTCCATCAAGTAATAGAGAACCTAACACCGTCTTTTCCGCCTCCACATTTTGAATACTCATGGACGCCACCCGCGCTCCGCTAAAAAGCGCTGCAACTCTTCCTCAGACGGCGCATTTTTCTCCCACTCCTCACACCTCGCCAAAAACTCCTCCGTCTCCCCCGTACTAACAGACGACTCCTTTTTCCGAAACTTAGCTGTATCCGCCTCAACTTCACACACTTTCGTAAATCCTTTCCCATGCCAACCTCTCAAAATCCCTTTCACATAAGCAACCGTCCGCTTATTATTCTCAAACGCAATTTGAAGAGCCTTCAGCACAAGCTCCTCTGACAAATCTTCCATCCACGCACTCAGTTCCTCTACAGTATGCGGAGACAAACTACCGAAATGTTGCTCATAAAAAGAAAACACACGACTCCCCGTTTCCTCCTCTATAACCTCTTCTTCCTCTGTCTCCTCACAAACTGGCTCAACATCATCCACAGCCAAATCACTCGGCATACCGAAATGCGCTAAAAGCATCGGAACATTCATCTCTTCCTCAACGCACTTCTGAAGAAACATATGTACAAACTCCTTATTCTTCACACCCTTCAGCTCACGAAGTACACACTTCTCCACATTCATATTCGTCACAGGATTATAACGAAGCCAATTTAAAACGAATAACTCTCGCGTATCCGCATCATACAGAATCTTCCCATAATCAACAAAGCGCTGCACAAGCTTATCAACAGTCTCCCGATTATAACCTGTCTCCATCTCAGCTAACCGCTTCGGAAAAGGAAAAATCCCACACTGCGTCGTCTTCGAACAAGTTAACAAATACACATAAAAGTACCGCTCCTCCGGCGTCAAATCCAAAACAAAATCATCCTGCCAAAAATTCACCTGCACATTACGATACACCGCCATCCTAATTCCTCCCGTCCTAATTCAAAAATGAAAATTTCCTCTTTGTACTATATATAGGAAGGAGGGCCGGGTTTTTGGCGTGTTATTTTAAATTTTTTTTGACTACTACTACGGTGTTTGTTGTTGTTTTTGTTTTGTTATGTTTTTTCTTAGTTATTTATTACTTGGTAGGGGCTTGTAAAGGGCTTAGGAGGGGCTAGTTATCAGTTACTTCGATTAGGAAGACTCGATCCGAAAAGCCGCCTCGTTCTTCTGCTTTCTTTTTACGGATGTTGTTGATTTCTTCTAGTGTTGTCCCTTCGTGTTCGGCTAGAGCGTTTATTAGTTCTAGTAGGTCGGATAGTTCTTCGAGTTTATGTTCTTTTGTGTCTGCTTCTAGGTATTCGGTTAGTTCCTCTTGTGTTTTCTTGCAGAGTTCCTCTATGTATTCATCTTCGTTTAGGATTCTTGTTGTGGATGTTTTTCCGTTGGATTTTATTATTTGTGGGATTTTATTTCTAATTAGTTTGTTGTAGGTTGGCATGGGATTTTTCCTCCGTTTGGTTTTTCTTCTATTATAATGGAAAAGCAGTTTAACTAGTTGTTAAACTGCTGGATTGCTTCTTTTATATAGTTTTCTTCTTTGGTTGTGAAGAGAGCCGGGAATTCGGATAGTGGAAGGTCTGATTTTTGGATTATATCCTCTATATCACTTTGAGTTATATCAAGATAGTTCGTTACTCCTTCTATTAAATTGAAAAATTCCTTCAAAGTAACTTGAACGTCATGATGACTCGGATCCTTCTCTTCTTCCTTATACTTTTTCAACTTCCCTATCACATCCATAAAACGCCGATCAAACTTTTCTTTTAATTCCTTATTATTATAAAACGCTTGAATACTCTCCGTTGAAAAGTGTTCCTCTAACCATTCTTTATTTTCTTTCTCCCATATGAAGGTTTGCAAAAACGAAGAAAACAAAGCGACATCCACTCGTTCTTCCTTTTGAAACTTCTTCGTCATCTCATCCATATGCGAAAGCACCTTCGCAATTCTTTCTTGCTCTGCCAAAAGCAATTCCCTTTGAAAATGCATTTGTCTTAAAAAATCTTCAGTCTCTACATTCCGCTGTAATATAATATTTTGAATTTCCCCAAGCGAAAAACCGAGATGCTTAAACGATTGAATTTGCTGTAGCACATACAAATCATCTTTTGTATATAACCGATGACCTCCCTCAGTATAATCGCTTGGCTTTAATAAATTAATCTTGTCATAATAACGAAGCGTCCGCACCGTAACATCCCCAATACTTGCAAACTCACTAATCATCCACGCCATAACATCACCTACTCCGCTAACTTCTCTCTCACATACTGAAGCATACGAGAAAAACTCATCTCATTCTGCCGACAATATTGAAATAAACCTATAACAAGCAATAAAAAAGGAATATTCCTTCTATAACGATTTTCATACTCACTAATACCATCATAAAAGTACTCATACATTCTTTTTCGTAAAACAATATAAATCGCAATAAACAACACTGCAACCATAACAAAAAATTGCTTTCCCTTTACCTCCACTTCTTGTTTCATCACCTATTCTCCTTCCAACGCGTACTTATCTTCTTTAAATAACGGAATTCGAATGAAATAACGATACGGTTCATCACGTATTACTTTCCACGCAACAATGATCACTTGAACTACCTCAAAGATAAATCCAAAACAAAACATCACTAATACGCGTACTAATATTAAATAGAAGAAAGATTAACAAATGAAAGTTGAACGCCTTTCGGCAATGATATTTGTACACTTCGTTTTTCCATGCCAGCGTGATGTACATGAGAAGTGGTGAAAAGATTCCTATTATGGCTGAGAGTAGTAGCATGATGATGGTGTTTCTTTTTTCTTTTGTGGTGGTTTTCATGGTTGGTTTTGTCCCCCCTTTTTGATTTATCTTCTTTAGGTTAGGGGGTGACGTTGGGGGAGGTGCAAGAAAGAAACTATAATTAGTTCTGAAAAGATAGACACAATGAAATATCTTACATACTCCATTGTGTCTATTTACCTGATAAAAAACTGATTATCTATCAAAAAACATTTGAAATAAATACTCCAACCAAAATAACATACATGTAATAAATATCCCAAACACTACATTTTCATTAAATTTCTTAAAAATAGCGTTCCATTTAACAACAATATGTTGATTCACAACACACCAATAGAAGAGAAATAAGATTGAGATACTATTCAAAAGAATCATAAAATCCCCCCCTCTTCCCCCTTTCATTTTTATGATTCACCTATTGTATCTCCGCTAAATTAAAAGATCAACCGTATACAGACTCTTTAAATACTAAGAATTTATCTAGTCACGAATTCCCCTCACCTTACTCTCTATGAAAGTCACTTAAAAATTTTAAAAGCCTTGGCAAGGAGGACCTCCTATTATTTCTAGCTTTCAACATGATTAACAATACAAAAACCACCTCAAACAAATATACCGTTCAAGGTGGTTTTCTAAAACTTACATATCACTATTAAATTATTACTTCAATCTATCCTGCAACGCACTAATATTAATAATCACAGGACTCCCCGACTTCAACGTACCATCCTTCTGTAACATTGGTCCCGAAGTGATACATTGGCCTTTCTTCAATGTTGCAAGTCGCTTTTCCCATTCTTTTCGCATAGCTGAATCTTGAGCAAGGTTTGATGCAATGGCACTAATCTCATTTTCTGGTGGCATGAAATACACTTTTTGACTTGAATTCTGTAGTCGTGAAATTTCATCTGTTGTAAATTGCCCTTTTAATGATTGTGTTGCATACCAACCTGACCAACCAAATTTTCTTCCTTCAGTTAAAATTTTGGCACTCGGTGATTTTTCTCTATGATCCAGATTTTGCGCTTCATCTAATATAACTGGGAATGGTTTATTTTTATCTCCGTGATGCAATTGGTAGTTCCAAATATCCCACAAGATAAACTCTGTAATCATAAGCTGTACATCTCTATTAAAGCCTGTTAATTGTACAATAAACACTTTACCTTTTTGGTTCAGTATATCTCCCCAATTATATACAGCATTATGATTAAATGGATTCTTATCAATAAATGGCTTAATTTGTGACCTTGCTGTTTTAGCCGGTCCTGAAGTATCTTCTTCCAACTCTGCTAATAAGTAATTTAAATTCATATCCTCGCCATATTTATCTAAACCACGCATTACCGCTTCATATATAGCGTTTTGTTGCTGGATACCTAAATCTTTATATACAGCAGAAAATACACTTTTAATTCTTTCAGCAACATCTGTATTATCTTCATCGATATAAATTCCTTCATCCAATTCTTTTTGATTTCTTCTAAATGGATTTATTGGGAATTTGTCTTTTGCTACTAGGAATTGTTCAACATTATCTTGCAGTTTCTCTTTAAATTCCGGTTCTAACTTAGAATTCTTAAATCCATCTGTATAGTCAAATATCATACTAGAAATTCCATTTTGCGCCAGTTCAAGAAGCAGACATTGAATGAAATAACTCTTACCTTGCCCTGATTTACCCGAGATTAAAATATGTCTATTTGCTAACTCTGGGTTTCCGAATTCCCAATATATTTCTTGAGTCGATCCCTCTACTGTCCCTAACAAAACGCGGATGTCCTTTAATTCTTTTGTTTCTTTTTCTTCTACTACTTCTTGAGAAGGAGGTACAGTTGAAACTACTTTATTGCTAGAACCTTTTAACTCTTGATTGGGGTCATGATTCTTATTCAATAATCTATCTGGATTAATATCAGTTCCACCAGAATGGATTTTCATTTTGAGTGCCTCAATTTCTTCGACTACTCCTTCATATCCATCCTCTTCGGTTAATTCCACTAATAAAATATCTTCTTCAATTTTAACAGATCTCCATGCTTGTTCCTTTTTGAATGATAAAATTGCTCCTTTTCCGATTTTATCATCCAAATGTCCGCTCATTTCATACTCATCATTTAATAATCTTTTCTTTAGTTCTTCAATTTTCTCATAAGATTTTTCTGGCCAAATGTTATTTGCAATAAATTTCTCTGCATTCGCTAGCAGTAACTGCACAAAGAAGTTTCGGAAAAATTTATGTTTAAATACATGTAAACCATCTTCACTTGTTTTAGAAAGTTGCGTATCAAATAGTTGCTTAGTAGCATTAATTTGCTCTTTTGCTTTTGCAATAGCACTGTCTTGATTTAAGCCGATTTTCACTTCCACTGGATAGTAATGCACTGATAATTTATCATCTTGCATTTCTACTCCGATTAACAGTAAATCGTCACTATGTGCACCTTTTCCGCCTAGATTTTTTGCAGAGAATACCCCTTCACTTTTCGTTAATTTTACCGCTCCAGCAACACGCAATATTTCTTCTAATGAGATAGGAACCCATAAAATATTCTCATGATCTAAAGCACTTAATATATACTTCACAGCTGAAATAATACTTAACTTTTCTCTTGAGAATTGTCCCTTACTTCCTATAATTCTTAGCAACCACTCACCATTTAGACTATTGAAAGCTCTAATAGCTGTATTAATTTTTTCAGGTGTCGATACAATTTCTTTTTCTGCTAAATACTGTTCAATAACCGCTCGGTATTGTCTCGCTTTATCCGTCACTGTAATTGCATCATACTGGCTTGATGAAGAATATTGATCACTATAGTGAATGACCAATAAATTACGTGATGAATCTTGGAAGAAATCTAAACCTACATTAGGTTCAATAAATGTTACCCAATAAGAAGATTCATATAAATGTTCTAGAACTTGTTCATCATAAGTAGATGTTCTCGTAACAATTGTTTCATTCTTACGGTAAGGGTTTGTACCATCATTATTTAAATTACTTCCTAATTCATTCATTCCTATAGCAGTTCGAATTAATAAATCTTCATTATTCAATACATTTTTTAATCCAAATCCTGTACGATAATCTACTTCTGTACTAATAGATGATAGGGATGATAACATTCCATTTAAAGATAATCCTGTTTCAATATCTTCCATTGTACTTTTCGCATGCTTCTCATTTGAAATCATTTTATAGAATGAAATATGAGCGTAACCATATTCTTTCGTACCAATAAGTTTATAATAGAAAACATTTTCTCGAATTAGCCTTAATACGTCTACAGCATCAAGATTCTTTGATGTTAACGATAATTCAAAGAACTCCTCGAATTTTTGAACATCATCATATATAGAAAATTTTTCAAAAGCACTTAGTATATTACCCTCATGATATAAAGCAACCTCTACTGGTATAATTTTGGACGGCCCTTTTTTATCTATCTGCTTCTTAATAAACTGTACTAAACCTCTTACAACTTCTTTATCATTATTTATATTAATCACATTGATTCGTATCGGAGACTTAGATTCTTGTAAAAATAAGTATTGGAAATGTTCCACAAATTGTTGAAGCTTTTCTTCAACTACATTAGCTAAAAACGCATTAGATTCTCCAATCGCAACCTTATGAAGCGGTTCATAAACAGTCCATTCAGGCGCTTCATTTTGAGAAACTGGCCTATACAATTCATCATTCTGTCCATATATATATGGCAATAGATTGTTAGGATGCAAACGATTTAAAATATGCATTTCAACTATTTCGTTTTTAATTTCATCATTAATACTTAACTGATAGGCAACATTAAGAGGATGCAACGGTGTCAGTATGACTCTTTGTTCCTCTTCAATAACTCCCAATTTAAACAGATTCTTTTCTTCTTCTTTTAACATTACATTTTCTTGTATATGAGCAACGCTTTCGTTAAAAGCTTTCAAGTATCTTATAGATAGCTCTCTTAATTGATCATCCGCAAAACAAAGACTAGGAAGCGTATTATTAAATTTATAGTAATTTAATAATTGTTGGTACGCCTCTCTCAATGATGGGTTCATTGATAATTCAACCTTATTTAGGCCTGATACTCCTCTAACTGCAAAAGCGATTTCATTTTCAATCCATACTCTCTCATCTTGTAAATAATTTCGGAATCCTTCTCGTGCTGAAAATTCCCTTGCACCTTGTTTTAATTTATTTGTATCAAGGTTATATTCAAAGCTTTCTTGATGTTCTCTTTTTAATTTCCATATCCTTTCTCCTGATACTGGAACAGTCTTTGCAACTTGCTCTCTAATAAGAATAGGAATTAAAGATGTTTCAATTTGAACAGAAAACGATAAACTATCATCATTCCATGCAGGGGAAGATTCAGAGACTTCAAAACTTCCACCTTGCCAATTTATAATCTGCGCATCTTCCTCAATAAATACTTCTTCTGGGTCATTAGAAATATCTCCAAAAACAATACATTCTTCAGCTTTATTCATAACTACATTTTTCTTATTCACATTCACTTCATAAATTGTTTGAAGTGATTGTAAAAACGCGGCTTCACATTCTACAACAGCAATATGAAATTCATATTTCGACTTAGATTGCATTTTATGCGTATATACAGCTTTATGGAATGAAGTCACATTTTGCTTATGCGCTAAACTAACAGTTAGCTTTTTCCCAGATACTCCACAAAAACCCTGTGAATTTTTATGAATGTATTCCCTCTTTAACTTTTCTTCAAATTCAAAGTTTAGGTTGATATTTTCTATCTGTGTAGGATTAAAAACAATAATATGACGTTTACGTCTCCCAGCCTTTGTCTCAGCTTGTGCCTTTTCCCAATATAATAAACCTTCTTTTGAATATTTCTTTGCTGATTCAATATATTCTAAAGGGCGATCTATTTCAGTCATTTTGTCGTAAGAATCTTTAATAAGAACATAATCCGCTTGCTGCCAATCTTCCTTCTTTAGACGAGACACACCTTTTTCATCGAATAATTTTTCTAATTGACTCTCTAAATGCTCATACTCGTGCATATGTTGTACTTTCTCAAAAAATGAAGCATTTTCTTCTAGCCTTTTTTTCATTTGAGCTGAAGTAAATTGATTTAAATTTTCATCATAAAAAATCCCTAGATTAGAATAATCTTCTCTCGCAATCTCTTGTTTTGATAAAAATCCAAGAATTTCTTCATAATCCCAAAGAGATGGTCGCACAATTGTATCATCTAATTTTTTACGTAAATAAAATGAAAGTACTTCCTTCTCCTCTTTATTTAGAGAAGAAGTTTCAATCTCTTCTTTTAATGTTTTTAAAATTGATTTCACATTAAATGGCATGCCCTCTTTTTGTAAATCACTGCTACCACCCTTAATACTGTCCAGTGTCTCATGACATATACTAAGTAAAGCTGTTTTCTCCCAAACATCCTTTTGTTCACCGACTTCATTACGAAGTGTTACTAAAAAGTCCGGAGTAACATTTGCCGATGTAGTCGCAACAACTACTTTCATTTCCTCTGAAACCTTAATAGCAATCGTTTCGTATGGAGTTCCTTGCTTATGCTGGTAATAAAACGCCTGCGATAAATCTTGTTCTTTTAATGTGTCATAAAATGCTTGCACTTGTTCATGATTATCAAATTGAAGGTAAAATCGCTCTCCACCTCTAAGATTTTCCGCTTCTAAATAATTTATTAGTTTATCTGAAAGATAATTATAAAATTGGTTTAACATACTGTGCATCACCGCTATCACTTTTTTTGTCTATTAAATTCAGCTTATCAAATAACTGTACAATTTCTTCTTTTGAGTACCGATCAAAGAATAGGCCTCTAGCCTCTAAATCTATGAATACTTGCTTCAAAGGTTTTCTTTCCTTTTTTAAACTCAATGCTGTTAGTAGCAACAACATATCTTGACTAATATTAAGCATATAACCAAGTGAACCTCGAGTTTTTAAGAAATATTTTTTTCCAACCTCTTCTATTGATAAAGAATATCTATGTCGAGGTCCTTGCATCGTATCTTTTTCATAGGCTTCTTCTATACTACGGAATAAGGATTGTACAAGCGTATCATATTCTAATTCTAAATTTCCTTCATAAGCCCCAAGACCTAAATGTCCTCTATATTCCATAACCCAATCACAAAGCATCTCTAAAAATACTTTTTTATCCTCATCTGATAATTGCTGATATGTTTCCTTTAATTCAGGATAGCCACCTGCTTTTTCTACTCCCATTAGGAAATTTAAATGTTCTAAGCAATTAATATGTAGTAGTAAATGTCTACCTGTATCTTTAATCATTTGATAACCATGAGTATAACCTTTTCTATTCTTACTCGTAGACTCCCAGTCAAGTGTAAAATAAACTTCATTGTTCTCACTAAAGTTCGCTTTCCCAACTTGTGAAAGCTTTAAAGTCAATTGAGTAATATATATAAAGTAATAATAACTAAGAAACAAATGATAATGCGTTCTAAAATAATCTTTATGTTCCGCTAAAAATTGAAAATCTTCTTTGAATAGCTTTGAGATAAATGGAATTTGATTAATATACGGACGGCGTTCTTTTTCGTCGCTCTCCAAATGATTTAATTGTTTTAACACAAGACGTGACATTAAATCTGTTGAATCGCTTTTTCCAAAAATCTCTTCTACTGTTTCTTTTTCACCTAATAAGACGTCTAAAAGGAATCTAGCAATATCTTGTTCTCCTTTTTTATCAGCCTTATCACTTAATGGTAAATATTGAAACAAATGCAAATGAAAAATTTTAATTGTATTGTCACTATCCTGCAGAAAGGTACGTAGTATTTGTTCAAATTGCGACTTATCTTGCTTTGATACATCGACAGATTTACTAATCTCTCCAATAAGTTCTTCTAGATTAACTTCCATTTTTAACCTATTTCCGCTGACTAGACGCGTAAACTCTCCTAATACTCCCTGAAACCCTTTTGCGAATTTTGCCCGCTCTGTTCCTCGGGTAGAGAAAGGTAACAGAGGAGCTTTTTTATTTATTGTATGTTTTAATCCTAACTTTTCTGGTTTAATACTCAGCGAGTTTTTCAAATCCTCTAAATTCTCTCTTACAATCATTTTCTAATCCCTTCTAAACGTAAATTCTTCAAAATCTTCGTCGTATGTTAGTCTAAACATTCCATTTTCATTAGATTGAACAAACAATAATTCTTTTTCTCTATTTCCTAATTTCATTATCTTATCCACAAATTCAACGAACTGAATGCAATCTTCTTTATCCTTTTTATTCGGACGATAACCTTTTGAAAGTTTGACCATCATTTCATATAATGGATAATCAATTTCTAAATATACAGGCGCTACTTTATCCTCATTGGAAAAAGCAAGTAATATATTTAATTTAAATCGATTTAAAACCTCTGGTTCTACCCCTTTCAAATGTCCTACAAACGGCTTAATTTTAAGAGACTGTGCAACCTGAGTAGTATCATTTGAGTAATCCATAAATACATAATCTGACTTCGGACTTCCGTTCCATAAGAAAATTGATTTTCTCGCTAAATTATACATATCTTTTAAATCAGATCGATTTCCTTTATTAAAGGCATATAAATATTCCATATATTTTTTATAATTTTCATCCCCAAATATTTCATTTAAAACCGGAGATAAAAATAATGACATACGTATTAATGTTTTATTGAATACCTGTCTAGATGAATCACTTAGCTCAAAGAAAGAACCCATTTCTTCTAGCCCTTCTATCCATCCATCAAGTCCATGTAAATTCAAATGCTTTTGGAAAGTATTCTTCATATTTACTGAATTGTTTAGCTCAATTAGCATTTGGTCTACACTATTTGATCGTAGATGAATAGGATCCATTTTAGAAATAACTGCTAGTAAATTTGATTTTTCTTGACCATCAAATAATAAATTCGGTAATAAGGCTTCGGTTTTTTCCATCATACCTGCCCCAAGAAAATCTTCATTCCCATGAGAAGGTACTAAAATATCATAAATAAAATTAAGCATGGAACGTGTCGAAATAATCATCTTATGCTTAACTATTGCTTCAATTAATATACTTAAAACACCATCTCGTATTTGTTGTTGTTGCAATAACTCATAATTCACCATAAAGAATCCATTTATACCACGTTGCTTATCCTTCAAATAAGCTTGATAGAATGGATTGTTTTCTGACTCAACCACAATTCGCTTTAAAATTGATGAAAAGTAATCTGATTTTGGCCCTTCACTAGTTAATTCAAAAGGTTGATAATCACTAAAGCTAATTAAGTGAAAATTACCGCTTTGTTGATTAGTAGCAACTTCATTTGCCTCAAATATTCCAGATTCCTCAATAAATTTTGTTAAAATTCGGTAGTTCTCTTTTGCATAATCTGATTCAATAAAGTTATGCAGAACTCCTAGGTTAATAGCTAAAATTAGCTTGAATCTAGAACCATCAATCTCACTATCACTATATGGCTTTAATACTTCCGCTAATGTATCAAGGGAACTCTTTTGTGGATCAAAACTTTCCGTAGCATCATTATGCACCGAAAACTCTTCCATCAATTCAGGATATTTATTTTTCACATACGATAATAAATGTGATTTCCCATCTCCAACGCTACCACACAAGAAAATTAATTGACTTGTATTTTGCCCAGCTGCTGCTGTTAGAGCAGACATCATATCGTTCTGTATCGTTCTTTCAACATGTAAATAATCCTTAAACGAACTAAATTCATTAGGATTTTCGATAGCCTCTTGAGATGATTCTTTCAGCTTCGAGAGTTCTGCTAGTAAATAGCTCTCTCCTTCTCCTAAAATAAAATCATCATACACAAAATTGTTATCTGCTTCTTCTTCGTTATCCACAGACTGTTTATCTTCAATTTCTAACCCTACCGCAATCTCAGCGTTATTTATTTCTGTTAATTCCTCAGTTTGATTTGATTTATTTTGTTTATTTGCAATCTCAATTAGCATTTTTAACTTTTCTTCTAAACTAGCAGATATCTTTTCTTCTAATTTCTCCACAATATGTACACTACTCTTCGGCTGTGGATGTTTGTATTTCGGGGCAACAAACTCATAACTCCCGTATACCTCCATAAACCATACTGCAATTTGGAATAGATTTTTATGCATTTTGAAAGCACTCTCTACCCCACTTTCAATATGTTCATGTGCCGCTTTATTTCCTAAATAGCGAACAGTATCAAATGCACGTGAAATTTCCTTTGATAAGATATCTTCTCTTTCTAATTTTTGAATACGCTCTACTTGCTTTAAGTATTGTACGTCGTGCAGTTCATGTTCTTCCGCAATGCGTTTTGATAATAGCTCTGCAAATATTCTTCCCTTAATTAAAACCGATTGGGGATCTTGATAAAAAATATTTTCAATATCTCTCCCCATCTCCACTAACTCGGGGAATACCTCTTGTAGAAAATCAAATGTATATTTCTCCAATGATGTAACACCTCTTAATCTAAAAATACGTTTCGAATATATTCCATATTATACAATATCTATAGAAGAATTGTTGGTATTAAGAAAAAAGGAAATTAGTGGTTTTTTTATTCATAATAAAATTAAACAGTTCCCACTACTCCATTCTTACTTTTAAAAGATTACATAAAAAATAACCTGAGTCTTTAACTATAGAACCCAGGTTATCCAACACTATATACTTTTAAGTTTTTCACAAAAACATGCTACATTTACTTTCTAAAATAAACTTAACTGTACAACACTATCCATCTTCTCTTCTTCTTTGTTAATCTCTAAAATCCTTTGACCCATTCGCTCCACCAAATCAACCACTAAAGCATTTCCCATGCAAAAGTACCTGTTTCTTTTTGGCATACCTGTATTCGTCCAATCCATCGGAAATCCATTTAATAACTCACATTCAACTGGTGTTAAGTATCTTAGTTTTTTTGTGTAAGGATCTTCAATTACATGAGAACTTCTATTACAAGTCCCTTCACTTGTTAACATTGTACGTCCAGGTTTATTTAAATCATCAGGGAAAGCCATTCCTCCCTCGGCATAGAAATATTTATGACCTGTCGCCTTTGATACCCTTTCTTCCTTTTTAGGCCCTTTAAGGTACTTAAGTTCCTCAAATTCCGTTCTTCCCTTTTTGTTAACCTTATCCATTTTCAAGTAATATGATTCATCTGCAGGACCAAATTTATCATATACTTTCTGAACAACCTCACCTAAAGTCTCTGGATTTTCCGTTACCGGAACTAATTCTTCGGTATATACTTGTCCATCTATCATCACGCCAGAATTATAGTATTCAGCTTTAAATGTATCAGAAACCTCAATAATATCGACTGGCAACTCAAATTGCCCTCTTTTTTTGTTTTCTTTAGGCGCTTCATGCACATTAAAAATCGGAGCGAAAAATCCATTTTCACATAATATCTCTAACGACTTCATTTCACTTTGAACTGATGCAAAATGAGATTCTTTTAAGTACGCGAAAATAAATACTCTTCGTCTTCTTTGTGAATTCCCATAATCCGCAGCGTTAATAACTCGCCATTCCACCGAGTACCCTGCATCTCTAAAGCTCGCCAGCATAATAGAAAAATCACGACCTCTTTGTTTTGCTGGTGATTTCAATAATCTATCTACATTCTCTAACAAAACAAATCTTGGCTTGCGAGAATTAACTATGTTCATTATCTCCCAAAAAAGAACACCTTTTTTCCCTTGTATTCCTTTTTCATTTGATATTGTGCGTGCTACTGAATAATCTTGACATGGAAAGCCACCTACCAATAAATCATGCTCAGGTATTTCTGGCCAAACCTCTGCTATATCTTTATTTTCATGTATTCCTTTATTTTCAAATTGAGTGATATAACAATCAAATGCATGTTGCGCTTTAGTTAAAGGCTCCCACTGATTTCCCCAAATAATATCAAAATTCTCGTTCGCTTCAAGTCCTAACCTAAAACCCCCCACTCCCGCAAAAAGTTCTACTACTTTCACCATAAATACACGAACATCCCTTCGGTGTTTTATTTCTTTATGCTTCATTATAATAAAAAGTAAGGAAAAGATCAATCCCTCCATTATGAGAGTAAACACTTCTATTCCATAATATAGATTTCGGATTTCCATATCTTATTTAGTAAGAAATCCTCTGATTTTCCTTTACATAATTTTTATCTCTATAAAATTAAAACAGCTTTTTATTATATCACAACTTTTCATTTAACAGTTTCTAAGCAAACTAATTAATATAGAATACGAAAGGGGATTACTATGGTTACATACGTTACACTAGATGAACTAATGTTAAAAGCAAAAAAAGCTGAAGGACAAAAATTTAATAAAATTGATTCAACAAATAAACTTACAACAGCAAATTCTAAAGGTGAACTTGGTCAGTTAATCAAAGAAGGATTTTTTGGGTATGAAAGCGCCTCAGATGCGGATATTAACTTTACAAACCTTGGAGTTAAACTAAAAGTAACACCTTTTAAGCAAAATAAAAATGGTTCTTTATCCGCTAAAGAACGCTTAGTTTTAAATATCATTAACTACATGGAGGAAGTTAATACATCTTTTGAAGAGTCTAGCTTCTGGGAAAAGAACAAAAAATTATTACTTATGTTTTACGAATGGAAAGCAGATTTAAATCGTCAAGACTTCCATATCGCAAAGAGTGTTCTATTTTCATATCCTGAAGCTGACTTAGAAATAATAAAGCAAGATTGGGAAACAATCGTATCTAAGATTCGTTCTGGAAAAGCACATGAGTTATCTGAAGGCGATACAAATTATTTGGGAGCCTGTACAAAGGGAGCAAATAAAAATTCAATTCGTCCACAACCATTTTCCGAAATACAAGCAATGCAACGAGCGTTTTCATTAAAACCATCTTATATGACTACATTAGTTCGTAGATATATCAAAAATGAAGAGTTAATAAGCTTCACAACAGCAAACGACTTAAAAGGAAAATCATTAGAGGAATTCCTTCATTCAAAATTCGAACCTTATATAGGATTAACAGATAAAGAGATTGCCCACTCACTAGAAATAGATTCTAAACCTACTGCAAAAAATTTCATTCCATCACTGGTAAGCTCTTTACTAGGTATTAAAAACACACGTCTTACTAATATTGAAGAATTCGCTAAAGCAAATATAGAATTTAAAACAGTCCGCCTAGAGCCAAACGGAAAACCAGAACAAAGCATGTCATTTGAAACTATTGATTTCCATCAATGGACAAATGAAGCATGGGAAGAGAGCGAAATTCGAGAACGCTTCTACCAAACCAAATTCTTATTTGTAATTTTTGAATTTAAACAAACAAAAAAAGAAAACCCAAACCGCGAGCTCTACTTTAAAGGTATTAAACTTTGGAACATGCCTGTTCCTACAATAGAAAAAGAGATACGTGAACTTTGGGAAGAAGTAAATACGGTGGTAAATGAAGGTATTCAACTTGAATATAAAACACGTGGTGATAAAACCGTTGAAGTAAATAACCTACCAAAAATGAATTTCAACGGCGTTGCACATATTCGACCAAAAGCCCGCAACGGTGCTGATAAAGTAACTTTACCTGATGGACAGCAAATTACAAAGCAGTGTTATTGGTTGAATAGTTCTTATATTGCTTCTGTTGTTGCCAATAGCGTTAACGAATAATTTATCTTTAGTTTCTATAACCATAAAAAACACCTTCTCACTTCACATGATTAGTACATACAGTGAGAAGGTGTTTTTACATAATTTATTGTAGAAGTACTCTCTCTCATCATCTCAAGCCAATTCCTCCTATCAACTCACCATACCCTAAACTACTCTCCTCCAAAAATTCCCTCGTCTCCCCACTATCCTTATAAAAACTCTCCCAACCCCGCTCCCTCAAAATCCCCTTCCAACTATCACTCTCCACCATCCTCTTAATCACACCATCCCAATAAGCAACCTCTTCCTCCGTCATATCTTTTGGGCCCATAATTCCTTTCCAGTGCTGGAAGATGACGTCGATTCCTTGTTCTTTCCACGTTGGGATTTCTTGTAGGCGGTCTAGTCGTTTTGGGGCAGATACGGCTAGTATTTTTATTTTGCCGGCTTTGTATTGTTTTTCGGCTTCGGATAGGGTCATGGTTGCGGCGTTTATTTGTTTGTTCGTTAGGGCGTTTATGATTTTTTCTTTGTTTTCGTAGACGAAGAATTGTAGTTCGGCTGGGTTTATGCCGAAGGCTTTGCTTACTTGTACGAAGGATAGGTGATCGTCGTTTCCTAGGCCTGGGGCAACGCCGATTTTGAAGTTTTTCTTGTTTTGTTTTAGTTGTTCCATGAGTTGTTTTGCGTTTTCTATGTTTGAGTCTTTTGATACGACAACAACTTCCCAATCTGATGCAAGTGTTGCGAGCGGTGTGAAGTCTTTATATGTTAGTTTACTGTGGCCTAGTAGGTTGTTCGTTATGAGTAAGCTTGAGTTAATCGCCAGTACGTGACCGCCTTTTTGTTTCGTATATTTCCATCCGACATCACCGCTGCCACCTACTTTGTTTGTGACTGTGATTGGTTTTGTGAAGATTTTTTCTTCTGTTAGTGTTTTTTGCATTGCTCGTGCTGTTAAGTCCCATCCTGCTCCTTGAACGTTTGGCGCAACGATTTCTAATTTGTCGATGTTCACTTTATTCGTATGGGATTTTTCCGAGGAACAACCAGCTATTACTATTACTCCTGTCATGATCCATATACATAGTAATAATCGTTTTTTCATAGACCTCTTCCTATTCGGTATTTTCGTTCTGGTCGTCCGATAATGCCGTATGTATACTCGACTGTGTATTCGCCGGTCGCTACTAAGTATTCTAAATATCTTCTTGCGGTTGTTCTGGAGGCCCCCATTTGTTCTCCCATTTCTTCTATTGTAATGCCATCTTCAAATCCTTTTATAATCCCTTTCACTTTTTGCAGTGTTAACGGATCCACACCTGTCGGTAAGTTTTTTATGTCTTGTGTTTGCGAAGTCCCGAAGAAATTATCGATGAGTGCTTGATTCACTTCATTGTTACTATGTAATAGTTGCTTCTTTCTTTTATAGTCTTCAATTGTACGAACAAATTTTTCTAACGTGACTGGTTTTATAAGGTAGTTGCTTACGCCGTTTCGAATTGCTTTTTCTAGCATATAGTTTTCATTCGCCGCCGTTACCATAATGACGTCAACGCTTGGAAAGTCAGCATGAATTTGTGGTAATAAGTCTGTTCCGATTCCATCTGGTAAGTAATTATCTAATAGAAGTAAATCGATTTCTTCCTTTTGTAGTAGTTCCATCGTTTCTTTCGCGTTCAATGCTTTTCCGATTACTTTTACATCCTTTATTTTTAATAAAAACTCTTCCTGAATTTGCGCGACGCGGAAATCATCTTCTGCAATTGCAACCTTCAACATATGTCCATCCCCCTGTTTGTCATGTACTTTCTTTCAATGTTTTCGGAAGGTAAATTGTAAAAATAGCTCCCCCATTTTTCTCGTTTTGAATTTCAATAGTTCCCTCTAGTAGATCTACCATTTCTTTCACGTTTGCTAGTCCGTAACCACGATCAGTTCCTTTCGTTGAAAATCCTTTTTGAAAAATGGTCGTTATTTTTTCTGCCGGTATTCCTATCCCGCTATCTATCACTTCAAACACAATATCGTGTCCAATATCCGTAACAAAGAAGGAAACACTCTTTTCCTCTCGTTCATTCACCGCATCAAATGCATTATCGATTATGTTTCCAAGGATCGTAATAAGATGCGACACTTTTATATGGTCTGGTAACGGATGAAGCGCGCTATCTCCTTCAATATGAAAATCAATTTTCTTTTCAGACGCTGTTCCGATTTTTCCTAATAAAATAGCTTGTACTTTCGCATCGTGAATTTGATGAAATAAAATATGGTTTTGGCTTTGATGAATATTAGATTCTTGCTGGATAAATTCAATTGCTTCTTTGTAATGTCCTAACTGAAGTAATCCTGATAAAACGAAAAGTTTATTTGTAAATTCATGCGTTTGAGCACGTAAGTCCTCTGAATACTTTCTTACCTCAGATATTGTGTTCACAAGGTTTTGCAGTTCTGTTTTATCTCTAAAACTACATACAACGCCTACTGTATTATTATTTTCGAGTATCGGTGTCATGTTTAAAATAAATACTTTATCTTGAAACGCGATTTCTTGATCGTTTTCTAGCACTCTTTCCATATTAAAATCCGGTAACACTTTTGAAATGTGTTGTTGCATATAATCACCATTTACATGTAGCATCTCTTCTGCTGACGTGTTCATCATCGTAATAAAACCATTTTGATCAATGGCGATAATTCCTTCTTTTATAGATAGTAGTATCGCACTTCGTTCCCGGTATAGCGCTGCGATTTCATTCGGTTCCAAACCGAGTGTATCTTTACGAATGCTACGTGCTAAAAGAATGCCACCAACAATTCCAACTAGTAATACAGCTAAGGAAAAGAGTATAATTTCTTTCGTTCTGCTCAGTATGTTAGATTCAATACCTTTTATTAAAAACTCTACTGTCACAACACCTACGACTTGATCGTAGTCTCCGTTCTGAACAATAATCGGTGCTTTCGCCATTAAAGCCGGGCCATTTACACCATTTCCTTCGAGCGTATAATAACCACCAAAGGTGAGTGCTTCATAGTTATATGGATTGTTACTCTTTGTGCCAATTAACTCCGAATTAGAATGAGAATACATCACCCCAAAGCGATCTTCTATAATGACATAATCTGCACCAGCTTGCTCACGAACTTGTTCCGCAATGGATTGAATGGTACTTTTATGTTCGTTATTTTGAAAAGCATCTTTTATAGCTGGCATAAAAGAGAGCGACTTCGCAGTTTGCAGTGCTAACTGCTCCACTTGGCGCTTTGTATCAACGGACTGAATGTAAACAAATATTCCCGCTAATTGGAGAACGACAAATAAAATTAACGCGATAATTAAGCTTACTATTTTCGTTTGTAATGACACTTTGCCTGATTTCTTCATACTTCATATCCTTTGATAAAATATTCGAAACTATCAATCTCCTTTTTCTATTATTATGACAAAACTGAAAATGAAGCAACTATTAAAAATATCCATGTTCATAAAGTACAAAAAGAATAAAATTGTCATAATATTGAGATTTAATTTAAAGAACAGTACAATCCAACTATAATGAACACGCTTTCATAATTATCATTTTATTACTAAGCAAGAGGAGGAATGATTATGGCTCAAGCAAAATCAAACCGAGTCGCCGGCAATATTTTCAAAGGTTCAGTCGGCAATTTAATTGAATGGTACGACTGGTACGTTTACTCTGCTTTCGCTGTTTATTTTTCAGCAGAGTTCTTTCCTAAAGGAGATCCAACGAGTCAGTTACTGAACACAGCGGCTATTTTCGCAGTTGGATTTTTAATGCGCCCTATCGGCAGTTTATTAATGGGACGCTATGCAGATCGGCACGGACGCCGGGCAGCATTAACGCTTTCCATTACAGTTATGGCGGGTGGTTCTTTAATTATCGCCTGTACACCGAGTTATGAAAGTATCGGTATTATGGCACCAATTATTTTAGTTCTTGCTCGTTTACTTCAAGGGCTGTCACTCGGCGGAGAGTATGGAACTTCCGCAACGTATTTATCTGAAATGGCTAGTAGTGGACGCCGTGGCTTTTATTCAAGCTTCCAATATGTAACGCTCGTTGCTGGACAAATGGTTGCGTTAGGCGTTCAAATTGTTCTTCAGCAATTACTAAGCGAACCAGATATGAAAGCTTGGGGATGGCGTATTCCATTCATTATTGGAGCGATGGGCGCAGTAGCTGTATTATGGCTTCGCCGCACGATGGATGAGTCGGAGCAGTTCTCAAACATAAAATCACAAAAACGCGAAAGCGCAGGAACCGTTCGCGCTCTTATGAAACACCCAAAAGCAGTATTAACAGTAGTCGGCCTAACATTAGGAGGCACTGTTGCATTTTATACGTACACAACATATTTACAAAAGTTCATGGTAAACACAGTCGGCCTTCCGAAAGAAATTGTAAGCTGGATTAACTTTGTCGCACTACTTATATTCGTCGTACTTCAACCGATTGCGGGGCTATTATCCGATAAAATTGGACGCCGCCCACTATTAATGGCATTCGGTATTCTCGGAACATTACTAACAGCGCCGATCTTCTTCTTCATGGAAAAAACGACAGAACCAATCGTAGCATTTTTACTCATGATGGTCGGTCTCATTATCGTTACTGGTTACACTTCCATTAACGCAATTGTAAAAGCAGAACTCTTCCCAACTGAAATTCGCGCACTTGGCGTAGGTTTACCATATGCACTAACAGTTGCGATATTCGGCGGAACAGCTGAGTTCATCGCATTATGGCTAAAAAGTATCGGAATGGAATCACTATTCTACTTCTACGTAGCTGGATGTATCGCTATAAGCTTTATTACGTATTGGCGTATGGATGAGTCATCGAAGACTTCGCAGATTGAGGCGGAGCTTGGTGGTGGGGATAGTTTAATTAATAATAAATCTAGTTGAAATTATGTATTCTACGTTCTTCGTTAATCTGAACTCAATTTTCTTTATCTAAGAAGGCATAATTTATTCATATATAATTTAAAAACCTTTGGATATTGGTTCTATAAACAAAAGATATGGCGATGTTGCAAGAAATACTCAATTATAGCACCCTACAAATTACACTGAAATATATTGGTATCAATAAGGTAGAAAAAGACAATATACTAGATACACTTTGTATTTAATTCAATGCATATTTCTAATAATATCCCCAGTAAGTACTCATGAACCTAAAATATATTGAAATTAATAAAAAACTGAAATAACATCAAGAACTTGCAAATTTACAATATTAAATATCTATCAATATGATTTATTCTATTGATAGATATTTAATTACTTTTACACTTCAGCTAAGGCTTACAAGTATCTCGTATGACTTATCTCAAAATCCCTATTGATGTTAAATTTATTCATTTTTAAGACTAGAAACAAATTAATATAGTAAATTCACATTTTAGGGGTACTCTCCCCTCACCATCAAGCTAATATTTTAAAGTACTCCCAAAATAAAATTGTTAGCTCTCTACAGTTATTTATGTGAATTCAGCTCGTTTTTTTGTTTTGGATGAAAATTATGTTTGAACTTGATAGTAATGTGGTGCTGCCCCATCGCTATCAAGCTAAGCCCGTGTAACGTCAATGATAAGCAAGCTTGTTTCTTTTTTCGAAAGTCTATACGTAGATGCTTTAAAGATTTGCATACGAAATAAACCCTATCGGGTTTCCTTTTTTGAATTAAGCTGCTTGGTTATCCGACATGGTACAATTGTAAACGACACCTAATATATCAAAGACTGTTTTCTTCTCATACCTATGGGATTTTCGCCCGTTTTGCTGTAGGAGTTTGAACAGACGAAGTAACACCTTTGATAGCTCTTGGGTGTTTTTTTGTATAGTTTGGAATAGAAGAAGAAAATAGTCTTTAATCATATTTATAGCTTTATACTCACTAAGTTCTCGTTTTTTCTTCATGAGGAGCAATTGGCGCATTTGAAACATGATAGAAGAACAGAGTAGAATGGCAATCAATTGACCATATAAATGGCACTCCAATCGTTCGGGTTTTATCTTTTTACAATGATGGATTTGAAAAAATGACTTCCACGTTTTAAATAAAATTTCGATTTGCCAACGCAAAGAATACCAGTCATGTACCTGTCCCATCGGGACAATATCTGTAGAAGTGTTTGTCATATATACATTGATACCACTGAGTCGTTTACTACGAGGAGAATACTTCATTCCTTTCTTTTTTTCTCTTACAGCTTGATCTTGTAATCGTTTTTGTTGCTGTTGTTTTGTTAATCGATGAACAATTACACGAGCTGGCACTTTATCAATCATTCCTACATAAGCATCAGCTATTTCACATGTTTGTCCTGGTTGAAGGGAGTTCATTAACGTTTCCATATCTATCTGTATATACTCTGTACCTTTCTTAATTCTTCCGTCTTGAAAATAATCAGGGTTAGGATTTTTTTGATAAATACGTGTATTCGACTTGATACGAGAGATATAGTAGGCCTCTTTATCTTGTATATATTGAAGGTCTTTTAAATGAAAATAACCTAAATCTCGGATACATAAATCATTTGCTGTCACAGTTGGGACACACAGAGAGCCGTAAGTGCGATCATGTTGTTTACCTGGACCTGTATGAATATGTAGGAACTGTCCACTTAACAAATCATACTCAAGTTGAATTTTTATTCCAGCTGTATGGCTGCATCCTCCTGCACCTGGATAAACCGATGAAAATACATCCGGGAGTTGAAATGCAGTTGAATCTAAAATACGAATACGCTTGAAAACAGAAGTGTAGGGAGAAGAAATCGGCATAGATACGGCCAATTTTTTGTTTAGTAGTTCGGCTAGTAGGTGTTGTAAAAGTTGAACAGCTGCCTTATTAAACCGTTGATTCAGTCCCTCAGGACTGATGAGTACTTCTGTTGATGCTTCTAAACAGCTAGATAACTGAGTTAAAGAAGTCATAGCTACATTTTGGCTCAACCATACACATAAAGCTACTAAATCTTTTGCTTGGTACTTGCTGGTTCTTTTTACAAAGCCAACTTCTCTAGCAAGATCCCGTAAGGTATTTGGAGATAAAAAATTTTGAATCTCTTGAGCAAATAGTTGTAATTCGTCAGACACAGAAACAGACATAAAAAACGCCATCCTTTCCTAGGATTCTACAGAAAGAATAGCGTATTTTTTCATTTTAAGGAAATTTAGTTTTATTAGCTTAATAGCGATGTAGTAGTACCCCTGATTCTATTGTTTCTGCCCGAAAAAGATAAAATGTTAGACTGACTTTAATGTAAAACCAGCGGTAGTCTTTGACAAAAAAATAAAGTCCTAGACTGCTGCTGGTTTATTGGACTAGCGTAATCAATTATCATTATTGGCTACTTTCAGTTTCACATTCATTATTTTATCTTCCATACCCTTATCCCGAGTATTGGTATAAGCGACATAACTGTATTCTATTTTGCTCATTCTTAGCTCCGTGTTATGTTTAGTCTGCTCCTCTCTCTTTGACGAACAACCATAATCCAATTGCAAAGAAACACAAAATATAGGCGATATCTATCGCTAACGACATAGGTAAGCCAGCTAATTCCGATTTATATGGTGACGTGCTCCAATAGACACTTAAATCATCATGATGAATAAATAGAATGTGTGTCCATGATATAGATAAGAGACTACCACCAAATATCATTTGTAAAAAGTATAGCACTAAGCTACTTCCTACTGCGATAGCAGCTGATCTCGTCCACACGCCAATTAAGGATGCTAGACTTGCATATAGGCAACATTGTAATACGATTGCTCCGATAGAATATATAGCACCCGTCATGTCGCCCCATTGTATGTTTTGGGGAGCCATCAGAAGATTCGTTAACAAAGAAACAATGAATATATTAACAATACCCGTAATGATGAGCAAAATCATTGCAGCAATTTTTGCAACATACAACCGTGAACGCGAGGATGTATGCAGGAACAGTTGTTTCAGAGTACCATATTGATACTCATCCGTCCAAATAAGAGGTGATAAAACAATCGCCCAAGGTAGAATAACAAGCATTCCCGATAGGCCAAGCAAAGCATTTACCACTTGAGCCACCGTATCATCAGCCTTGATATTACTGGTGTATGCCCAAGATAACAGTACAGTCATCACAATAAAACCAATGTGTGAAAGAATAAAGATTCTTTTATTCACTATCTTCAAACATTCATTCCATAACAACTTAATTCACCTCACCACGCGCAGTTGTCCATTTTAAAAACTTATCCTCTAAACTCGTATGTGCCGGCAAGACCCGATGAACTTCCACCCTAGCATCACACAATGCTCGAATCAGCTTTGGAACTTGACTTTCATCAATAGCTACTGTCATAGTATGCAAACCGTTAGATAATTTCTTTGTCTGCGTATAATCCAATGCATGATGATCATCTCCAAACAAGTTAACCACAACTTCGCTTGTAAGCTCAACATTATCAACGTGAAGAGTGATATAGAATTTCCCATCATTTAACCCATCATCAATCCGCTGCTCTGTCACTAAGCAACCATTCTGCATAATAACCACTCGGCGTGCCATCTGCTCAATCTCAGAAAGTTGATGACTGGAAATCACAATTGCTACGCCCAAATCTGCCGCAATTCTATTCAAATAGTTCCGGGTTTCACGGACACCAGCAGGATCAAGTGCATTCATTGGCTCATCTAACACAAGCAACTTTGGCTTTCGCAGTAGTGCTTGTGCAATTCCCAAGCGTTGTTTCATTCCCATGGAGTACGTACTTACTCGCTGCTCAAGCGCATGTTCTATACCTGTTAGACTGGCTACCTCCAGCAACCAATCCTTACTCGAATTTTTGTGCAAACGCTGATATTGACGTAAATTTTCGTATCCACTCAAATAAGGATAGAATGCAGGTGCTTCAATCACTGCCCCTACATTGAAGAGTGCTTTAGAAAACTGACTCTTAATACTGTAACCTGCAATCTGCACGTCCCCGGCACTTATTGTGCTTAGACCAACTATCATCTTCATCGTGGTTGTCTTACCTGCTCCGTTCGCACCAAGTAATCCAACAATCTCTCCCTCTACCACATCGAATGATATGTCTTGCACAATTAACTTGCCTTTGATTTCTTTCGTTAGGTGTTGCACCGATAGTACCGTTTTCAATTGTCCCACTCCTTACAATATAAGTACAACCTCATTTCATGAATTCATTAAGAACAGTCGAACAGCCTGTAATGAAAAATCAGATTGGTCGCAACCGCACCTTTTGATTGATAAAATTTCGTTAAACCTTTTACTTCAAGAACATTCATTTTCATATCACCCTATTTGTTTTCTTCTTATCTTTACTATAGAAAAAATTTGCTAATGAAACGAGTGATTTTCCTTACAAAATAGTTCGTTATCTTACAGTTTTGTCATTTTTCTCATCATTTTGTGATATCTAGGGTACGATCCTATGCCCATCAAGTTAAAATCTCATATTACCCCCAGAACGAAAATTTTGTGCATTTTGCTCGTATTTATTGTTTTGGGGAAATTCATATTTTTAGCTTGATAGCGATGGGGTACTACCCCATCACCATCAAGCTAATATTTTAAAGTACTCCCAAAATAAAATTGTTAGCTCTCTACAGTTATTTATGTGAATTCAGCTCGTTTTTTGTTTTGGATGAAAATTATGTTTGAACTTGATAGCAATGTGGTGCTGCCCCTATTAGGCAAATTCGACAAAGAAAAGACACCCCAAAGGTGCCTTCCTCCTACTTAAACCATCTTAATTTTATTGTGTTGTTATTATATAAGAAAAGAAGACATCGCCTAAGATGTCTTCTTTTACTTGTACACTTGGTGTTAAGAAGGTATTTATTTCTTAAAAACCATAAAAAAATATAACAATCATCGAGTAAACCTATTATAGCATCAATAAATAGAGTTTTTATATGCATTTTTACATATATATAGATTTATTTATGTTTTATATATATAGTTAAATTGTCTGTTTCTTGTTTTAATTCGTTTGTTTATTTTGAGTGCTCCAGCAATGGAGCCTTTTTTTATGCAATAAAACATTTTCTTAGCATTACTTAGTTGATCTATATTAACTTTACCCTCTTAATTATATCTATATTTTACCAAATAATTATATAGATAACCAGTTTTTTCTAATAATTTAGCGGATTGATAATTTTAATGTTAGTTGTTAATACTTATAGAAAAATTCATCATGCAATGAAAATTGAGAAATCAAGAATTATAAAAAACTTATAGTATCTTTGGGAAAAGTATATTTATAATTTGTATATTAATATGTTATAATTAAATTTCTAAAACTACCAAAAAAGGCCTGCCAGTAATGGTGGTCTTTTTTATACTGGTGAGATTGTACTAGGTTGAGCAAAAAAATGGAGCTGAAAAAGTTATTTCTAATGAGGATAGCCTTCTTATGATGAAGTTTAATTCAGTGAATCTGCAAGCAAACATAAAAGAAGGAAAAAATTACGATTTTACTTTACGTGGATATAGAATACCTATACTTTCATGGTTTCCAAATTTAGATGGTGCCGAACCACAAAATTAGCACTATTCTTTAATAAAAAATCCGACTCATTTTTTAATGAGTCGGATTTTTTATTAAAGAGCTATTTCGTATTAATTTGTGCCATCATTTAATATGCTATTTTTAAATGATTTCCAAATTTGATAACTAATTATCTAAATTTCTAAATTCTATACAGCACTATCAATTAAACAATTATTAAATATATCTTCTATCTAAAACATCGTATTATCATTAGCTGCTTCACTTGGAATCTCTTGAATTACATCCCAGTGTTCGACAATCTTTCCATCCTTGATACGAAATATATCCACTATAGCAACTCCCTTATCTTGAGAATTAGTACGAGAGTGTACATGAAGAGCAACTGTATCCCCTTCAGCTACTACACGTTTAATCTCTGCAGAGGAATTAGGATTTTTAACAAAATCCTCCTTAAAGAAATCCATGAAGGCTTTTCGTCCATCAGCAACAAAAGGATTATGTTGCTTATAATCTTCGCTAACATATTTAGGGATAATATCGATATTATGTTTGTTAAAAACTTCATTATAGAAATCAACTACCATCTTTTTATTCTTTTCATTTTCTTTCACTTCTTTTGATACAGAAGCAACATTCTCGCTCTTTATTGCGTTCCCTTTGTTATTACCGGTGGAAGCTTGATATACCAAAGTCGAAACTACTCCTAAAATAAATACAGAAATAATTGTTATGATTAAACTTTTCTCTAATTTCATATATACCTACCTCTTCTACTTAAATAAGTTTTCTTCTATAAAAAGTTTGAAGAAGGAGAAACCTTCCCCAAAATGTAATGTCAGGGGTAATGTTAGGAATTTCATTTATCCTCCCCCTATACAAGGCATATTAGAAACGATTAACTCTAACTTAATACCTCATTAACAGTTGCACTGTCCACAATTTGAATAAACTTCTTAACCTTATCGTTCTCATCAAACTTATAAAGATGACAAAAATCTGCTACAAATGACTTCCCTGTAGCTTTATATGTTCCACTATATTTTCCATACACAATAACAGTATTGTTATTAAAAGTATAAATTTCATCTTTAGCGCTATAGTCATCCCATTCCGTGCCAAGACGTTCATGTACGTTTTTCACTACTTCATCTGGACCTATATAAGTACCTGCATATGGAAACCCAGCAGCTTCTGTCCAAGATACATTTTCACTTAAATACGTTTTGAACGCATCCAATTTCCCTTCGCCAGTTAACACATACGTTTCATGTAATAGTTTTTGATATTTATTCATATCATTAACCCCAAGGCATTTCTTTTGTTACAACTTTTGCACTTAATTCTAATATACCTTTATTTGCATAGTCTGGATATGCTGCTTCAAGTTTTGCCACAAAATCTTTTGAAGTTCCACTTTCCTCAGAAGCTTGAACCGCAGTTCTTAGATAATCCATTGTCGCAGTAAGTGCTTGATTATTTAGAGATTTTCCGATTGATCCATGGCTTGGTACAATTATGTCAGCATGTAATGCTTGTAACACTTTCAAGTTCTCAATCCACGCCTCCATCGCCGCTTTTAAGCTAGTATCCGCTAAGAATACATGTATTTCGTTAAATACATCAATACCACCAATTAATACTTTCAGCTCTTTATTAAATAAGCTAGTTCTGTAATGATCTAAGCCTACTAGTTCAAATGTTAACCCCTGAAAATCAATCGCTTTTTCTTTAAACACTTGAGGTAATACCACGTTACTTGGCGCATTTTCTCCAAGGGCGTCTTTCCAAACTTTTAATTTCCCTAAGACAGAATGAACGATATGTTCAACAGTAGACTCCGTAGCATACGCTATAGCTTCTGGGTAAACGGCTTTAATGCTCTCTAATCCAAAGTAGTAGTCTGGATCCCCATGAATAATAAAGATTTTATCTAGAGATAAGTTGTTTTTTTTCAAATACTCTACAATTTCTTTCGAATCAGATTGAGTAAATTTTGAGTTTATTAAAAATGCATGTCCTGCTTTCTCAACTAATGTTGCTGTGACCATAAAGCTTTTTTCGTCCGAACTAAACACCGTTAATTTCACATCTTTTTGATTTGTATCGATTGTTTTAAACATAGTATGTTATTCTCCTTTTGTTAAAGTTATTAACTAATTATCATATTTTTATCTTGTTCCGATAAAATCTCCCAATCCCATTCATCTGAAAGTGTAATAGTACTGGCGAATATTCCGGAGATGAATGTCAGGTGTCCTAAGATAACATGTTTGCTACTATATCCTAAATTTTCTTAATATAAATTTTTAAAACGCGCTTCAATTTTATCCGGCGTCATTACGCCACCACCAATAGGAATAATTTGATTATCCTTTTGTAAAAGTAAGGAAGGATAGCTATTAACACCAAGCTGTCGAACTTTATTGAAATCATTTTGGACATCTATTATTGTTTCTTGAGCGTTTAAACGTTCTAATACTTGTTCAGGGTCCAAACCATGCTCGATTGCAATCTTGCGATATGTTTCAGGATCACTCAGACTTTGGCCCTCATAATAAAACGCTTTTTGCATAGCCGAAGTGAATTCTAATAAACGGTCTGGCGCTAATGAGCGTAAAGCTGAAAAGCCAATTGCAGCATCTTTCGAATTCATTTTAAAAGTCCCTTCCTCCACCAATTTTTGATATGAAGGACCAAATTCAGCACCTGTAAGTTGATTAATTCTTTTATTTCCTTCTTCTATATATGAGAAGTTTTTCATTGGTAAATTATCTAAAAATAACCCTCCACATAAAACCGTTAATGGCACTTCAGTGTGGTTTTTGTAAAATCCATTAATACTTTCTGAAAAACCATAGCACCATCCACAATATGCATCCCATACGTAAATAAGGTTATCTTGTTTCGTCTCCATTTAAATCTCCTACCTTTTTTTTATTATCCAGCTCAACTAAATTTTGGGTTTATATAAGTACATCTTTTTATACCTTGTTCTTTTTTAGATACCTTACTATATTTCCCCAAAACTAATATTTCCAAAGAAAGATCCACCAAGGTTTTTAACAAAAGATAACGTTGCACCTTATTGCCCCGTAACAGAAAATACTAAAGCTTAGAATATGCATTGATTTGAATGTGTTAGTAACTTTCTACACCGGGTGGCAACGTATGGACCACCATCCTTAATTAAATATATAAATCATATTTTTAGCAGATATTAGTTGTAACTAAATTGATTACATCTTTATGTAACTATTTTAGTTACAACTAATATAGAAGTCAATTCTTTTTTTCGAAAACATTAAATTTCTACATTAATCTACAACCAATCCCACTCTTTAAAAAAATATATCAACGATTATTCGATTATATCGATCGTAACTCCGAATATATCAACGTTTCGACACAACATATCGATTTACCGACAAATTTCGAGCGCGTTATCTCCTAAACTAACAACCAATCCCACATCACGTTCACCTACAAAGAAAAAAAGCACCAGGTCCCCCCAATGCTTTTCCTCAAATCTAAAACAAATGACAAGCCACCTCATGCCCCTTCGCAATCTCCACCATTTTCGGTACTTCCTGCGCGCATTTTTCAGTGGCGAATTTGCAGCGCGTTCTGAATTTGCAGCCGAATGGTGAGTTTAGTGGGCTTGGCACTTCTCCCTCTAGGATGATCCGTTCTTTTCCTATGTTTGTTGGATCTGGTTCTGGCATAGATGAGAGTAGTGCTTGTGTGTATGGATGTGCCGGTTTTGTGTATAGGTCTTCGCTGTCGGCAATTTCTACTATGTTTCCTAGGTACATGACTCCGATTCGGTCTGATATGTGTCTTACCATAGATAGGTCATGTGCGATGAATAAGTATGTGACGCCTGTTTCTTCTTGGATGTCTTGCAGCATGTTTACGACTTGTGCTTGGACTGAGACATCGAGTGCTGAGATTGGTTCGTCACATAATATAAAGTCTGGTTTTACAGATAGTGCGCGCGCGATGCTAATGCGCTGGCGCTGGCCTCCGCTAAATTCGTGCGGGTAGCGATATAAGTGTTCTTCTTTTAATCCTACCTTTTTCAGAAGGTCTAAAATGATTTCTTTTTGTTCTTCTTTTTCGTAGGAACCGTGAATGTTCATCGGTTCGCTAATAATTTGGAATACATTCATTGCCGGGTTTAATGATGCGTATGGATCTTGGAAAATGATTTGCATTCTTTTTCGATATTCTTTTAGTTCACTTTCCTTTAAACTTGCGATATCTTTTCCGTCAAACAAAACGTTACCTGAAGTGACATCGTGTAAGCGAATGATACTTCTTCCTGTCGTTGATTTTCCGCAGCCAGATTCTCCTACTAACCCGAATGTTTCACCCTTTTTAATAGTGAAGCTTAAGTCATCGACTGCTTTTAATTGCTCTGTTTTTCTGCCGAATAGTCCTTTTTTAATAGGAAAATACTTTTTTAAGTTCCGAACTTCAATTAAGTTTTCTTCATGCATGGAAATCACCTACCGCCCTATCATTTAACCAACACATAGAACGTCTTTCGTTTCCGATTTCAAAATATGGTGGACGTTCTTTTTCACAAATATCCATCGCATACGGGCAACGCTCTGCGAATGGGCAACCTTGTGGCGGGTTTAATAAGTTTGGTGTTACACCTTGAATAGGAGCGAGTCTTTCTTTTACGCCGTTCGCTATTTTTGGCAGAGAGTTTAATAGCCCTTTCGTATATGGATGATTCGGCGATTGGAAAATATCAAGTACAGATCCTTCTTCCATAATAAGCCCGCCGTACATAACGATGACGCGCGTACAGTTTTGCGCGACAATTCCTAAGTCATGCGTAATAAGAAGTAACGCCATATTCGTTTCGTTCTTTAAGTTTTTCATTAAATCTAGTATTTGTGCTTGTATCGTTACATCAAGTGCAGTCGTCGGTTCGTCAGCAATAAGAAGGTCTGGGTTACAAGACATCGCCATTGCGATCATAACCCGCTGCTTCATACCACCGCTTAGTTCATGCGGATATTGTTTTACCCTTTCTTCTGGTGACGAAAGGCCGACTTGTTTTAACAAGTTAATCGCGATTTGCTCTGCTTCTTTCTTTTTCACTTTTTGATGACGTATAATTACTTCCATCATTTGTTTCCCAATTTTCACGACCGGATTCAGCGCTGACATTGGGTCTTGAGAGATAAATGAAATTTGATTTCCTCTAATAGAACGTAATTCTTTTTCAGATTTAGAAAGTATGTTTTCATTATGAAAAAGGATTTCCCCTTCTTTCACTTTTCCTGGTGACATAACGAGAGACATAACAGACTTCGCCATTACACTCTTCCCGCTTCCAGATTCCCCAACGATACCGACTACTTCTCCTTTATTTAAGCGAAATGTAACGCCGCGAACCGCTTCAACTTCGCCACTTTCTATGAAAAAAGAAGTCTTTAAATTTTTCACTTCTAGTAGTTTTTCAGACACGCTTCTCACTCCTTTCACTTAACACTTTAGTTTTCATGTCCGGCTCCTTTTGGTGCGAAAGCTTTCTTCAATGCTTCACCAATTACGTTAAAACTAAGTACCGTTAAAAGGATAAGGAATCCTGGGAAGAGCGTTAAATACCAAGCTTCACCAATATATCCTTGCGCATTGTTTAGCATGCTGCCCCAAGAAGAATCTGGTTCTCTAATACCTAAACCTAAGAAACTAAGTGATGATTCCATTAAAATCGATGTCGCAATCGTTAATGTCGCGGCGATAATAATGGTTGATAAAATGTTAGGAATGATATGTCTTACAATAATCATAAGTGATTTTTGTCCTGATACTTTTGCGTATAAAACGTACTCACGCTCTTTTACAGATAACGTTTCTGCCCTTACAATACGGGCGGTGTCCATCCATGTTAGTAATCCGATAATAAGAACTAGCGTCGTAATTCCTGGTTTTAAATACGCATTTAATAGTAGCATTAAAAAGAATGATGGAATTGACATCAGTACTTCAACAACTCGCATTAAAAAGTTGTCTAACTTTCCGCCAAAATATCCGCTAATTGTTCCAACTGCAGTACCGATTGTAATAGAAACAACCATCGCAAGGAAACCGACCGCAAGTGAAACTCGTCCGCCATATAACGCTCTCGTTAAGTAATCCCTTCCGTAATCATCCGTTCCGAAAGGATGACTCATACTTGGTTCTTGTAAGCGATCTGGAATCGACATTTTGCTAGGATCGTACGGCGATACGAATGCGAAAATTGATGTGATCGTTAAAACCGCAAGTATAATAACTCCCATTGCAACAAACTTATTTTTCGTAAAGCTATGTTTTATCGTTTGAAATCTCCTATTATTCATTCCAAATCACCCCCTCATTCGAATGCGCGGATCTACTACGCCATATAAAATATCAGCAATTAAGTTACCGAGAATTAACATGAATGATGATAGTAATGTAATTGCCATGATAATCGGATAATCAAATCTAAAAATAGCATTTACCCCAAGTGAACCAAGACCCGGCCATGAAAATACTGTTTCCGTAATAAATGCTCCGCCTACTAAACTTGGAATTGATAATCCGAAAATTGTAATGATTGGTATTAATACATTTCGAAGTACGTGATTAAATAAAACCGTTTTCTTCGAAGCACCGTACGCATATTGAATTTGTACATATTCTTCTTCTAATTGCTGAATCGTACTTGAACGAATATATCTCATATAAACAGATACGTTTTGGAACGCTAGCACCATGCAAGGTAAAATGCCGTGTTGCACAATATCCCAGACAGAATCTTTACCTACGGTGCGCATACCCATACTCGGAAGTAGGTTCAATTTTAAAGAGAATAAGTAGACTAATAGTAGTGCAAACCAGAAAACCGGCATAGAAATACCAACGTATGAAATAAAGTTTACAATGCGGTCAAAGAATGAATTCTTTTTCACACCTGTAAATAGTCCAAGTGGTATTGCAATTACGAATGAGACGAGTAAAGATGATCCCATTAATCCAATTGTTGCAGGTAATCTTTCTGTGATAAGTTCCAAAACAGGACGATGATTTTGAAGTGAGTAACCAAAGTTTCCTGTTAAAATGTTTTTTAACCATAAAAAATACTGCACGTAAATTGGTTGATCTAATCCTAAACTTTTGCGAATACGCTCCACATCAATTGGACTCATATTTGGCGTTACAAAGTTTCGAACCGGATCCCCCGGTGCTAGTTTTATTAATAGAAAAGAAATAATAGAAATAACAAATAAAAGCGGAATTGCATTTAAAAGCCTCTTCGCAATTACTTTATACACAAACTTCCCCCCTCAAGCTAAAGAAGCTGATTTCCACCAGCTTCTTTATTGTTTCTTATTTCACTTCATAAATCTTAGATAGATCTTCAAACATTGTGACAGGAATTGCTTTCGCTTCTTTTAATCCATCAAACTTTTTATCTACTGCAATAACTGCTTTCGGATACGCGATTGGTAGATAAGGTACGTCTTCTCTAGCTGTCTCTTGAATTTTATGGTATAGCTCTGCGCGTTTTGTTTTATCTGTCTCAACTGCAGCTTCTTCCCATAACTTATCGAAATCAGCGTTTTTATATCGTGCATAATTGTATTCAGCATTGCTTAAGAATAAGCTCTTATATGAATCTGGCTCAGGTCCCATTATGTAACCACCAAATGTAATGTCATATTCTTTATTCTCTTTATCTAAGCCTTTTTCACTTGCCGCACTAGCATCTAATGCATTTAGTTCAACTTCTAAGCCAACTTCTTTTAATTTTTGTTGTGTATATAACGCTAAGCTTTCCATAATTTTATTATTCGTTACATACATCACACGTACTTTTTCTTTATCTTTCACGCCAGCTTTTGCTAATAAATCTTTCGCTTCTTTTTTATCATACTTATAGTCTTTAATATCTTTCGCATAATACATAGCGTCTGGCGTTAAGATTGAATTTGCTGGTTCTGCAAATTCACCTGAAACGAATGCTGAGTTAATCATTTCTTTCTTATCTAACGCATGTGCAATTGCTTGGCGCACTTCTTTTTTCTTCATAAGATCCGTATTCATGTTATAAGATAAGTAGAATAATCTACCTTCAGGGAATGTCACCATTGAGAAGTTCCCAGTGCTATCTAATTTCTTAAAGTCTTGCGGCTCAATCATCTTCATGTTGATTTGACCATTTTGCAGTGAAACATTTGCTGTATTACGGTCTTTTACAACGCGGTATACGATAGAGTCTAACTTAGCTTTCCCACCTACATAATCATCAAATCGATCTAATGCAACATACTCATCTGATTTATACTCTTTAAACTTAAACGGCCCTGATCCTACAGGCTGTAAGTTTTTCTTACTCTTCGCTAAATCTGCTTCCCCTTCAAATACATGTTTCGGAATTGGGAAGAAATCATTCATCACACCTTCGAAAGATGCGCTTACTTGCGGTAAAACGAATTGAGTTGTTAACTCATCTACCTTTTTCACCTCAAGCGGCTTTCCTTTAAAAATAAAGTTTTCACGGCTTGAGCTATTTTGCTTCTCATCTAAAATAGATTGGAATGTAAATGCAATATCATCTGATGTAATCTTCTTACCGTCATGCCATTTCAAATTATCCTTTAACTTCAGTGTCCAAGTTAATTGATCTTCTGAAGGCGTAAAGCTCTCAGCAAGAACAAACTTTTTCTTACCGTCTTCCATATGATATAGCGGCGCATATAAAGCTTGCTGCACAGTTAATGACACACGATCATTCGCATAAAGCGGATTCATCGTATCTGGATTATCGCTAACACCAATCGTTAACGCCCCTCCGTCTTTCGGAGTCCCTGATTTACTAGTTCCTGCTTGCTTCGAATCTTTTTCCCCTGAACAAGCAGCTAATGCAATAAATAATAGTAGGACAAATGGTAATACAAACAACTTCTTCTTCATATTTCGACCCCTCTCGACTATTTACACCTATAAGAAAACTCGGAATTAATACCTAGTTTTCTTATAGGTTTTAAATTACCACTACCGGTATGTATTGTCAAACTTTTTCGCAAAGGTAGAAAGTTTGTAATCTATTAATGCATTCTTGCGATTAACTATATTTATGCGGAGGAGAAAATAAAAAGACCACGAATAAGTAGCCTCATAAAATGGGTTAAAAAACTATCAACTTACAGAAAATCCCTCTAAAATGATTGTTTTATATGATCGAAAATGTAGAATGAAATTAAAGACAAAAAACACATTTAGGAGGTTATCATGACATTTGATGAATTAAAAAAAAATAAACCAACAACCTCATGGGTTGAGTATGATGAAGATGGGGAATTTTTTACTGAAGAAAATATAAGTGCAACAAATACAGTTCTTGACACTTACATTAACAATTTACAGCGATTAGGAGAGAATCCAACCGAAGTCGAAGTAATGCAAGTTGTTAAAGAGGTAGTTATTAAATTAAATGAATTAAATATCGAACATGACCATTTTATCGAAACAATGGAAAGAGAAGATCTCTATGAATTTATCGATACAGCAGCACGAATAGCTGGCTTAGAATCCGAGGAAGATATAACAGAAGAATGGCGTGAATGGTAAAAAGTTGCATCTCTAATAATTAGAGGTGCAACTTTTCCATATACCAATTGAATGAATGATTTGATGTCCGCGCAGAATTCATATATTTCAACATAATATTAAAAGGCTTCAATTATAAATACTAGCACACCCATCCTGACAAAAAGACCACCAAAAGGCAGTCTCAAAACTCAATCTTATTCCCTACTCCTTGCTCCACCGCTTTCTCATACAAATACTTCGCAACGATAATATCTACTACCGCTAAACCAACTGATTTGAAAATAGTAATCTCTTCATCATTTTCGCGGCCAGCTTTTTCTCCGCTTATAATTTGACCAAGTTCAGCGTGAATGGTGTTTGCTTTGAATAGACCTTCTTTTATCGGAACTTGAAGGTCTCCTGTTTCGTCTAGTGCTGCTTCTTTTGATTCGACTACTACTTTGTTTGCTTTAGCTATGGCATGTGAGGGTAGTTCTTGCATGCTCGGTCTGAATGAGCCGACGGCGTTTACGTGGACGCCTTTTTGTAGTGTTTCTGAGAAGACTGGTGTGGATGCATTCGTAGTTGTGACGATAATGTCTGCTTCACGTATTGCTTCATTTGGATCCCTGTAAACGTAAGCTGGTTTTCCAAATTTCTCTTGTATATATTGCGCAAATGCATACGCTTTTTCTTCTGTTCGATTGTATAAGATGACTTTTTCGATATCTCTAACCGCAAATATTGCTTCGGCCATTCCCTTCGCTTGTTCACCCGTTCCGATAATGCATAAAGTTTTTGCGTTATGACGAGCTAAATATTTTGTCGCTACTCCTGATAAGGCGCCTGTTCGGATCATCGTTAAGTACGATCCTTCTAAAAGTGCGAGCGGTTCTCCCGTTTGAAAGTCTGATAGCATCACAATCCCGTTGATCGTTTTCTTTCCTATCTGTTTATTTTGCGGGACTACCGTTACTATTTTTACTCCAAGCGCCTCAAGCCCTTCCGCTACTGAAGGCATAATTAATGCCGTATTTTGCTCGTTCGCAAATGGTAATGAGCCCCTTATTGGTGTAATCGTTCTTTCTGCGGAAAATTCTTTTAAAGCAAGCGCCGCGTATTCAATAACTTCATTCATATTTACTAAGTTTCTTTGTTCGTTCGCGCTTATGACTAGCATATCTTTCCACCCCCTCCCCTTATCCTAACAAAAATCCTCGATTCAAATCATCTCTCGGATCTACAACGAACTGATGAAATCCTGTAATAAAGGCATTCCCCGTTACTTTTGGAACGACAGCTTCATATGTATCTACTGCGGTTACGGATAATACTTCTCCCTGGAATTTCCCATCAGTAATGCATTCATGGATGAATACTTCTCCTTTTTGCAAGGTAGCTTTTTCAAAAAGAGTTGCGATTCTCGCGGAAGTTCCTGTACCGCAAGGAGAACGGTCTACTTGCCCATCAGCAAAAATCGTTACATTTCGTAGCGTAGCACCTTTGTCTTTCGGTTCATCTGAAAAGATAACGCCGTATATTCCTTTCAATCCTTCTTCAAGTGGATGTTTCACTTCCATTTTGCTCTCTATATAATGTTTAATTTTACCGCCCCACATTTGAATAGCAGATAAATCTTTGAAATCAACTTTCAAACCAAATTCTTTACAGTCTACAACAGCGTAAAATGCTCCTCCAAACGCGATATCTACTTGAAATTCATAGTTATCTATTTTAATAGGAACGTCCTTTTTGTATACAAAGGAAGGGACATTTTCAAATGATACAGATTCTACTTCACTCCCGTTATATTTTGCATACGCAATGACTTCCCCAGCCGGGCTATCAATAATGAACTTTTGTTTTTCCCCCTTCACTTCAAACATGCCTGTTTCAATTCCAACTGTAATAACAGCGATAATACCGTGACCACACATCGTACTCCATCCTTCATTGTGCATAAATAAAACACCAAAATCAGCGTGGGCACTTGCTGGCGGTGTAATGATACAACCGTACATTCCGTGATGCCCTCTCGGTTCATACATAAGAAATTCACGAAGGTAATCCAAATGTTCCATACAGTAGGCGCGTCTTTCCAGCTGCGTTTCTCCTTTTATTTCTGGCACTCCGCCCGTAATAATTCGAAGCGGCTCCCCAGCTACGTGTGCATCAATCGTTGTATATATTTTACTAACCTTCATTTCGATCTCTCCCCTATACGTTGATACTCTTTTCATTGCAAATATCATGCCAACGCATAGGGTATAAATTTGTATGCATTTTTTAGAAAAACATACACTACTGTCTATTTTTTTATACACTGTCCAGAGGCTATGTTATGGGGGCCCCCTTGATATAACCAGTCTTATTATTTTCAATGTAAAGTTACTTCGCCCCCCAACATATACTGTTCAAAAGCAAAAAGGAAGTGATCCCATGTATTACGGAACAAAGGGCTGGTACGTAGCTGAACTTAAAAAATTAGGCGTGCGCTATCATGAAGGTCGAAAACTAGAAAGTTACCGCGGACACATATTACGCAATTTACTCATCGCACAACAAGAAAAATTAAAAGAACAGTAATAGACTCCTATCACAATATCAACTTATCGCCACCTGCAAACTGCCAATCAATCACACATCAAACTACACTAAAAAGGTCACCCAAACGGGTGACCTTTCTCTTTCTATTCACAAACAAGAATTTGTCTAGTAAATGATCCTTTTCTTGTAATACAGCGATCTGTAATTTCAAATCCTGCTTCATGGATCATGTCGTCCATTGTCTCCATCGTTACAACGACTACCTTTTTAGCGATGCGGCGTGCACTTGAAAGAATGGAGAGCTGGTCTTCTGGTGTGGCATGCGTAAATAGGTCGTACGGCATATCGATAATGGCAACGTCGTAGTTCTCAGTAATTTCCTCGATTGGTCCTTTTGTGACTGTTCCTTCAAATCCGAAATGTGCAATATTTTTTCTTGTTCCAAGAACTACAAGTGGATTTATATCTCTACCAACGATGTTAATCCCCATAGAAAGTGCTTCTACTACTACTGTTCCAATACCGCAGCACGGGTCAATTGCTCGTACTCCCTCTAGATTTGGTACAGCGATATTTGCAACCGATCTCGCAACACGTGTGCTAAGTGATGTCGAATAACTATGCGGTTTTTTTATGTGATGATACCAAACTGGTTCGCTTTCTACATAGTGCCCGAAGTACCAGCGTCCTCCAAGAGGAACAATCCCGAATACACGCTCTGGATTACGAACATCCGCTTCTCCTTCAATATGCATGCCAAGGTCTCGTTCAATAAGACGTCTTTCTCCATATTCAATTTTATTTTCTCCAACGAGGTCATTGATTTTAACGAAGATAACTTTAAACGACGCCCCCGCTAAATCAATTTGTTCCACTTGTTTTAAAATGCTTTTTAAGTCGTCCCCTTCATACATAACCTCAACGCGCTCTTTCATAAACGCACTTCTACTCGGGTCAATTTTTACATCACTTTTTAAAATATTAACGTGCGACTCCATTCCAAAGAACGAGCGCATTTCCAAGTAACATAAAGCACGCTCCTCCTCACGAAATGCATACGTATATATACAGGCAGGTGTTTTACTATGATTATTCAATCTATTATCATCCTCTATCGTTTAAAATTGTTATGATTACAATTACTCAAATACTTTTTTGTATATAAAATTAAATGATATCATATGCCGGAAATAAAGAGAAACGTTAATAAATAAAAGAGACTGCCAATGGCAATCTCTTATTATTTATTAACGGAAAGAAGACACGTTGTTACCCATTTCTTCATAGTAATCTAAAATACCTTGATAAATAGCTTCCGCTGCATTTTGTCTTTGCGCTGGTGTAGCTATTTTATCTGCATCACTTTTATTATCTACAAATGCTAATTCTGCTAATACAGCTGGCATTGTATTTTCTCTAATTACGTATAAATCGCCTTTTTTCACACCACGATCTTTTGTTCCCAGTGCATCTACAAGACGCTCTTGAATTTTTTCTGCTAGTAAACGACTTTCTGATACGTTAGGATTTGTTCCTCTTGCTGTCGCTGATTCATAGTAGAATGTTTCTGTACCTTGTCCATTTTTCTCTTCCGTGCCATTACCATGAATACTTACAAAAATATCCCCATTATTTTTTTGAGCAAATTCTACACGTTTCTTTAAAGAATCAGAAGCACTTGTTCCTGGACGTGTATCATCTGTACGAGTGAATAACACAGTAAATGGTGTCTTTTTCTCAAATATTTTCTGTAATCGTAATGATACATCTAATACAGTTTCACTTTCTTTCTCATAATAACCTGGATTACCTGAATCTGCTCCACCATGACCTGGATCAATAATAATCGCTTTTCCTTCTAAGAAATTCCCTTGCTTCACTGGATTTAATTGATTTTTATTAACCCATTGGAAACCAGCGCCCATGCGGATACGAATCCAGCTGCCGTTCTCTTCAATAACAGTTACTTGCTGTGCGTTATGTGTTCCCATTACTTTTGATGAAGAAGAAGCTTCTGCATAAGTAGTGAATCCTTCATTAATAACTTCTGTTTTCTCTACTAAAGGTGTCCATTTATCACCGTTACTTGTTGCAATTTTGATCCATCCATCTCGTTCTTCTTTAATTTCAACCGTTTGTGGGTTATGCTGATTCGCACTAATCCCAGAACTTAATGATGGTGCGTGATATGTAATGAATTTTCTATCTATGTACATTTTCTTTGTTTCTACTGGACGATCACTATTCTTGCTAAATTTATCTGTTTGCGCAGTAAGCTGAGCTGCTTGTTCACGCGTAATAGAATCATTCGGTTTCCAGCCATTCTCTGTACCTAAAGAAAGTTTTAATTCTACTAAAATATTAACTTCTTCTTTACCCCAATGATTCTCTAAATCAGCGAATTTTGTAGGAACTGGTCCTGTTACTTTGCTTTTCAGATTATATGCTCTTACAAGCATAGCTGCCATTTCAGCACGGGTTACTTTTCCTTCAGGATCAAATACTCCTGGTTCTCGCCCTTTAATAATATTCTCTTTTTCCATGGCTGCAATAAATGAAGCTGCCCAATTATTTTTTGCATCATTATAAGACGGCTTTGCATTCGGATCTACTTTAGCACCAATTGCTGTTGCGATAATCTTTGCTGCCTGGGCACGTGTTAAATTTCCGTATGGCATAAAGTTACCATCTGGCATACCGTTAATTACATTTCTCTCTACTAAATAATAAATTGCGTCTTTCGACCACGCACTATCTGAAACATCAGGAAATTTCTTCGTTTCTGCTAAACTACTAATTGGATGTGCTAGTAAATTTGCTGCTAATAAACCTGCGGCTATTGCTTTGTACTTCATGAAAAATAAATCTCCTCTCAAAACTTCATATTCATACATTTTTTTAATCAAGCTAACTAAAAAATATTAACTATTAATTAATTCCTTTCATAGTGTATAACATTATATATCTATAGTAAATACGTTTCCGGCCTTATAACAAAAATCGCATATATATAACTTATAATGAATGTATATAAAATAAAACTTTAATCAGCCCACAAATAGCGGGATAAAAAAACGATTAGGACATGTCTCCTAATCGCTTCGCCAAATAAAAAGCTGATTAAAAATAATATTTTTAATCAGCTCTCTATTATCTATGAAATTATTCTTCAATTAAATTAGACATTACATATGCATACACTAATGCTTCTGTATGCGCAATAGAACTTTCATGTGTACGTTCAAATGCGTGAGAAGAATCAATACCCGCTCCAATTAACGCATGTTTCACATCAAATCCCGCGCGAATCGCAGCTGATGCATCAGATCCGTAGTACGGATAAATATCTACTTTATATTCAATATGATTCGTTTTCGCAAGCTCTACTAAATGTTTACGTAAAGCGTAATGATACGGGCCGCTAGAGTCTTTTGCACAAATAGATACTGTATATTCATCAGATGCTTGTCCATCACCTAACGCTCCCATATCAACCGCTAAATATTCAACAGTTTCGTCTGGAATATTAGAATTACCACCGTATCCAATCTCTTCATTATTAGAAATTAAGAAATGCGTCGTATATGGTAATGTTACGTTTTCATCTTGTAATCTTTTAATTAATTTTAATAAAATCGCAACACTTACTTTGTCATCTAAATGACGTGATTTTATGTATCCACTCTCTGTAATTTGAACGCGCGGATCAAATGACACGAAGTCTCCTACTTCAATTCCTAATTCGCGTACTTCATCAGCTGAAAATACGCGCTCATCAATACGAACTTCAATATTTTTCTCATCGCGTTTTGCTTCACCTGCATCTTTATATACATGTACAGATGTTTGATGCATTAAAATCGTTCCTGTATACGTCTTGCCACTTGATGTTTCAATTTCGCAATATTCTCCTTCTACAGAGTTCCAACGAAATCCACCAATCATAGAAAGACTCAGGCGACCATCAGGCTTAATTTCTTTCACCATCGCACCTAACGTATCAACATGTGCCGTTAATAAGCGGTGCTGCGCATCATTCTTCCCTTTTACTGTTAAAATAAGAGCACCCTTATTATTACGTTTCGTTTCTACGTTCCACTCACTGACATAGTTTTCAATGAAATTAATAATTTTCGCTGTATTTCCAGACGGACTCGGAATAGAGACAAGCTCCTTAATCAGTTCCATCGTTTCTTTCGTATGATGTGCCATTGTCGTTTCCTCCTCATTTTCTCTACTATTCAGTATACAAAATCCGCCAGAAAACCTCTACTTATATGGCTTAATTTTCTAAATTGTAGTAAAATTCTTTTTAGTATACAAAAGGAGTCCTGAAATATGAATATATCAAAAAAATATATACACATTGCACTCATTTGGTTTTTAGCATCATTATTTTGTTTACAAATCTCTTATGCCATTCATACTACTACTTCTATTACAATTGGCTGGATATTAACAGCTATCTTCTTCATTATTAGCTTCATTGCAACAAAAAAGCATAGCGTTAATCATTAACGCTATGCTTTTCCTATAAAACTATTCTTCTGAAACATCTAATAAATAAATCCCTCTTTCAAATCCACCGCGCTCTACTTCTTTTTTCTTACGAAGGCGTTCCACATCTTCAATCGATGCACCTTCCGCACGTGCTAATGAAATGATTACTTCTAGTGCATCCGCAAGAGAATCTAGCGCATGTTCGCGTTCTTTCATAGAAGCAAATTCACGAATTTCTTCCGTTCCAATTTTCGCTAAAGCCTGTATGTATGCTTGACCTGTTAATTTTTGTGCTGTATACGTTTTTCCAGACATTAAAATCTTCTCTGGAACACGATCTCTTACTAACTTGTTATATGCTGACATCATTCATCCTCCTATATTTAATAACATCCGAGCTCTGCTTTATAGAAAAACCATTTTTTCTTCACGCACGCACTTAACATATCAATTCCTGATCCATGTGCTCTTACATGTGGAAAGAAATAGTGCTCTAAGTCTTCGTCCTTACCATATAGAGTTTAATACTCATCTGGAATCGCTTCTTTTTTCACATCTTTTTCTTTCGTCACCCCGTCAGAAAATGCAACACTTGGATGTCCCTCAAAAAACAACGCAGTCCGAACTGCCAAAGATGGTGTACTATGCAAAGCAGAATATGTAAGCAAAATAATAGTGATAACACCGATCATTTTCTTCATGTATTACTCCTTAAAAAAAGTGCTAACACAATTATACTAAAATGTGTTAGCACTTTCTCCCCTTTATCCCGAATTAACGAGCTAATAATCAGTGAGGAATGGACAAACTTTATTCCCCTTTAAATGCTGGTAAACGTTTCTCTAAAAACGCAGCAATTCCTTCCTTATGATCCGCTGTTTGTCTCATTGCATATTGACCACGCTTTTCTAATTGCAATGTTTGCTCTAAATTAGAGCGATTTACTTCACATAAAATTTGCTTCGTTTGAATCATTGCTTTAGTCGGTTTTTGTGACCATTCATTAATTTTTTGCTTCACAGCCGTTTGGAAATCTTCGCCGATTACTTCATCAATTAAGCCGATATCAAGCGCTTCGCTCGCCGATAATTTCTTGCCTTCCCAAATAATTTGCTTCGTCATATTTTCACCGACGCGCTTTTGAAGGAAGAAATGACCGCCTCCATCTGGAATTAAAGCGATTCCAATAAAGTTCATCGCAATAACAGATGATATATCCGCCATTACATAATCAGCTGTTAACGCAATACTTAACCCAAGACCTGCAGTTGGTCCATGAATTGCACTAATAACAAGCTTTGGCATCGTATATAACGTCACGACAACTTCAGAAATAGTATTCATAATGCCATCAAACTTACTTTCATCATTACTTGAAAGCATCGATTTAATATCCCCACCCGCAGAAAAACCACGGCCGTTCCCGCATAACACAACGATATGCGCAGAACTTTCCGCTACTTCTTTCAACTTTTGTAATAACTCTTTTAATGTCGGCTCATCTAACGCATTTAACACCTCTGGGCGATTGACCATAACCGTTGCAACGTGGCCTTCATATTTCACAACGACAGATTCTGTTTTACTTGTTATTTCCATTATATATACCCCTCTTTTCTCCATAAAGATTATACTTATATAATTATAGAGAACCATTGAAAAATCCTTCTTTTTTCTCAATTTTCTGTCTAATAATCTCGCAATTTGTACATATACCGTATAAAACATACAATTCCGTTGAAAAATATAGAAATTAAAGTCGGTTTATCCATGCTTTTCATCTATTTACCATTACAATGAAATGGTGTATTCTTAAGTTTGATAAAAAAACAAATATTGAAATTCATTCGCCTTACTATGTAAAAAAGGCTTTATACCCATCTTTTGGGTGTTGTAATAAAGGAATGAAGAACTGGAGGAACATATGGTTAATAAGTTGAAACAAACGGATAACTACTTCCCACATTTCCTATTGCTATTCATTGTGTTTCAACCAATTTTAGATTTATTAACATCTTTTTCAATCTATATACTACACATGAGCGCAACAGTTGGAGTTGTAGTCCGTTTCGCCTTTATGCTTCTTGCATTAGGATACCTACTTCTTCATCACAAACAACAAGATGCGAAAAAGTACATCCTCTATTTATGTTTACTCGGAATCGCACTCGCAATCGGTCTTGTAAATAATATGATGGTTAAATCTCCATTTTCATTTGGAGAAGAAGTTAAATTCATTTTAAAGAGCATATATCCAATTGTGCTACTGTTTGGATATATTATCGCCTTTAAAGAGCTAAAAAATAAAGAGTATGTATTTCATAAAATCATTACATATTTCTTATATGCAACTTTAATTTTAAGCATCACAATGATTGTCGCAATGCAAACTGGAACGGATTTCCCAAGCTATCCTCATTCAAAAATCGGTTCAAGAGGTTGGTTCTTCGCTGGAAATGATTTAAGTTCTCTTTTCGCCATTATGTTCCCAATCATTGTCTTATATTCGATTCATAAAACAACTTCTTTCTCGAAAATATATTACTGGATTCCAACAATACTTGCGATGTATGCAAGTATTATGGTCGGAACGAAAGTCGGATATGGCGCAATTGTTATTACATTAGGCGTAGCACTTTTCTTCTCATTCATTGAATATATGATAAATCGTAAAAAAGAAGGAAAAGGATTCACACATATTGTAAATACCGTTGTTGCCGCAGTTATACTAGGAGGTTTAATTGCTCTTACACCGCATACTCCTATCGCAAAAAATATGGGCATTCACATGCAAATATACGAATACAAAAAATCAGTACAAGAAGAAAAAGATCGAAAAGAAGGAAAAGTAATTAAAGAAGATCCAGAAGATGCAAAAAAACATGCAAAAGGTGAACTTACAGATTCTGAAATGAAAAGTTTGATTTACAGTGATCGCGACAAATTCTTAAAAACATACAAACAGTACTATAAAGACGCACCGCTTTCACAAAAACTATTCGGAATGGGTTACGCTGGTAACTACACAGATAAAATTAAATTAATTGAAATGGACTTCCATGACCTATTTTTCGCCTTTGGAATTGTCGGTTTCCTTATTTACTTAATACCACTTCTATACTTTGGTATTAAATTATTCATCCGCATGATCACAAACTTTAAGAAAATTATGACCGTAAAGTATATGCTATTAGCGAGCACACTCATTCTATCACTTGGCATTGGCTTTATGTCTGGCCACGTATTAACAGCGCCAGCCGTTAGTATTTTCTTCATTGTTATTCTCGCTTATATCATTGTTGATTTTGAAATTGAATAAAGTGAAACTTTAATCAGTGGGGGTTTTGTTCATCCCCCACTGATTATTAGTTGAACCAATCGGGCTTTTACGGGCAGTTCATCCCCCACCTAACTTCCTTGCTTCCACTGAATTTTGAGGTGGGGGATTACTGCCCGTTAATGCGGGATAAAAAGAAGGTGCTACGAAATATTAGTAGCACCTTCTTTTTTATTTAATTAATGTTTTACGTACTCTAAGCTTTCTTTTGCGATATACGCTTCTGTTACAGTAGGGTTATCTGAAATAACTTTAACCCAAGATTTTCCATTTATTATTTCTTCACCAGTAACTGTGACAACTGCATTTGTATTTAAACGATACAGTCGCTCATTTGATATACTAGGATTCTTTTTCACTTCCACGTTATTCATCACACGTGCAAGTTTATACTTGTTGTATTCTTTTTTACCCAAATAAGAATCAAAACGGTTCATGTGCCCCGCTACTTTTTTACCCCAGTTCGCATCAGATGCATATTTTGCATTTAAACCAGCAGCTTTATCACCTGTATATGTTGCTGTATAACGCCAATGTCCTGGATTTAAATATCCTTCATTCATGTATAATTTTGCTGCATGTTCAATACAATCTTCTTTTGAATTAAATGCTTCCCCGTTACCATATGGACTATCGTCTGTTGCTTTTAAACCAAATAAATTATTTTTGTCTTTTGCAAGAGCGCTTGTTCCATAATAACTTTCATGAATTGCTAATGAATATAAGAATAATGCATTTACATTATACTTGCTTTCTACTTCTTTAAATTTCTTTCCTAAACCAATTAATGGAGAGTCTGGCTTAATCGATTTTACATAACTATCTAGTTGTTCAGCTGTATAATCTGTTTTCGAACGTAATGATAAATAATTGAAATATTGATAGAAAGTTTCGTCTCCAAATGTTTTGCCATCTACACTATACATTTGCTGTCCTTGCTTCATGAAAGAAGGTGCCACACCATATCTAAATTCTGTATATCCAGGTGAACTTGTATTATATGTATAATATTTATGGTATAAATATCCATCTGATTTCACATAATAAGACGACTGTTTCATTTCATTTGTAGGAATTAAAGTGATTTCATTCTTCTTCACATAACCTGTCAAACCAGAAAGTTGAACTTTCACACGATCTTCGCCAACTTCTAACACTTTCAATTCTGTTCCATACTGAATATACGTATATACTGTTGACAAATTCTCATCATAAATATTAATGATGTTTTGCCCAGTTATTCTTTTCGCACTTGCAAAACCATCTTTAATCCATAAAAATTCGTTCTCGTATTTTACCGCATTCATACCTTTATTTTGAGCAGCCGTAACCGCTTCTTTATACGTATTATAGCGCTCTACTTCTTGCTCTGTTCCGTTTTCTCTTACATTTGTCACAACATATTTCTTAGTTTCTACAGGATTGCTATTTCCGTTTTTTTCAATCGTCTGAAGCATGCGATCCAACATAGCTGAAGCCATCCCTCTTGTAGCTGATAAATGTGGTCTAAATGTATTATCTTCTGGATACCCTTTAATAATTTGAGTAGCCACCATAACTTGCACATGCTCTTTATAGTTAATACTATCTTTATCAGTAAAGGTAAGCGGACTTACAGCTACTTTAATATTTTTATAGTCTAACGCTCGCTTTACCATTATCGACATTTCTTCACGTGTAATCACATCATTTGGTGAGAATGTCTCGTTCGTACGACCATTAATAATTTTCGCTCCATATGCTCTACTTACACCATCATATAAACCGTAAGTCTTCGGCACATCCTCGAAATTCGAATCAGCTTTCGGTAAATTTAAAGCCCTTGCTATGAATGTAGCAAACTCTGCTCTTGTTACTAATTTATCAGGCGCATATACATTGTCTCCATACCCCATTAAAACTCCTTTAGTAATAAGTGAGCGCATATTCGTCTCAAACATATGTCCTGTAATATCATCATTTGCCGCATAACTTGAAATAGGAGTTAAAAGTAATGATCCCGTTAATGCCACTGCTGTTATACCTTTTGAAAAAGTCTTCAAGGTTATCCTCCTCGTAATCTACGAATTTATTATCACAAATTTGATTATATAATACTCACAATCATTTTAGCATAATAAATAGGAATTAAAATGAAACGTTTTTTAATTAGAATTTTCATTACATTCAAAACAAAATAAAAGACACTTTACTTTTTTAATAAAGTGCCTTTTTCCATATGATCAATGAGTTTCTTTGTTGCCTGTTTGCCTTGCAACCGAAGCTCATCTATTGTCAATTGTAACTCTTGCTGCACAGTTCCTTGTTGCATTAATTGCTTTTTCGCAATTTCATATAAATATTCAGCACTCCATTCGCCATCCACACTTCCTATAACTGGCTGATTCACTTGACTTAAAAACGAATCAATTTTCGGATCGTATGAAATCCCGACCATTGGAGTTTTGGCTACAGCAGAAAAAACTAGTGCATGAAGACGCATGCCAATTAGTAATGAACATTGTGATAAAATGAATATTTTCTCGTCGATATCCATTTTATATGGAAGCATATACGTCTCTTCTCCCATTAAGTCTACTACTTCACGCGAAGCTTTTTGATCAAATGGCTCATGCATTGGAACAAATAGAATTTGGTATCCTTCTTGCTTTAATTTTTTTAATGCCGCAGCTAATTTTTTTATATAATCTTCTTTTGCATTCCAATAACGCACACTAACCGCGATTACTTTTCCATGTATCGAATGTTTTTGCAACCAATCCGATTGTTTTGTCCGTTTCCATGTTAAAACAGGGTCTGGAACAATTTCAATATCGTTTTTTATGCCAAGTCCTTTTAAATATAAAAACGAATCCTCATCTCGAACTGATACATAGGAAGCTTTTGACAAGTTCCATTTTACTAATAGACGATTATATCCTTTTGTAATTGGACCTATTCCTTGTGAATAAATATAATACGGCTTTTTTAATAATCGAGCGAGTCCCATAATACCCGTATAATATAGAATACTCTTCGTACTTGTCTGATCTTGAAGAAGGCTCCCGCCACCACTAATAACTCCATCACTGTTTTTGATCGCATGATAAACAGCTTTTATATCCCAGCGATCTACCGATTCTACACCATACATTTCCTTTGTATATTTAGAATCATTTGATAGTACTACTAGTTCTATATCCGGGTTCTCTTTACTTAACGATTCAATAATTGATTGTAGAATCGCCTCGTCTCCAACATTATAAAAACCATAATATCCTGATAAGACTAAACGCACCCTAAATCTCCTCCAAAACTAGGTAACCGTTTATTTCATCTAACATAAACTGGTACCCATTCCTTACCTAAACACTTAATACCCTACATAGTTTCCTCTTTATCAGCTCATATGAATTTTAATAAAAAATTAAATTTTTATATTTATCTTTTCAAAAATGGTATTTTTTTTATTGATATCCATTTTAATTTCAAAGCACATACACCATACAAAATGGTTGTAATGCTTAATGCTATACCACTGAATAATAACGTCATAATTCTTGAAGATGTAACATCTATCACATTAAATAGTTCATACAATCCTAGTCCTAAAATAGATGCTATTGCTAGCACACCAAAAAAACTTTTTAAATGAATAGAATAGGCAATATAGCTTCGAATATACAAATGATTTACAATACAAATCAATACGTAAGTAATGAATGTACTATACGCCGCTCCATCTATGCCAAACTTCTGCACGAACATTATGTTTAACACGACTTTCACACAACTCGCACCAATAACTATCCATGCAGCTTGTGCAGAACGGTTAATGCCCTGTAAAACACCTATTGATAATACCATAACCGCAGTAAAATACGAACTGCCAATCATAACTGTTAACATACTACTGCCTTTTACGTCTGTGAACAATCCGACATTTAACGGTACTGTTAATGCCATCAACCATATTGTTAACGGCGCTGTCAAAACATGCGCTAGTCGATTTGTATTTTGAATTGTTATTTTCGCCAAATTTATATCTCTTTTGGCCAATGCGGAAGTTAAGAGTGGTATTAACGGAAATACAATTGCACTTGCAAAAATAACAATTATTTGCGTGAATGCAAAACCGCGACTGTATATTCCAAATTGTTCTTGAATTTCTGTTGATGATCCTTGTAATACATGCGGTATTGTAAGCGAGTCTACTAAATTTAAAAGTGGCATTGATAAAGCTCCGATAGCGATTGGGATCGATACCCTCAATATCTTTTTGCCGTTTTCTCTTAAATCTCGGAGTGAATAGGAATTGCTTTTATTGTAGTATGGACTTCTATTATATTTTATACGCAAATATATAAGCGAACTAATGACTCCAAGAAAAGAGCCAACCATCGCACCACTAGTAATAATAGTATTACTCTTATCCCATGATACTAGTATGTAAGCAATTATTAACATAAAAAACACACGTACAAATTGCTCAATGACCTGTGATACCCCTGTTGGTTTCATATCACCGAAACCTTGAAAATACCCTCTATAAACTGCCATGTATGGAGCAATGAGTAATGCTAATGAAGTAATAAGCAACGGCATTCTAGTTTCTTGTCCACCAAGCATATTTGCAATTTCAATAGAAAATAATACAATGACTAAACAGCCGAAAACGCCAAATGCTATTCCTATAATTGACGCTGATGTAAATAATTTCGCAATTTCCTTTTGCTTATTTTTTTCGTTCAACTCTGCAATTAGTTTCGAAATTGCAAGTGGAACTCCGGCTACCGATAATGTAAGAGCAATCATATATACAGGAAAAACAAGACGGAAAATACCGAGCACTTCATCTCCTGCAATATTTTGTAATGGAATTTGAAAAAAACTACCAAGCAATTTTGACAAAAAAGTTGTAATTGTTAAAATCGCTGCTCCTTTTACAAATGTTTTATTCATATTTTTTCTCTTTTCTTTTATACATATACTCTCAAACATATTGTTTTAAACGATAGGGATTCACTTTATCCCATTGGTTATCATAACAAATTTATTATAGGTTGAATACTTGGTTTTTTTTACAAAATAGAAAAGAGAACCAATTCACGCCTATCTCTTCACACTCTAACTTCTAATTCCTTCCATTATATGTACACATTATAACTGTTTTCTTTACTCAAAAAGAGCTCTTCTCTATCACTGCAGTACATATTACTAAAAACATTATAAGAATATCCCACAACTCTACATTATAATGTATGTAAAATTGTGAGATATTCTAATTACCATCTAAACACTTAAGATTTTCAATTGTTCTTTCTGTTCATCGCTTGCCATTACTATGATTGTTTTTTCAATACTCGGATGTACTTGCTCAAGCTTTACACTTGCTCCTACTTTATTTGATTGCTCAACAAAATTTAATAATGCCATAGCTCCTGATACATCCATATAACGCACATCTTTCATACGTAAAACAACCGGTGACTTCACATCTTGTAAAGTAGAGAAAATACGATCTACTGATAGGAAAGAGAGCGGTCCTTGAATTGTGTACGTTTCTTCTTTTTCTTTTACGATAGAAGCTTTGCGTTCTTTACATTTCACTATATATATGATGAACGAAAGAATAATACCGAATGCAACAGCAATCATTAAATCGAACTTCACCGTTACAATCATCGTTACGAGCATAACAACGACATCACCTTTAGGAGCGACATGCATCTTTTTCATGCTTCCCCAATCGAACATTCCAATACCAGTTAAAATTAAAATACCTGATAATACAGCAAGTGGAATATATTGTACGACCGAACCAAGACCCATAATAAAAATGAATAAGATAACACTATGCATACATGCCGAAAGTGCCGTTTTACCGCCACTTCTTATATTCACGATAGACCTTACAGTCGCACCTGCACCTGCTAATCCGCCAAACAATCCGCTCATCATATTACCGATACCTTGTCCAACGAGCTCTTTATTACTTTTATGACGTGTACCTGTCACATTATCCATTACGACCGATGTTAACAACGAGTCAATCGATCCTAATAAAGCAATACTAAGCGCTGGTAAAATAAGTGCTGCTATTCCTGTTCCACTTAAAGATGGAATATGAAGCGTAGGCATCGCTTCTGGAATGGTTCCAATCTTTTCAATTACTTTGTTTAATGAAAGATTTCCGATAATCGGTAAATTTACTGTAAGTCCTTCGAGTAGGGAAGAAAATAAAGGTAGCAAAGCTGTCACACCGACTAGTGCTACTAAACTAGACGGAATCGCCTTAATCCATTTACCAGAAACAATCATTACAATAATCGTTAACACAACAAGTAGAAAACTATTTTGTACGTGCTTTATTTCGCCTAAAATAATGATTAATGCAATACCATTCATAAATCCTGAAACGACAGGATACGGAATATATCGAACGTAAGAACCGAGCTTACATACACCGAATAAAATTTGAAATAACCCTGCCATCATAAAGGCAATAAAACTTGCCTCTAACCCGTGCGTCGCAATAACTCCTGTTGCGATAACGGTAATTGGTCCAGTTGGCCCCGTTACTTGCCCAGGTGTCCCGCCAAATAACGCTGCGAATAAACCTGCAAAAATCGCACCATACAATCCAACAAGCGCTCCCTCAGACGTTCCTGTCGCAGCAATACCAAATGCAATCGCAAGTGGTAACGCAACAATCGCAACAGTAAATCCTGCTAAACATTCCTTTGCTATTTTTTGAAACATAAAAAAACCACCTTTGTATAAAGTCCATGTTCCATTGTACACCTAAAAAGATACATTCGTTAGCTCACTTTTTACATTCTCGTGACGTAAACGTATTCAATGAAAAGTTTCCCCCTTATCTTTGGAAACAATTGCAACTATGCTATAATGAACAAATTAAATCTTTTACTATATACTTGGAGGCACTATGCTAACTTTTGAAGAAAAATTATCGATTATTGAATCTTTCCCAGAACTAGAAAGAAAGAACGTATCATTAAAACGTGTAAACTTCCACTTTGAAGAAAGTCGTTTAGATAAAAAGAACGTTGTATTTCATTTACACCCAAATGGAAATGGATTTGTGTATGCAAGCGGTATTAAAGGTTACAAAACGGATGATAAAGGTATGGTTAACATCCGTGAGTTTTCAGCAGAAGAGTTACGTTCAGTAATTGAGAAATCAATTGACCTTCTATCACAAGAAGAAGTAGTAGCACCTGTAGAACCTGCGAAAGAAGAAGAATGGCAGAACGAAGATGGTCATATTCTTACTCTTATTTCAGAGGATGACATGTGGAACGTGTACGCTGGTGTAAACTTAGACGGTACATTCAACTCTTATCCAGAAGCTGCGGAATACCTTGATGAAGAAGGGTTTTCACGTAAATAAAAATAGAAACCTATTTCATTGAACGACTTTTATAGTAATCAAAAAAGACACTTAAGGTGTCTTTTTTTGTTATATAAACTCCTTTCTCACACTAACTCTATTAATTTTCATAAAATGATTCAGAGGAGGTTTATATGAATACAACTGCTAAATTAATAAATTGGAAAGAACATGGCGATATGATTATTCTAGAATGTGAATTAAATGGAAAACGCTTCGAGATATCAACATATAAACAACGAATATATAATGCACACCTTTTATCAGCTGACGTTTATATTCGTTTAGATTCATCTGATAATATAATTGGAATAAATATCTATAAAAAGTAAGAAAAGCCCACTATTCCGTAAGCGGGCTTTATCTTTATTACAAAATGTTAGAGTATACTCTCTTTTTTTCATACAGTTTATGTAATTATACATATTCATTAAAAAATACACTAAATGAATATTACATGTAGTAAAATATAACTTGTGGGCACGTTCTATAAAGCAGATTCTTTTAAAAGGCGTAACATATCAATTATTATAGGGGATGTGGCGTCACTTCGATATTGATCTCAAATCTCTTGTCTTTTGTGAACTAACAATCTAGTGTATATAGACGATTCTGCTTTATAGTGTGTGTTTACACTCATAACAAAGGGGTAATGGTAATACGGATAGATTCCGATTCGTATGAAATGAAATGGTTCAAGTCGGAGAGAGGCACCTTAAGGTGTCTTTTCTTTTTGGACATTACATCCATTTTGTTTTTCCACCTTATTTCAAATGCGCTAATTAACCTTCACCAAGAAGAAATGAGAATTAAGTAAATATAAAGTGACTGATATTCACTTAATTCCCAACCTCTACAAAAGAACAGGACATTTAAGAATTAACAAAGATATTGTTTCTTCTGTTTAATCTCTTACAGAAAAAGAGACGAAAACCCCATAGATATGGGGTATCCTTCATTTTCTATTTTTTCGCACCTTTCAGTGACTCCCTCAGCACAAACTTCTGCAACTTCCCGCTCGCATTACGCGGAAGTTCATCTACAAATAAATAATGACGTGGACGCTTATAATCTGCTAATTCGTCACTTTCTTTGCAATACGTTTCTAAATCAGCTTCTGTTATTGTTTCATCTTTCTTCACAATAACTGCCACAACACGCTCTCCCCATAATTCATCTGGCTCACCAAGTACCGCCACATCTAATATACCGGGATGACTATGAAGGAAATCTTCAATTTCACGAGGGTAAATATTTACGCCACCGCTAATTACCATATCATCAACACGATCTGCAACGAATAAATAACCATCCTTATCAAAGTATCCTAAATCACCAGAATGATACCATCCTTTATACATCGATTTTTTATTTGCCTCTTCGCGATTATGATAGCCAGCCATCATAGTTGGGCCGCGTAAAATAATTTCTCCTACTTCATAAGGAGGTAATACATCATCTGGTTCTGCCGGTGCATCCTCGTTCGGTTTCACAATACGAACTTCATGACTAAAGCATGGTGTGCCTGCTGAACCAGCTTTCGTAATTTGATCCTCCTCTACGAGAAATGCCACAACTGGTCCCATTTCTGTCATTCCGTATATTTGAACAAGGTCAATATAAAGACGTTCTTTACATTCCTTCACTAACGCCGGTGCCATTGCCGCTCCGCCATATATACCGATTTTCATTGAAGTTAAATCATACTGAGTTAAATCTTTTTGCAACAACATATTCCACATCGTCGGTGCTGCAAAGAACGTCGTAATCTTTTCTTCTTGAATCGTATGTAATACTGTGTCTGTATCAAAATGATGTAAAATAATATTCTTCCCACCAACTTGAATGCGTGGTATGATTCCGGCATTTAATTCACCACAGTGATATAAAGGCGCAACAACAAGCCCAACGCTATCTCTATTATATTTTAGGAAATACGTACAAATCATACTATGCTCAGCCATTTCACGATGACGATGTAACACGCCTTTCGGATGACCTGTCGTACCGCTCGTATAAAGCATTGAACAATAATCCATTTCATCAATTTCGATATTTACTTTCTCAGAAGATGCTGCATTCACTTTTTCATGGTAGGAACTTGCATAGGAAGGTTTATCGTTTTCTATAGACCAAAAAGATGTATTTGGAAAATCTCTTTCAATTATAGCAACAGTTGACTCAACTGCTTTTTCAAAGACAACGACTTTCGAGGATGCGTCCTGAAGAATATAAGATACTTCTTTCGCCTTTAAGCGGAAGTTAATCGGGTTAAAAATCGCACCAATTTTCGCACAAGCTAAGTAAACGTTTACAAATTCATGGCAGTTATATAAGTAAACAGATACTGTATCTCCCTTTCTTACTCCGTCTTCTAATAAAGCGTGTGCCGTTTTATTTATTTGTTCATCCCACTGTTTATATGTCCAGCGAATATTTTTTTCAGGTTCCACTAACGCCTCTTTATTCGTATACTTACCAACAGATAAATCAAAAATTCTCCCTATCGTCATGTACATGCCAACAATTTCCCCCTTTTCTCTTTCATAAATCTATCATTTCGTCTATAAGTAGACATTGTCCTTCAATGTTTTGACTAATTTTTCTGATTATTATCGACATAGTTTTACATACGGTACCACTAGACGATAAATGAAATTATATCAGCGATTTTTCGAATATATCGACTTACCGACAAAAACTGACAAGATATAATCGGACCGCCTATTACTGCAGGATAAAAAGAGGTTGTTCCGACTCGGAACAACCTCTTTCTTCTTATGCGAATAGCTCTTCTAAAATTTTCAGTTTATCTTCTGTATATTTTACAAAGCCATCGTTATATGATTTTGGATCTTTCGGATTCGCGAAGTGCGTAATTGCCCCCGTCTTCGGATGAACAAATTTACTTGATGCACCGCAACCAAGTCCGATAATTGATTGTACTTCTTCCATAATGACAATGTTGTAAATACTTTCTTGCGTCGGCATTGCATAACCAACGTTCTCTAAGTTACCTAAAATATTCTTTTGACGATATAGGTAATATGGTACGTAATTATGCTTTTGCGTCCATTCTTCTGCTTCGTGCATCATCGCTGTAATTTCTTCGCGACCTGCTACTTTATATTTACGTTTGTTTTGCGTCATTTCAGAAGCACGTTTAAATGATAACGTATGAACTGTTAATGATTCTGGCATTAACTTTTCTGTTTCATCTAACGTATGCTTGAAGATATCTAACCCTTCACCAGGAAGACCAATAATTAAGTCCATATTAATATTGTTCATTCCCATTTCACGAGCTAAATGGTATTTCTCAATTGTTTCTTCTACAGTATGATGACGTCCAATTGCTTTTAGTGTCTCTTGATGATATGACTGCGGATTAATACTAATACGGTCAATGTTCCATTTATTTAACACTTCTAGCTTTGCTGGCGTGATCGTATCTGGACGACCTGCCTCAACTGTTACTTCACGTACATTTTTCACGTCTGGGAACGCTTCGTACATTTCTTCATACAGCATATCCATCTCTTCTGCTGTAATACTTGTAGGTGTACCGCCGCCATAATAAATCGTAGTAACTTTCACACCTTTTTCTTTTAAAAACTTACCAATTTCACGAACTTCATAATGTAAACCACCTAAGAACGAATCAACAGATCCTTGGCGTCCATTAATCGCATAAGCCGGGAATGTACAGTATGCACATTTCGTTGGGCAAAACGGAATACCGATATAAATACTTACTTCTTCTTTCAAACGGTATAAATCCGGAACAACTGCTAATTGGCAATCAACAATACGCTGAAGAAGTTCAATTTTCTCTTCATGAATTAAATAACTTTCACGAAGTTCTTGATGCGCTTCTTCTTTTGACATACCATTTTGAAGCATTTTATGAAGAAGTTTCGTCGGACGTACTCCCGTTAAAATACCCCAGCTTTGTTCAAGTCCAGTTAACTGCTGAAGAACAGAAAGATATACATAAGAAACAACGTGCTTCACTTGCTTCATACGCTCTTTTTCATCTGTGAAAGCAGATAAATCTTTCGAGAATGTTTCTTCATACACATTTCCTGTGCTAACATCCGTTAATCGAGCGGATGCTTTCACATTATCCTCAATGTGTATATCAACGATCAGATTCGCTTCCTCTTGTTCAAATCCAATCGTACTATCTTCAAAAAATAAGCCGCCAATATTTTGTAGCGGACGTAAAAAACGATCATCTTGTAACGTTTTAATTGAAATTAACACATTATCACCTTTTCATTTGCAAACTCTCTTTAGTTTACTTGAAGGGCGTTTACAGGTCAATACAGAAGGTTTTACCTGTTTCTCTTACATTTTTTCAAATAATTCTTTTTATGAATATCGCTCATGTATATAGACATCATGATTTTCTCTTGTTAAAATTTATTAGTACAAAAAATCGTTACATAGCGAAAATACAATATAAAAAGGAGGAATGTTAACACTAGATTCCATAATCTAATGTGTTAAAAAAAATATGAAAAAGAAATTTTATAGTGTTTTAACTCTCTCTCTTGCATTACAAACTGTTCTTGCACCTACTTATTCATTTGCAGAGAGTGCTGAAAAATCCGCCGAAGTATATACGGAAGATCAAGTTTTTAAAAGTATTAAAGAGCATGTTAATGAGCATAGTACTCATGAAGAAGATATCGAGGTTACTGGCCAATTCCTACTATACACTTCAAAAAAACATTCATTATATACCACGAATGATTTAAAAAACAAATCGAATATCGAGATTACAGAACAAGTCGTAACGGCGACAAAGAAAAAAGGAAATGCTTACTACATAACGACGCCAACTGGCGCTGGATGGATAGATAACAATGATAATAGCTTAGAAGTTCAAGAGATTCATAAACTATCTAACCAAAAATTAATCGTAAAAGAAGAAGCTTCCATACATGCCCTTCCGTTCCAATCGTTTAAAGAAGAAGGGAAACTACAACCACAAGTCATTACTCCTACTGAACAAGCTGGAAATTGGTTTAAAGTCCAAATAAACGAAACAGCAAAATGGATTTATGCACCTTCTGCTACATTTGAAGGTACAAAAGCTTCATTACTAAAAAACAGTCGTACTGCTAAAAATAGTTTATTGAGAGCTCCGGAAGCTCTACAAACAAACAATATTTATGGCGTTACATTTAAAGAAATGATTGTCCCAAAAGGAAATGACGATATTCGCCCTGGCTACCCGATGGTACCTAAATATATTACGATTCACGAAACGGCTAATACAGCGAAAGGTGCTAATGCTCTAAATCATGCAAAATTCTTAGATAACCAAGCACGCGGAACAGCTGATCGCGCCGCATCTTGGCATTTCACAGTAGATGATAAAGAAATTTATCAACATCTTCCGGTAAATGAAGTTGGATGGCATGCTGGAAATAAAACTGGAAACTATGAATCTATCGGAATTGAAATTGCCGTTAATCAAGATGGAAACTATGAAAAAGCGGTAGAAAATGCCCGTAAATTGGCAGCTTATTTAATGAACGACTTAAATATTTCTCTAGATAAGGTCCAAAAACATCAATTTTGGTCAGGAAAAAACTGCCCTGCGTTTATGATTCAACGCGGACAATGGAATGCTTTCTTAAAAGGAACTGAAACATACTATAAGGAAAACCAAAAAAATCCCGTAACTGATGACATTACAGGTGGATGGTATGAACAAGACATTCGTCAATTAGCAGCTAGAGGCATTATGCAAGGAGAAGGGAACGGCAAGTACTTCCCAGAACGTCTTGTAACGCGTGCTGAATTTGCTACACTAATTACTCGTGCTTTACAATTACCAAGTGGAAATGCTAAGTTCACAGACTTAGAACAAGTACACCCATCTTTAAGAGACGGTATTAATCGTGCAGCAAGCGCAGGCATAATCCGCGGACGTGGTGATAATACATTTGATCCAAATACTACAATTACACGCGAAGAAGCTGTTATTATGATTGATCGTTCTCTAAAACACGCTGGTATTTTTGCAAAACAAGTTGAACTACCATTCGTAGACCAAAACTTAATTTACGCTAAAGAAGAAGTACAAAGAGTGTATGGATATGGAATTGTAAAAGGTAATGAATTTAATCAATTCGTACCAAAAGGACCATCACAACGTGCACACGCAGCTGCATTTATAAACAGAATGCTTAGCGTAATTGAAGCTTAAAATATTTATCTGTATTAATTTAAAAGGCATCAGAGATTGTATATCTCTGATGCCTTTTATACATCCGTTAACTATTTTTAGCCATGAATCTTAAACGTATTCCTAGTAACAGAAGCATAAAACCGATGAATGGAACGTAATTCGTATTGTGTCCTGTAGCTGGAAGTTGTTGATTATTAGAAGAACCTTGTCCTTTTTCTGGTAAATTAGGTTTTTCTACTCCCTCACCTGGCTTCTCTGTTCCTTCACCCGGCTTTTCTGTTCCTTCACCTGGCTTTTCTGTTCCTTCACCCGGCTTTCCTGTTCCTTCACCTGGTTTTCCTGTTCCTTCACCTGGTTTTCCTGTTCCTTCATCAGGCTTCCCTGTTCCTTCACCTGGTTTTTCCGGATCTTTATCTGTATCTTTTTTATTTGTAATTTGAAGCTTTACAACTTCAATTTTTTCATTAGAAATCGTAAATTTCATTTCCTTATCGGATAAAGTATATCCTTCTGGCGCTTGGATTTCTTTTAAAGTGTAATCTCCTGGTTCTAACTTCTTAGAAGTCGCTTTACCGCTCTTATTTGTTGTTAATGTGTCGATTTTTATTCCGTCTTTCCAAATTTCAAACACTGCGCCTGCTAATGTTTTATTTGTATTATTGGCATCTACCTTTGTAATTTCTAATTGACCTGTAATTTTTTCTTTCACTTTTTCATTCATAACTTCTTGTTTTACTACTTCATTTGCTACAACATTTACTTCTACTGTTACTTCTAACGCCTTATAACCTTCCGGCGCTTTCGTTTCTTCTAACGTATACTTTCCTGGCACTAAGCTTTCGAATTTCACAACGCCGTCTTTATTCGTTGTTTTCGCTTCTCCAACTACTTGACCAGCTTCGTTCTTTAATTTAAATTCCGCACCTGCTAGAACTTTTCCACTCTCTGCATCCTTTTTGATTACTTGTAAGCTTCCTAGTTCTTTTGCGTTTTCTATTTGTACTTCTACTACTTTGTCTGCTTCCACAACGACTTCAATTTCTTCTTTTAACAACTTATATCCTTGTGGTGCTTTCGTTTCTTTTAATTTGTATGTTCCTGGCTCTAATTTCTGAGAAATTACTTTACCAGTTTTATCTGTTCGTAACGTATCTACTTTTTTACCATCCTTATACACTTCGAATTCTGCGTCTGATAATACTTTCGCTTTATCTTCTGCATCTACTTTCACAATTTCAAATTGACCTGTTACTTTTTCATTCGTAACCTCTTGTTTTACTACTTCATTTGCTACAACGTTCACTTCTACTGTCACTTCTAGCGCTTTATAGCCTTCTGGCGCTTTTGTTTCCTCTAACGTGTACTTTCCTGGCACTACGTTTTCGAATTTCACAACACCGTCTTTATTCGTTGTTTTCGCTTCTCCAACTACTTGACCAGCTTCATTTTTCAGTTTAAATTCTGCACCTGCTAGAACTCTTCCACTCTCTGCATCCTTTTTGATTACTTGTAAGCTTCCTAGTTCTTTTGCATTTTCTACTTGTACTTCTACTACTTTGTCCGCTTCCACAACGACTTCAATTTCTTCTTTTAGCAATTTATATCCTTGTGGTGCTTTCGTTTCTTTTAATGTGTACTTTCCTGGTTCTAATTTCTGAGAAACTACTTTACCAGTTTTATCTGTTCGTAACGTATCTACTTTTTTACCATCTTTATACACTTCGAATTCTGCATCTGATAATACTTTCGTTTTATCTTCCGCATCTACTTTCACAATTTCAAATTGACCTGTTACTTTTTCGGGGATCTTTTTATTCACCACATCTACAGTCACTACTTTATTAGCCTCTACATCAACAGAAACTGAACTAGATGATAATTCATATCCTTTCGGTGCTTCTACTTCTTTTAATGTATAGCTTCCAACTGGAAGTTGTTTCGATAAGGCTTCACCTTTATCATCTGTAACAATTGTTTCCACAACTTTCCCATCTTTATCGATAACATCAAATTTTGCACCTGGTAGAAGTTGACCAGATTCACTATCTTTTTTCAATAATTTAAATTGGCCATTCTCTACTTTTTTCGTATTCTTCATAACAAGTTCAATTACGTTTGTATTATCAATTGTTACTTTGACTGGTGTATCAACTTTTATATATCCTTCTGGTGCACTTATTTCTTTTACAAAATAGTCACCAAGTGGTAAATCTTTAACTTCCGCAATACCCTTTTCGTTTGTTGTAACAGTAGCCACAACGTTATTATCTTTGTCTATAACATCAAATTTTGCGTCTTTTAAAACAATATTTCCATCGTTTTCATCAACTTTTTTAATTTGTAAATGTCCTTTTTCAGCTGCTGGTTTATTCCATTTTGGCCAGTTAAATTTAAAGTTATGAACCTCAAAACCATCTCTTTGGTGTAATCCTCCAACATAGGCTTGTCCATTAATAGAACCACCTTTTGTTTCTACAACTGCATTAGGTGCAAACACACTACCTACTACACCATAACCTTTAGTTGTTATCTTTGTAGCATTAGGAAATACCCAAATTACCTTACTAGCTAACTCAGTAAAAGATGAATTAGGGTCGTATGCTTGAGATGTATTAATTAAATCCGTCGCCATCCCAGTATTTCTTGTATCATACAAAATTGCACCGCCACCAAAACTCACTTCTTCTGCATCTGAATAAATAACAATAAAGTCTTTATTCTCTACATTCGGAAGAAAAACGTCTTTTACATCAAATGCTTTCTTTCCCGTTTGGCCTGAAGAGACATAAATATTAGGGTTATTTACATCTTCACCGATTCCAAAACTCATATTAGGTTTTGGCTTATCAGTGTGTAGTTTACTTGCATCCCCAATTACACCATCAACGTCTTTTCTAAATTCTTTAAACTTAGCATCAATCTCCGCTTGCTCTTTATAAGAGATACGGTCATATGATGTTTTCATTGCGCCATCTGGGTCACCATCTTTTGTCATCGCCACTGTTCCATCTTGAATAATTACTTGTCCTGCTCCCGCTTTCGTAAATTGACCGCCTAGTAATAATGATGGATATCCTTCATCTACCCAAGTTGCTCCAGCTAAGTTATTTGCTCCAGTTGCAGCCGCTACGACTGTATAACTTGATGCGTTCATATTTTTCTGAACAGCCATCGCACCTTCAATATCCGCACTCGTTGCACTATGATCTCCAAAAATGATGGCGTTGTAATAAGATACATCACCTAAACCTTTTAACTCTGTTGTAGCTGCCTCTGCTTTAAATGGTAAATGGATTAAAAAATTCATACATATTAGTAATACAACTATTAAACTACTACTTAACTTTTTAATTTTTTGATTAAATGATTTCCTCAAGAAATTCATTCCCCCTTTTAAACTTCCTAAAATCACAAAAAGAAGCACATTTCATATGTACCAGGTCTTACTCACATTAACTTAAAATAATCCATTTAAATACAACAAAGGAACGCTACAACTACTTAATAAAATTACTACAATTCATTTTTGAAATAAGACGTGAACTAAACTGTCATGCGGAAATACTTTTACGTATGGGAGCCCAATAAAATTAATCTGAAGAATATTTCATGTGGTGTAACTATTTTGACAACATCATTCACTTTACATTAGTTTTCTAAAGGATTCAAGTGAATTGTATAGATTTCATACACAATTCACATTTTAAAACGTTTTCATTCCTTTTAATAAGCTCAACAAAAAAACGTAGCCAAAAAGCTACGTTTTTCTTTCATCGTTTCGGTGTATTTTTATGATTCTTCAAAAATGGAAGCGGGAATTGCTTACGGAAATGCTCTTTAATCATGTACTCTACACCGTTCTCACTATTTGAACGTGTAATCCAATCTGCTGCTTGCTTTAACTCTACAGGTGCGTTCCCCATCGCTACACCAAGTCCCACGTTTTCAATAACCTCTAAATCTTCCATACTATCTCCAATCGCAACCATTTCATTTAGCGAAATATTTAAATGCTCTCCAAGCAATTGTAATCCGCGTAACTTTGATACATTTTGCGGCAAGATTTCTATTCGTTTTGAATCACATTCAACATACTCTACATCTTGGAATGCTTTTCTTAATGTGTTCAGCCCTCTTTCTTTTTCACCCTTAGTTTGGAAAAGAACATCAATTTTTGGCGCCGCTACCGGATGGTCACGAAGCGCGTCACCTAACGAATCTACAAATTGAACTGGATAAAATAACGGATCTGCGCTTGATAATACAGTGCGCGCAATTAAGTTTGGTGTATTTCTCTCACGATTTCCTATCGAAAACCGTTCATGAGAAATACGTACGTTACAATCAAAGTGCTCTAACACTTGCACAATGTTAAAAGTCTTCTCTTCAGATAATCTTCTTTGAACGTACGGCTTATCTAACGTTGCTGAAACGAAAGCACCACCATGTGTCACTAATATAGAATCTAATTTTAACGCCTTTGCTACTTTATGAGCGGATTGAAAATTACGGCTCGTAAATAACGTAACGTATACATCTTTTCTTTTCACAAATTCAATTGTTTCTCTTAATCCTTTTGCAATTTTTCCATTGTTGTATAGTAGTGTCCCATCTATATTAAGAGCTAGTAAGCGATAAATCATGTCGCACTCCCCCTCTTCGCTGTTGTACTCTATCCATAATTTATGAAATACACCCGATAAATAGAACGAGTTAGAATTACTACTGAAAATTTGGTTTACTATATACATATACACTTAGTAAAGGAGATAGTACAATGCAGGCACCTCCTTCCTTTTATGAAGGCGATACGTTAGAAGTAGCAAAAAAATTACTCGGGCAAAAACTCGTTCATATTGTAGACGGAATAAAGCGAAGCGGAATCATTATAGAAGTAGAAGCATATAAAGGCCCAGATGATAAGGCCGCACATAGTTACGGCGGCAGACGGACAGACCGCACAGAAGTCATGTTTGGCGCACCAGGGCATGCTTACGTATATTTAATTTACGGTATGTATCATTGTTTTAACGTTATTACAGCACCAGTTGGTACCCCGCAAGGTGTTCTCATTCGAGCCCTTGAACCGGTAAATGGAATAGAAGAAATAAAACTAGCACGCTACAACAAAACAGACATTACAAAAGCGCAGTACAAAAATTTAACAAACGGTCCTGGCAAACTATGCCGTGCCCTCGGAATTACTTTAGAAGAACGAGGCTTATCATTACAAAGTGACACATTACATATTGAACTCGTCCCAAAAGATGAACACATATCATCACAATATAAAATAGCAGCAGGACCTCGTATTAATATCGACTATGCAGAAGAAGCTGTACATTATCCGTGGCGTTTTTATTATGAGGGACATCCGTTTGTTTCAAAGAAATAAGCAATATCAACGATTTTTCAAATATATCTATCATAACTTACAATATATCAACGGTTCGACAAGAAATATCGATTTATCGACAAATAATAACATTACGAATAAAAGAAGACTGTTCCAAAATGGAACAGTCTTTCCCTTTTACTCTGCACCTTCCGCAGTTGCAATATTATCCTCTAAGTTTTCTCTTGATAATTCAGCCGCCATAAAATCAGCTGTTTCTGGAAGTGCTAAATGCATATGAGCTTTTTGACAAATTTGAATCGTACAGTTTTCTATAACATAGTCGAAAACATGTCCACCCCCGCTTCTTTCATCATCAATATAATGTAAGTGGAATCCAGCTACACCAATACCTTGCGCATAATCTGGTGTCCAAAATCCAGCAAGCGTACCTTCTGTATTTTCAAATGAAAAGATTGGTTGTGATTTCGTCACTTCAACGAGCGGTGTATACGGTTTTTCTTGTCTTGGAACAGTTCTCGTTCTTACTTCACGGAACGTACCGTCCATTCGAATACCGTAAAATAAGTTTTTACTTGGCATTAATTCATGTAATAATGCTTCAACTTCTTCACGATTCATCGGACGCTCTACCGTATAACTCATTTCTTTTTCAAAAAACGTTACAGTCGCAAATGGTGTTGTTTCTTCTGGTTCTACTTTTTCTGCTGAACCGTCTGAACGTAAATGATAAAATTCATTATCAAATGCAATCATTTCACCATCTAATTGATCAAATGTGCCGATGCCAAAATCACCATGTTTTTTCAAATCTTCAAAGCTAATCACACCATCATATATACCATCTAATAGCGCAAGCATTGTAGATGTTTGATATACTTCATTACTCGTTTTCGTTTTTTTTGCATCAATATCAATTAATTGCGCAACAGTCATCTCAAATCTGCCTCCATTAGTTTAATTGGTTTGGTAATAATTTTTCGCTTAATTTAATATTGTCACGATAGTCAATTGGAATATCAATAATGACAGGACCATCTGCTGCTAGCGCGGATTTTAACACACCTTCTAATTCATCAGGCGTGTTAACACGAAGACCTAACGCCCCGAAACTTTCCGCATATTTCACAAGATCAACATCGCCAAACTCTGTAGCTGATGTTCTGCCGTATTTCATCATTTGTTGGAATGCAACCATATCATATGTGCCGTCTCTCCAAACAAGATGGACGATTGGAGAATTTAAACGTACCGCCGTTTCTAACTCCATCGCAGAGAATAAGAAACCACCGTCACCTGATACGGAAACTACTTTTTTACCTGGTTCTACTAAAGTAGCTGCGATTGCCCAAGGAAGTGCAACACCTAGCGTTTGCATACCGTTACTAAATAATAATCTACGTGGTTCATAAGAACGGAAACATCTCGCCATCCAAATAGAATGGGAACCGATGTCACATGTAACGGTTGTATCGTCACTAATTAAAGAACGAAGTGTACGAATCACTTGAAGTGGATGCGTAACACCTTCTGAAGGACGATTTGGAACTTCTGCTTGTTCTGATAATTTTGCGCGTAATCGTTCTAATACCGCTTCTGATTTCGTACTTAATACAAGTTTCGGTAATTTCTCCGCGATGCTATTTACCGTTAAGGCAATATCACCAATTAATTCACGCTCTGGTTGGTAATCATGGTCGATATCTGCTTGATGGTCGTCAAGATGAATAATCGTTCTGTCGCCAAGTTTATTCCAGAACTTTGGATCATACTCGATTGGATCATAACCGATAGAAATCACAAGGTCTGCTTCTTCTAGTAAAATATCACCTGGTTGGTTACGGAATAATCCAACGCGGCCGAAGAAATGATCTTCTAACTCACGTGAAATCGCACCAGCTGCTTGATATGTTTCAACGACAGGAAGTTCTGTATCCGCAATTAATTTACGAACAGCTTTCGTCACTTCATTTGTGCTCGCTCTCATACCGAGTAAAATAACTGGTAATTTCGCTGATTTTATTTTTTCTACTACATATGTAATATCATTTGTGGGAGCGATTCCAAGCTGTGGCTTAGAAAGCGCACCGATAGACTCTACAGTTGTTTCCGCAGTCATAACGTCTTGCGGAAGACTTACTAAAGTAGCTCCCGGATTTGTGGAAGTCGCACTTCGAAATGCATTACTAAGTGCTTCTGGCACATTATCAGGATGCTCTACTTCTACGCTATATTTTGTGATTGGTTCGAATAGTGCAGCATTATCCATAGATTGATGCGTACGTTTTAATCGATCCGTACGCGGTACTGCACCAGCTAAAGCAACAACGGGATCACTCTCCGCATTCGCAGTAACAAGACCTGTCGCTAAATTTGATGTCCCTGGTCCTGAAGTTACAAGACATACGCCCGGTTTCCCTGTTAATCTACCAATAGCAGCTGCCATAAATGCTGCATTTTGTTCATGACGACAAACGATTAACTCTGGTCCTCTTTCTTGCAATACATCAAATACAGAGTCAATCTTTGCTCCTGGAATACCGAAAACATGTGTAACACCTTGTTTAATTAAACAATCAACAACAAGATCTGCTCCTTTTGTTTTTGTCTTCACGTCGTTTGCTTTTACACCTGTACTCAAAACTAATCATCCCTTTATTTCATAATGTGTGTAATAAAGATTTTAATTTCACCTAGTTAATTAAGCTGGTGAAGTATCATTTATCATTATATTACAAATGCATTATTTTTCCAACAATATGAATTCGACATTATTTTGACAAGATTTAAAGAATACGCTTACAACCTTTTGTTTATCTTAAAATAACATTTTTATATCTCTTCTAAAAATGTACAAAAATACTTCCACCTATTCACATTATTAACAATTTATAGTACCTTGCAAAGAATAATAGTAAGTGATATATTTGTAAATAATGGAATACCCATTATTTGGAATGTTATTCACAATTAGTATATCTCCTTTCAAAAAGTAGATATAGATTGTGTGTGCTGTTTAGAAAAAAGATAGGATTTTCAGCCATAATTCATCATTTTATAAAGGAAAGTGATCGTTATGAACAAAAGTGAATTTTTAGAACAACTTAGTTCTTCCCTACGGAATATGCCTAATTCAGAAAAGGAGGATATTATCTCGGAGTACGAAACTCATTTTATTAGTGGTAAACAAGATGGAATATCTGAAGAGGAAATTTCTAAAAAGCTAGGAAACCCTAAAACCATTGCTAAAGAACTTACTGTTTCCTATGCAATAAGCAATGCTGACAGTAAACGAAGCTTCAAAAATATGATAATTGCACTTTTTTCTGTTATGAGCTTAAGTGTTTTAAACTTTGCCTTTATCTTTATCGCCTTTTTCGTACTACTCTTTTTATTACCGATTCTTCTAGCACTTATCATTGCCACGCCAGTATTAATTATTTCGCCTATTTTATTAATAGGATTAGGATTCTTTAAAGGGTTTCATCAAATTAGTTATTCCGATGTTTATAATGTGTTCATCGCTTTTTGCGTCGGTTTACTCATATCCGTCATATCTTATCAAATGGTAAAACATCTATATGCACTTTTAGTAAAGTATTTAAAATGGAATATTGCTATTTTACAAAGACACTAATGAATGTAAAAGGAGATTAAAATGAAGAAATATACTTTATATTCACTCATGCTACTTACTCTTTTATTTCTATCAGCTTGTTCAAACAGTGCACAACCTAAGGAAGAAAACGATGTACAATCTATTAAAGATGTTGCTATTAAAGTTCCAGAAAATATATTTAGTTCCTCAAAGAAAAACGAAACTATTAATGAAGACGAAATGAAGCAAAATATAAAAACTTATTTAGATTATAGCGGAGAGTTATACGAAAACATCGTTCCACTTTCGTCAGCCATGTCTGACGAGAAGGTTACTGAGTCCGACCGGGATAAATTACAAAAACTAATAGATTTAGCTCAACAAAACGATGCGAACTTCCATCATTTTATTAGTAACAATACGATTCCTGCTGATTACAAACAGCCTTCGAAGGAAATTCATAATTATATTTCAGCATCTACAGCACTTTCAGTAGAATTAGATCAGGAAATAGAAAAATTCGCTCAAGATGGTAACTTATTCAAAACTGATTTCTCTTTTACAAAGCGCTTTGAGAAAGTTAATGGTAGGAAGCAAAAAGAAATTGAAGAGTTTTTGAAGGAGAAAAACATTAAAACGGAGTATTTCAAAAAATAACAAACAAAAAAGACGTGTGTAGAGATAATAAACTTGTTTACTTCTTATAGGGCTAACGAAGTAGTTTAATGGAAGAAGAATTTATAGTGAGTGTTATAATAATCAATAACTTAAGCAAAGGGGGCAGCATTTTTGCACAAACTCAATGCATTAATACCAGAGCTATCAGTTTCAGATATGGAGGAAAGTTTAAATTTCTATTCGGAAATTCTCCTGTTTAAAATTGAATATCAAAGACCAGAGGATAAGTTTGCTTTACTGTCTTTAAATGACTGCCAGATTATGATTGAAGAAGTAAATGGTCATTGGAGTACTGGGGAGTTATCTTATCCCTACGGAAGAGGAATCAATTTTCAAATTATCATAAATGATATTGATTCACTATATGATAGTTTGAAAAAGAACGAGTATCCAATTAAATTTGATATTCAAGAGAATTGGTATAGAGCTGATACTAAATTAAAGGGACAAAAAGAATTTTTAATTATGGATCCTGATGGTTATCTATTAAGATTTGTTCAAAATTTAGTTGAAAAAGATGTTGAGGCAGATTAAGCTATGTAAAACAGGATAAAAATTTAGTAAATGGAGCAAGCTACTTTTTTTCAATAAGCGGCATTAGTTGAAGAAAAATTAACCAACTTTATTATTTTTATAAATTAAAGGCTACAACAATTAAATTTAGTTTTAAATAAATTTAAAACCACCTACAAGTTAATTTTAATAGGTGGCTATTACATTTCTTATACTAAAATTAAACACCTTTATTGTCACTGAAAAAGACGCCCCTATACTAGGAGCGTCTTCTCTCATTACGCTTGTTGTTGCGCGCTATATAATTCTTCAAGTGGCTTCATGATAATTTTGTTAACGTCACCGATTACAACGTTTAGGCGTTGCTCAGTTTCCATTAATTTTGTAATTTTAGCATCTTGTTGAATGCGAGCTACAACTTCTTGTGCTTGTTGGTTGTCTTCTTCAGTGATTTCTTGGCCTTGCATCATTTTTTGTTGTAGGCTAAGTTGCATTGTACGGAACTCATCGAATAAGTTCTTTGAAGCTGTGTCAGCTTGAACTGCTGCGTAGCTCTCTTTTAAAGTTTTGAAGTCTTCGTTTTCAGCGATTGCTTTTTGTAATTCATATGCAACATCATGAATGTTCTTTGTCATTTTATTTTTCCTCCTTTAGAAGGCTAGCGCTTTTCATACGCACTGCCTTTTCAGTGCATTTACATACGCACCTCTTCTTACCATATCAAACTATGCAAGAGATGTGAAGAAATTTCACTTTTATTTCTATGTACTCACCTTATTATCTAAGAAACAATAGTAACAATCCTTGTACGAGTCCGATCATTCCACCTAATAATGCTCCTAAATACGTAATCATTTTCAATTCGTTTTTCGTAATAGACAGAACTAAGTCTTCTAATCTTTCCGTTGAGAATGTAGACACTTCTTGCTGGACAATTTCCGCAAGGTGTAGATTATTTAGTATACTCTCTACGTTTTCTGTTCCCCACTTCAAGCCTTTCTTTACTGCACTTGGAACCACTTTTTCAATAATTGTTTCTCGAACCGGCTCACATACTTGCTGAACAGATTGATTTAAAAACTTACTCACTGTTTCCTCTACTTTAACTGCTGACAGCACGGAGCTTACAATCATTTCTTTCTCTACAAATGCTTCTAATTCTTTTACATCTCTTCCTTTTAACTTTTCCCACTCTTTTTGCAGTACGTCAGTTAAAAGCTGCTTTGTACCATCTTGACCTAAAAACTTAATAACTTCTGGCTGCACACGATCCACTACACTTACATTTCCTAAAAACATTCCGACTAAGTTAAGTAGCGTTCCGCGAGAAGCAAAGAAATCATCAATCATTTTTGAAAGACGTGCTTTCCCTTCTTCACTTTCAAAAAAGCTAATTCCTCGCTCTAAAATAAACGCCGAGACATTCGGAATCGCATTCTCTACTTTTTCATTTACAGAATGAGGTAAAGCCTGTTCCCATGTATATGTATAATACTCTGCTAAAAATGCATGAATTTTTTCTGTAATCACATGTTCGATTTTTCGAGTCGCTTCTTCTTCTACATGCGCTACATTCCATTTTTCTAACATATGTCGCAGTGATTGTTCATTCGTAATTACTTTATCCACTTCCACTTGCGCCCAGTGAATTAAACCTTTTTGAAACTCTTCATTTGTTAGCTTTTTTCCAATTCCTTCTGGTGTTAACAAATGTTCTACAACCATATTTCCTAATTGAACAGCAAGTTCATCACGACGCTTCGGAATTAACCCTGGTGTAAATGGAACTTGAAACTTTCCGATATAAATAGGACGATGAGGACGAAATAACATTTTTATCGCTAAATGATTCGTATATCCCCCAATAATTGCTCCGAGTCCTGTCGTCGTTAACATATTTAACCATATATTCATTACAATCAACCTTTCACTTCTCCAAAACTATAGCATATCATCATACGGACAAAAGTATAATGGTATAAAAACGTATTTGCAATATATAGCTTCGCCTATTATGCAAATAGTAGTAAAGGAGTGATTTCGTTGGTTCTCGGTCTTTTAGCTTCTAAATTTCATTACGAACAAACGTATTACACCGAAATCGCTAAACGCGCTCGGCTTTATCATAATGTCGTTGCCCAGTTTACGCCATTTTGTATTGATCCTAAAACAGACCTTATTTCTGGTCTTATTTACGATACAGATACAGGAAAATGGAAAGAGCAAACATTCCCTATTCCTTCTTATATATATGATCGTTATTCTTTTCACGAGGAAACAGACTTTGAAAAAGCAAAATCAATTATTCACTCTTTGCACAATCGTCCTTCCACTACCTTTTTAAATAACACACTTATTAATTTAAGTGAACTACATGATTTATTTCTCACTAATAAAAAACTGTCTCCTTATATACCAAAATTTGAAATTGCAACGATACAAAACATTTTCAAACTGTTGTTAAAAACTAAAGATATTATTATACGCCCCACTAATATACATTCTAAGGATAACTTATATCGAATTGCTTACAAAAATAAAACGTTTCATATCGATACAGTAAATGAAAAATACCATACTTCTATTACAATCAAACGGACAGACGAATTTATATCTTGGTGTAAATCTAACATACGTTCATCCCGTTACATAGCGCACACTATGCTACAACCACCAAATCAATTAACATATCCACTCCACATTCGAACCATTTTGCAAAAAAACAAAGAACAAACTTGGACTGTTATCGGTCAATTTATACAAAAAAGCTCATTTCCTAATCAACTTTTACCCTCAGCAACGGACGATGATTCATTGCATTCATTTTCAAAAATTAAATACGTACTATCTAGTACGGGTGTGCAACTATTGCACGACGCTTTACATGACATTATAAATGAAGTATTCCAAACACTAGATCAGTCTTATTCTTCGTTATTTGAACTAGAACTTTCCACAATTATGGATCAAAAAGGTGCAATCTGGCTTATGTATGTCAACACGATCCCTTCTTACGAACAATACATTCGTCATAGTGATTCATTAGCTGAAAAGATATTTCACGGACCACTTAAATTCAGTCGCTTTACACCATAATGAAAGGAGGTAAACCTATTTTGAAAGAACATATATATACATTAAACATTTCAGATGAACATCCAAATAGCATTACTTTACCTTACGTTTTTTCTATTACACCACCTATTACATCCCTCTCCTTCGGTATACGTCACCTTGCAAGTGAAGAGGTGAAAATTCATTATTCCTTTACTCGCGAAATTATTATCGGAAAACATATTGCCGAAAAACTTTTACTACCTCAATCCACTACTATTCATGCATTCACACAAAACCAAACAATTATTTTCGGACCATTAATCGGCATTTTTACAACTGGCTTTAACGATGATTCTTCTAACCCTTTAGGAAATCGTTCAATTGCTCTCAGTGAGTTGTTAACACCACCATTCTCATTACGACCGTTCGTATTCGTCTTTGGCGTTCAACATATAAACTGGGAAGAAGAAACGATTGAAGGATATTTCTTTCAAGAGAAACAATGGATAAAGAAAAAGGTCCCTTTACCAAATGTCATTTACGATCGATTACCGAATCGACAAGCGGAAAATTATAAACCAATCGTCAGAGCAAAAAGAAAGTTAGAACAAGACTACTCCATTCCATGGTTTAACCCAGGTTTTTTCAACAAATGGGAAGTTCATCAACTTCTTATGAAAGACGAATCAATTAGACCCTTATTACCAAACACAGAAGCATTTCAGCATTTTGAACAAGTAGAACGGTTTCTTGGCACGTATAAATCTGTGTACATGAAACCAATACACGGGAGCTTTGGTAGAAATATTCATCAAATATTTTATTCTCAAACAGAGAATTGCTACTACTGTCGTTATCGCGAAAATGAAGAAAATAAACTAAGAAAGTATCAATCATTAGAAACTCTTCTAAACCACGTATTAAAAGGACATGATTTAAAAAAGTTTATCGTACAGCAAGGTATTTCGTTACTTCGCTTCGATGGGCAACCTGTTGATTTCCGCATTCATACAAATAAAAATCATTTCGGTAATTGGATAGTTAGTGCAATCGTCGCCAAAATTGCCGGCAAAGGCAGTTTAACAACGCACGTAAATAGCGGCGGTGATACAAAATTGCTACAAGAGCTTTTTCCAGATTCAACGAAACAAGTTCAAATTGAAAATAAATTAAAACATACTGCCTTACAAATAAGTTACGCGCTCGATGAACAAGTAACCGGAAATATTGGAGAAATCGGTTTTGATATCGGTTTAGACACAAAGGAAAATCCGTGGCTCTTTGAAGCCAACTCTAAACCTGGGCGAACTGTATTCCAAGATAAAAAATTAAAAGAGCAAAGTGAACTGACGCGCCAGTTATTTTACGAATATGCCGTCTACTTAACTGAACATTCTTTACGTGATACAAAAGAAAAAATGTCTCAAATAAAATCAGGGGCTTCATCAAACACCGAACATATCCCTTCTCCTATGATTCACTCACAAATACAAAAACAAAAACTTCCACCTAGATAATAAGGTGGAAGTTTTCTATTTACACAAGTTTCACTACAACCTCAGTTTCCACGTTACATACTCCGCAATAAAAAACATGATTGCAATATTCATTTGAATTATTATGCGTTAAACCATCTACTGCACTTAATAATTCTTGATCCATATAGGCACTATAATCGTCTATGTAATCTACAGACTTCCCATAATCTTGGAGTATACTTTGGCAATTTTGACAAGAATATGTTTGTGATTCTAATGCGTTGCAAAGCGGGCAAATCCCCATCATGATTCCTCCATACGTTATCGTTTAAAGCCTCTCTTTTTTAGATTGAAGAGAGCACCTACCCATGCATAGGAGCGGTCACTCACTCCATCCCTACTTAAAAATAGAACTATGAAGTTGCTACCGATTTCATTTCAATAAATCATAAATAAGAAGCTAATGATTAGCCTACAAGTAGCAGGCTACAATGAGAAAATTATATTTAATATCCTCCTTAGTTTGGCCTGTTTTCTTAAAAATACAACGATTACTCTTATTTCATAATTTACGAAATCAATACGTTTTTTTGACAAAATTTACAAATTATTATTTTGTATATCTTTCTAGGTAACATCCATACTATGAGTACAAACTTAATTACCGATGGATTAGCGCCAACCGGGGCGATAATCTGGTTCAACTCCAGCTAGTCCAACCAAAAAAAATTTTTATAACTCTAAGGAGGATATATTCCTATGGCAAACCAAAATTCTTCAAATCAATTAGTAGTACCAGGTGCAACAGCTGCAATCGATCAAATGAAGTACGAAATCGCTCAAGAATTTGGTGTACAATTAGGAGCAGATTCTACGGCTCGCGCTAACGGTTCAGTTGGTGGAGAAATTACAAAACGTCTAGTTGCAATGGCTGAACAAAGCCTTGGCGGATTCCAAAAATAAATATATATGGCAAAAAGGTCTCAGGGCATATACCCTGAGACCTTTCTTAATTTACTGCAACATTTGTAAAAACTTTTTCGTGCGTTCTTCTTTTGGATTTGTAAATACATCTTCTGGTGTACCTTGTTCGACAACGACACCACCATCCATGAAAATAACACGGTTGGCAATTTGATGTGCAAAACGCATTTCGTGCGTTACAATAACCATCGTCATGCCTTCTTTAGCAAGTTCTTTCATGACTTTTAAAACCTCTTGAACGAGTTCAGGATCAAGCGCTGAAGTCGGCTCATCAAATAGTAACACTTCTGGCTCCATCGCAAGCGCACGCGCAATTCCAACGCGCTGTTGTTGTCCACCTGATAATTGGAATGGATATAAATCCACTTTATCTGCTAAACCAACTTTTTCAAGGAAATAGTTTGCTTTTTTCTTTGATTCTTCTTTCCCTACTTTTTTCACTGTAATGAGCCCTTCCATTACATTCTGAAGTGCTGTTAAATGAGGGAATAAGTTATGGTGCTGGAAGACCATACCTGTTTGTGTACGAAGATTTACAATATCTTTCTTCGATACTTTTTGAGCGAAATTAAGCTCTTTATTACCGATGCTAATATTACCAGCATCCGGTGTTTCTAGTACGTTGAGACAACGCAAGAATGTCGTTTTACCAGATCCAGACGGCCCAATAATAACAACAACCTCGCCCTTCTCAACTGTTAAATCTATATGCTTTAGTACGGTATTATCTCCGAAACTTTTTTGTAAATGTTGAATTGAAATCATAAAAACAAAAACTCCTTTTGTAAAAGGATTATTTTAACGTATAGCGTTCTGAACGCTTTTCTAACATCTGTTGTACGATTGATAATAAGAAACAAATAACCCAATAAATAAGACCTGCTTCAAAATAAACAATTAAAAATTCGTAGTTCATCGCCGCAATTTCCTGCGCTTTTCGGAACATTTCTGTTACTAAAATTAACGATGCTAATGAAGTATCCTTCACTAAGCTAATAAATGTATTTGAAAGCGGCGGGATTGATACACGCGTCGCTTGTGGTAAAATAACACGTTTTAACGCTTGCGGGTATGTCATCCCAATTGTGTAAGCTGCTTCCCACTGCCCTTTCGGAATGGAAAGGATAGAAGCACGAATAATTTCCGATGCATATGCACCGACATTTAATGAAAATCCAACAACTGCTGCTGTATATGGCTCAACTTCAATATTAAGAGTTGGAAGTCCATAGAAAATAATAAATAATTGTACAAGAAGTGGCGTTCCGCGAATGATAGATACATAGATACGAGCAATCCATTGTAAAATACGACTACCAGAAATACGTGCGAGCGCTGTTAACGTTGCCAGTATAATCCCGATAATAAATGTAATAAGCGTTAATGGAATTGTTGTAAAAACAGCTTCCTTCAGCATAGGCATGAAGGAAGACTGCATAATATCTGTCCAAGTAGACAATCGATCTGAAACCAATGCACTACTTAGATACATTTTCACCGAACCATTTTTTCGTTATTTTGTCATACGTACCGTCTTTTTTCATATCTTCTAACGCTTTATCTACTTCTTGTACAAGCTTATCGCTACCTTTACGGAATAAGAATCCACTTTGTGAAGCTTCTTTTTCTGTATCGACAATTTTAATTTTTGCATCTTTTTTCGTTTCTAAATAATTTAATACTGATAACTTATCATTAATTGTAAAATCAACGCGTCCTGAAGCTAATAATTCTGCCGCTTGGCTAAATCCTTCTACACCAATAATTTCCGCACCATTTTTCTTAGCGATATCTGCATAGTTACTCGTTAAAGATTGTGCTCCTTTTAACCCTTTTACATCAGCAAATGTAGCAGGCTTATCTTTATCTTTTGCAATAACTAATGCCGCTGAAGAGGAAACGTATGGCTTAGAGAAATCATATTTCTTTTGACGATCTTCACGAATACCAACTTCGTTCGCAACCATATCGAAACGTTTTGCATCTAGGCCAGCAAGTAAGCTATCCCATTGTGTTTCTTTAAATACAGGCTTTACACCTAAACGTTTTGCAACTTCTTCCGATAGTTCAACGTCAAATCCAGTTAATTTATTGCTTGAATCGTGGAACGTAAATGGTGGATATGTACCTTCTGTACCAATTACAAGTTCACCGCTTTGTTTAATCTTTTGTAACGCATCTTGACTAGCTGTATCTTTTTTCTCTTCTTTACCGCAGCCGGCTACAATCCCGATCGCTAATGTAGTTACTGCAAGCACTGAAAATAATTTCTTCATGATTGTAATCCTCCAAGTATTCTGATAGGAATTTAAAAACTATATTGATTGTATGCAATCTTGAACAATTTTTCAATGAAAATGTTCTTATTTAGTTTATCCTTTTTCTTCATAATCAAACAAAAGGGAAAAATAACGCTACATACAAAAAATAAGTAACATTTTTTAATATAGCATTTATAAAGAAAAAGGTAAAACAATACTTCTTATTTAACTGTCGTAATTCGCTAAAGAGTCGACATGTTCATCAATAAAAAAGAACTTGTGAAAATCACAAGTTCTCCTCCATACCTATTAAGCACTCTGATTGCCTTCCATTTGCGTTTTATACATATCATAATAACGCCCACGCTTTTTCATTAGTTCATCATGAGACCCTTTTTCCAAAATCGTTCCTCTATCGAGCACAATAATTTGATCTGCGCTTTTAATCGTTGAAAGACGGTGAGCAATAATAAATGTCGTTCTTCCTTTTTTTACAACTTCCAATGCCTGTTGAATCATCGCCTCTGTTTCTGTATCAATACTAGACGTTGCTTCATCTAAAATTAAGATAGCTGGATCAAAAGCAAGCGCCCTAGCAAACGAAATAAGCTGACGTTCTCCAGTGGAAAGCGTACTTCCCTTTTCTGTAATTTCTTCATTTATATTGTTTGCAAATCTTTCAGCACCAACATCATGCAATGCTTTTATGATACGCTCTTTTGAAATTTTTTCGTTTTCTAAGCTTACATTGGAAGCAACCGTCCCGCTAAATAAAAACGGATCTTGCAGTACGATTCCCATATGCTCACGAGTTGCTTGTTTCGGCATTTCTCTTACATCGTGACCGTCAATCGTAAGCTTTCCTTTTTCAAACTCATAAAATTGAAAGAGTACATTCATGATAGAACTTTTTCCTGATCCAGTATGACCGACAAGTGCCACTGTCTCGCCTTGTTTCGCTTCAAAAGAAATATTTTTTAACACCTCATCTTTTCCATTATAAGAAAATGATACATTATCAAATTTTACATTTCCTTTTAAACGAGGCATACGTTCTTCTTCTACCGCTTCCCCTTTTTCCTCTAACAATTCAAAGACACGTTCTGATGCAACGCGCGCTTGCTCTAAGTTGGCAAGCTGGTTCACCATATTCGTAATTGGCGAGAATAATCGTGTTAAATAATCGACGAACGCATACAGTACCCCAAGTGAAATAATACCTGTAGCACTTAATGACGCACCTCCGAAATACCAAATCACTCCTGTGAAAGCGATATTTCTTAATACGGCTACTAAGTTATGCGAAGTTGCTGCATTTAAATTTAAAATTTTATTTTGATACTTAAAATAATCGCCATTTAATTCTTCAAATTCTTTTTTCGTTTCACGCTCTTGACGGAACGCTTGAATAATTGGCATCCCTTGAATGGATTCATTCACTGTTCCGTTAATATCAGATAAACGAGAGCGCATTTTATGATTGTATACAGACGCGTATTTTCTATAAAGAATCGCCCAAACAATTAAAATTGGGATAATTAATAAACATAGTGAAGCGAGCTTCACATCTAGTAAAAATAGTGCAGCAAATATCCCAATAATATAGATGATACTAGAAACGAATGTTGCAAGTACCGTTACATATAAATCACGAATGGCCTCTGTATCATTCGTCACGCGCGAAACAATTTTCCCCGCCGGTAAATGATCAAAGTACCGAATCGGCAACGTTTGAATATGAGAAAAAACATCTTCCCTCATAATTTGAATAATTTTGTTCGCTGCCTTCTGCAAAAAGAACTGCTTTCCGTATGCAAATAATGATACGACTACTAATAAAGCGAAATAGCCACCACCAAGTAATAATAGACGGTTTATTTCTGGTTTATAAAACGCAAACACTTCTTCTTTCGTTAATGCCTTCGCTTTATACACTTGCACCGCCTTACCATTTTGAACGGTAATCATATCCCCTTTTACAGTACGTGATCCTTCAATATTCACTTTATTCGGTACAAAGTAATATTGAAAACCGACTTGCATTACGCGTACTTCTTTACCTTTTGTCTCGCCTTGTTCAAAGCGATCACTTCGCTTATAAAACGCGCCATTATATGAAACAGCTTCTTCACTCTTTTCTGTTTCATACCAAGGTTTCTCTATCCCGACGATATGATCATCAATCATCGTTTTAGCGACGAAAGGACCAGCAAGCTCTGCAATGACGAAAATAAATAACATCGCCATCGCTGCAAAAATCGTCCCTTTCACTTTCATCGCGTATTGAAACAATCGTTTTGAAACGCTCATATTTTCACCCCACTATCCGCACTTTCACTTTCACCTTGTTGTCTTTCAAACTGTTCAGCATACCAGCCTCCGCTCTGGATAAGCTGAGCATGCGTACCTTCTTCCATAACTGCGCCTTCATCCATAACGAGAATCCAATCCGCATGTTGCACTGCAGATAAACGATGCGTCGTAATAATCGTCGTCTTTCCGCTTCTTTCCGTTCTTATATTTTCAATGATCGCTGCTTCCGTACGAGCATCTACAGCTGATAAAGAATCATCCAAAATTAAAATTTCTGGATTTTGAATAACAGCTCGCGCAATTGAAATCCTTTGCTTTTGTCCACCTGATAAAGAAACACCTTTCTCTCCAACGAGCGTTTCTAACCCTTCTGGTAAAAACTCTAAATCCTTTGTAAACGCCGCGATTTCAATCGCTTTCTCGAGTTCTTCTTCAGTCGCTTCTCGGTTTCCGAATAAAATATTTTCCCTCGCTGTTTTTGAGAACAAAATATGTTCCTGAGGTACATACCCAATCCATCCGAGTACATTTTCATTCGCTATGTTATCTAACGTCACATCAGAGACTGCAATATCTCCATCTCCAAGCGGATATTGACGAAGAAGTTGACGTACAAGCGTCGTTTTCCCACTTCCTGTTTTTCCGACAACCCCAAGCGTTTCTCCTTGCTTTAATGTGAAAGAAACCTTTTTTAAATTTTTTTCAGTTGATGAAGGATATGAGAAAGACACATCATCAAACTGAATATAATCCGGCTCTTGCACAAGCTTTGGATGTTTCGGATTCTTTACATCTGGCTCATACGCTAACGTTTCATTCACACGGTCAAGCGAAGCATTTCCTCTTTGCATAACATTAATTAATTCACCAATTGCAAACATCGGCCAAATCATCATCCCTAAATACACGTTAAAAGAAACGAGTTCACCAAGCGTCACCTTTGACTGGAACACAAGGTATGCACCGTACACTAAACCGATTAAATAACTAAGACCGACAAGCATTTTCACAGTTGGTTGGAATAATGCATCAATTCTCGCTACCTTCATATTTTTTTCGTAGACGTCATCTCCTAAATGATGAAATCTTTCCTCGTCTGCATTCTCTTGTACGTATGCACGAATAACGCGCACACCAGCGATTGATTCAAGCACTTTATCATTCATATCACCGAACGCATCTTGCGCAACTGTAAATCTTTCATGCAATTTCTTTCCATATATATTCATCGCATACGCCATAATTGGAAGCGGTATAAGCGCTGCAAATGTAAGCTCCCAACTAATTGTAAAACCCATCATACAAACGATCGTAAGCATATATAAACTAGAATCCACGAGCGTTAATATACCAAAACCAGCTGTCATAGCGATTGCTTTTAAATCATTCGTTGCTCTCGCCATTAAATCGCCAGTACGATTTTTTTGATAAAAAGTCGGCGTCATCTTAAGTAAATGCCCCATAAATTTAGAGCGCATCGTTTTCTCCAGTACAAATGCACCGCCAAACAATTGATGTTGCCATACGAAAGTGAGGCCATATCCAACGATCGTAACCCCTATTAAAATGAGAATAGATTGCATAATTGCTTCGTTCGATAACGTTCCTGTTTTTATGTTATCTATCGTAACCCCTAACACTTTCGGGGGAATCACTTCAACTATATTCACAATTAAAAGAGCTCCAATGGCAATACTATATCTCTTCCAGTGCTCCCTAAAAAACCATTTTAACTTTAGTAATACTGATAACAATGTAATCTCTCCCTTCTCGTTCTCGTTTAATTCTCATTTCTTTATCCACTATCCAAACCCATTACATTTACATTTCGTAACCCATACAATCTCATCACATTTTTCCACCTTCCAAAATTTTATATAGGAATATGGAAAATAAACAAAAAAAAGCATACCGCCGCTTGACGATATGCACAGGAATGCATAAAAAGCGTACGTTACGATATACGCAACGTACGCTTTTTATAAGACAAAGATGCCCTATATATCCGCACGGGTTGCGTAATGATATAAATGTTTTCTGCCATTTAACAGAGCTAAGCTCATTACATTTACGATTACAATCATTACGCACACCCCCTTCATTTATTTTCCATTTATAATCTTACAACTTTATTGAGTATTCTGTCAATTTTTTTTTTACACATAAAGTAAAATGCACGAAAATGAAAATGGTTCATGACATAATAAACCAGTTTGAAATAAAAGAATGTTCTGTAAGAAAGGGCATACAAAATAAAAAAAGAATAAGAAATCGTTTTCACAAACATTTCATTTGAAAAATGTTATCAAACCCCCTACAATCACCTTATACTCACTCTTACAAGTTGCTATTTTAGGAGGACTAATCATGACAACTAGCAATACGTACAAATTTTATTTAAACGGAGAATGGAGAGAAAGCTCTTCAGGAGAAACAATCGAAATTCCATCTCCATACTTACACGAAGTAATTGGACAAGTACAAGCAATTACTCGCGGAGAAGTAGATGAAGCAATTGCATCTGCAAAAGAAGCTCAAAAATCATGGGCAGAAGCTTCTCTACAAGATCGCGCAAAATACTTATATAAATGGGCTGATGAGCTCGTAAATATGCAAGATGAAATTGCCGATATCATTATGAAAGAAGTCGGTAAAGGATATAAAGATGCGAAGAAAGAAGTTGTTCGTACAGCTGACTTCATTCGTTACACGATCGAAGAAGCTTTACATATGCACGGAGAAAGCATGATGGGCGATAGCTTCCCGGGCGGTACAAAATCTAAGCTTGCGATTATCCAACGCGCACCACTTGGTGTTGTATTAGCAATCGCACCATTTAACTACCCAGTAAACTTATCTGCTGCAAAACTTGCACCAGCATTAATTATGGGTAACGCTGTTATTTTCAAACCAGCAACTCAAGGTGCAATTAGTGGTATTAAAATGGTTGAAGCACTTCACAAAGCTGGCCTTCCAAAAGGTCTTGTAAACGTAGCTACAGGACGCGGTTCTGTAATTGGTGACTACTTAGTAGAACACGAAGGCATCAATATGGTATCGTTCACAGGTGGTACAAACACAGGTAAACATTTAGCGAAAAAAGCTTCAATGATTCCACTTGTATTAGAACTTGGTGGTAAAGATCCTGGTATCGTTCGTGAAGATGCTGACTTACAAGATGCTGCAAACCATATCGTAAGCGGTGCATTCTCTTACTCTGGTCAACGTTGTACAGCTATTAAACGTGTACTTGTACACGAAAACGTAGCCGACGAGCTTGTTAGCTTATTAAAAGCGCAAGTAGCTGAACTATCAGTTGGATCTCCAGAACAAGACAGCACAATCGTTCCATTAATCGACGACAAGTCTGCTGACTTCGTTCAAGGCTTAGTTGACGATGCTGTTGAAAAAGGTGCTACAATCGTTATCGGTAACAAACGTGAGCGTAACTTAATTTACCCAACATTAATCGACCACGTAACAGAAGAAATGAAAGTTGCTTGGGAAGAGCCATTTGGCCCAATCCTTCCAATCATCCGTGTTTCTTCAGACGAGCAAGCAATTGAAATTGCTAACAAATCAGAGTTCGGCTTGCAAGCAAGTGTCTTCACAAAAGACATTAACAAAGCATTTGCAATTGCTAACAAAATCGAAACTGGTTCTGTTCAAATTAACGGACGTACAGAGCGCGGCCCTGATCACTTCCCATTCATCGGTGTAAAAGGTTCAGGTATGGGCGCACAAGGTATTCGTAAGAGCCTTGAGTCTATGACACGTGAAAAAGTAACTGTATTAAACTTAGTTTAATCTTATAAAAAGAAGCTGATCTATTTTTAGATCAGCTTCTTTTCTATATAAATACTTCCGAAAAACGAAGTATTTCATTCTACTTCCGATTTGGTTTTCCAAATCGAACTAAAACATGCCATAATAATTTTAATTCCTGAAGCACTTCTTCATAAGTGCCACGATCACTCCAAGATAATGGATTGCGTTTCAAATCCACTACAGCAGAGCCAATTATATTTGCATCGATACAATGATTCCTTGCAATGCGTCTTGCTAAAGATGGCATTTTTGAACCTCTAAAATCCATCGGAACTTCGTCTACCATAAGTACAAAACCGATGTGCCAATACAAATCAATAGCATACTTCAGGCAAATCTCTTCTAAAACTCTTCCTACATCCGTACCCTTAAATGAAGGATCTGCAACAAGCACCTCTACGTCTTCTTTAAGAGAAATCTCTCCATGAATCTGCGCTTCAATATAATGATTAAGCTTACGGGCTGGCTCTTTGCTTACTAAATCTATAAACGGCCTTTTCAGGTTAGCCAGTAAATGATTAATAAATATTGTTGGAGTCAAATTTCCTTCACCAATTGCAAAATCTCTTACGAATGTCTCTTCTAAAAGAGCAGCTAAAATCATATCAAACTCCTCATAAGTCCCCTTTTCTTTCGGATCTTGATGCGAATCTAAATACGTATATGTAGAGCGCGAAGAAACTTTTGGAGATAAAAGAAAATAACATGAACCAAAACGCGGAGCCGGCCCATCTGGATGTAACATTAAATTTAGCGCTCCGTATTTTGGCCGTTGCTCATTCGTTACGCCTTCTAATTGATATGCCCCTCCAAATATTCTCTTTTCCCAAAGGTCACGTTCACCACCAGGGTAAGCAGATACGCTTCCATTAGATAGTAATGTTTCAAATTGACTTTTATATACTCCTTGCTCAAACAATGCTTCAGCAACACTTTTCATACTCGAATCAAGTCTGTCTGGATGAAAGTGTAAAGCAATCCTTGCATGAGATTTTAAATTAGCGACAGCCTCTTCAAATATTTCATCTGTAATATTAGACATTTTAAGTATATGATTAATCGTTGCTTTAGCCTCACGTTTTTCGTTCTCTGCATATTTTGAAATATACTCTAAAGCAAATAATTGAGATCTTGATAATTCCATAATCCAATCTCCCCTTTAATTGAAATGACCTTAATCTTTTCAATTAAAAGTGCATTTTTTCCTTCTTATGCAACTAACCTAATTTATTGAACAAAAAGTACTTTAATACAGTCTAATTACAGATACGAGCATTCTTTACGGGTAAATCCACACATTCTACAGAAATTTGATACCCTAGCCATCGCTCAGCAATATGTTCAAATGATAAAACAGATCCCGTTGTAAAAAAGCGATGCTTCGGATTCAGATTGTCAGACAAAATTCCTTTGTGCTGTAAAATGGTACTTAACTCTATCGCTGTTTCTTCTGCAGAACTAATAATCGTTACATCTTCTCCTAGTTCCTTTTTTATATAGGACTCTAGAAGTGGATAATGCGTACACCCAAGAATTAACGTATCTATATCTTCTTTCGTTAATGGAAGTAACGCTTGTTTCACTTGCTGCGTGACATATGCTATATCTTCTAATCGATTTTCTACAACTGTAGCTAAAGTCGGACACGCATGACTATGCACTTCCAAATATGTATCAAGCTCGTGTAATGCTTTTTCGTACATATTAGATTTTATCGTACCTACAGTTCCAATTACTCCGATTTTCTCTTTCTTTGTTACTTTAATTGCCGCTCTTGCTCCTGGATGTATAACGCCAATAACTGGAATGGAAAGTGCTTCTTGCAGCGCAGTCAATGCAGCAGCTGCAGCAGTATTACATGCTACGACTAGCGCTTTTAATGGAAACTGTTTGAGGAACTCAACCATTTCAAATACGAAAGATTGCACCTCCTCTACACTTCTTGGCCCATACGGGCAACGCTTATTATCACCAATATAATAAATGCTCTCTTTAGGCAATTGTCTTATAATTTCGCTCGCAACTGTTAATCCCCCAACTCCCGAATCTAACACACCTATTACTGAATGTTTATGACAAACAGACATTTATTTCATCCCCTTTTCAATCATCTAGCGCCAATAACATGTATTATATTACGGAAATTCAAATATCACATAACAATCCCTCTTACTTTTAATCACAAACTCTTCTCTATAATCTGATTATTACTATATCCATTGACGTATAAAAATACATTTGTTACTCTTAAAGACGTTAATTTAATATTTAAATCCTCATTCGTATCTCGGTGAGGTAGAGGTTGCAATCATTAAGAGTATCATTTCAGGAGATGTAGTGGCATTGATGAAGGAATGAGAAAGGAATGGTTGCCGAAGTAAGTCGTGTCCACCATGCACGCTTGCTGGGTCTGCATTTAATAAGTGCAGAACTGTCACAAACGTTTCGTTTGTGGAGAGCTATCGAGAGGTATGTCGTGGGTTTCTTATAAGATAGAAAGCATGTAGCGGCAGATTACGTGCTTTTTTTGTTTTGTTTGGGACTTCTCTTCTCTACTAAGAAGACATACATATCTCCTCGCTTGACTTGGTTATACTAACTTTGGAGGTATTTTCTATGCAACAAAAAAAATGGGGCTTTTGGGTACTAACAGCTTTCGTTGTCGGTAACATGGTTGGCGCTGGTATTTTCATGGTGCCAAGTACGTTGGCACAAACAGCAAGCCCACTCGGTGTCACTTTAGCTTGGTTAACAACAGGGTTTGGTGTTTTAATGCTAGCTCTTGTTTTCGGTAATTTAGCAATTCGTCGTCCTGATTTAACGACAGGACCACAAAGTCATGCATATGCTTTATTCTCAACACCAAAAAAGAAAAAAATGGCTGGATTCAGTATGGTATGGGGATATTGGGTTGCAAACTGGGCAAGTAACGTTGCCATCATTACATCATTTGCGGGATATTTATCACTCTTCTTCCCAATTATGAAAGATACGCGACTACTATTTTCAATCGGTTCTTTTAACATAGAAGTCGGAAAACTAATTACATTTACGATTTGTTCCATCTTACTTTGGGGAACTCATATTATATTAACAAATGGTGTAAGCGGAGCTGGAAAACTAAACTTCTTAGCAACAACAACGAAAGTAACTGGATTCCTTTTATTCATCGTCGTTACGTTATTTGCATTCGAAGCTTCTAAGTTTGGACAATGGTACACGCCGATGATTGATAAATCAGGTGTATCACATGGTCTTCTTTCACAAGTAAATTTAGCTGCTCTTACAACGCTTTGGGCGTTTATCGGAATTGAATCAGCCGTTCTTTTATCAAACCGTGCTGTTTCTCCAAAAACGGTAAAACGTGCAACAGTTGCTGGATTACTTATTACAGTTGCAATTTACTTAGGAATTACAATTTTAACAATGGGTGTACTTCACGTTGATAAATTACAAGCTTCTGAACGTCCATTAGCAGATGCATTAAACGCTGCAATGGGTCATGGCGGCGGGAAACTGATGGCATTACTTGCTCTTACTTCCCTGTTCGGTTCTATCTTAGGCTGGATTTTATTAAGCTCAGAAGTACCTTATCAAGCAGCAAAAGAAGGTTTCTTCCCTTCCTTCTTCACGAAAACAAATAAAAAAGGAAGTCCAATTTACTCATTACGATTAACAAACATTATGTCGCAAGTATTCCTATTCTCAACATTATCAGGAACCATTGCGGAAGCTTATACATTCGTTATTACCGTATCGACACTGGCCTACCTCATTCCATATCTCGTTTCACCAATCTTCCAGTTAAAACTAGTCGCAACTGGTGAAACATATAAAAATGAAATGCGGGCAAGAATTACAGATGGCATAGTCGCAGTTATCGCACTTTGCTACGCACTATGGGTTATTAAAACCGGCGCATCCGATATAAAAACGTTCCTTCTCGGAATTGGTTTATTCGTAATCGGATTTGCTTTCTATCCATTAATGAATCGTGATCAGAAAAAAAATAACGAAAAGAAAAACGGGCAAGTTGCATAACGCAATTTGCTCGTTTTTTCTTTTGTAAAACATATATAATAGAACAAAGAGGTGAAAAACATGTCAATCGAATCGCTATGGAGCAGTCGCTTCCAACAACATATTCAAAATATCATTACATACTTTGCACGTATGATTAACGGTTTACTATATAGCTTTATCTTTATTTCATGCGTTGGTGCATATTATTATGCTCAGTTTCTAAAAGCATCTCCTTCTAAAGGAATATCTTTAATAATTATAACGATTGTACTTACATTCATTATAACGAGATGCTCTATCCGTACATTTATTCAAAAACCTGATGCTGTCTATTTACTAGCACTAGAAGAGAAATTAACATCTTATTTCAAAAAATCTCTTCTATACAATTACATCATTCAGCTTTTCCCATTGTTATTTACGTTCCTTATTCTCGTTCCACTTGCTATGCAATCATTGCAATTAACGGTTCCTTTTTTATGTACAATCTTTATCATGTTAATGATTACGAAAGCCTGGAACATGTACATACATTGGATGTGGCGTGATAGTCACGAAAAAAACATATGGCTAATCATTCGTATTACTTGTAACGCCCTAATCATTTTCATGCTGTTTTATTCCGCAAATGTTCTCATATTGGGCGGACTACTCTTACTACTTGCTTTCCTACTTCTATATACGAAAAAACAGCCTACAAAACGAATACCGTGGGATTACATAATCGAGCAAGAAGAAAAAATGAACGTTCGTTTTTATCAATTTGCTAGCATTTTTACAGATGTTCCGCAACTGAATAAACAAGTAAATAAAAGAAAATGGCTTACAAATTGGATTGAACCTTTATTACATAAAAAACGAGCAACTTTCTTCTACTTACATACACTAGCATTTTTACGTGGAAATGATTATTTCGGTATATATATTCGCTTAGGATTGATCGGTGCTTTCGCCTTATATTTCATACCAAATATATACGTAAAAGGCGCTATCACTTACATTGTTCTATATATGATTTCTATGCAGCTTCGTTCACTATGGAAATATTTTTCAGGAAATATTATTGTAGCATTATATCCAATCCATACTGAAGAAAGGATGAAGCAGTTTCTTAGCTTAATCTTTATATTGCTAAGTATTCAACTCATTGTATTTTCAATTGTTATACTCATTGCTACAGGTCAATTTTTACATAGCCTTATCATTATGATTGTCGGGTTACTCTGGATCAAATTTATTATTGTACCAAAAACGAAGCAAAGAATTTCCGCATTTTAACGAAAAGAATTATCTTAAAAGCCAAGGAGAAAATAAATTATCTCCTTGGCTTTTTTATTTTTTAATGTTAAACCTATCGTTCATACTTAATTACAAACTTTAGGTATGTTACTCCTGTTTTTCTTAAGCATAGAGTGCTATACAAACTCCCTTTCTTCCCCTTGATGTTTTAGGGTTTAATTATGATTTTTACATACAAAAATCATAATACATGTTTACGTCCTAATAAAAAGGGTATCTATTAAATTAACAGCGTAAAGGAGGGGCCTATATTGTGAATAAAAAAATGGAGCAATTGAAGCACCATGTTACCGACAATCAACGCAAACATGCTTTAACAACAAACCAAGGAGTAAAAATAGCTGAAGATGAATTTTCTTTAAAGATGGGCTTAAGAGGCCCAACCTTAATAGAAGATTTCCACTTTCGCGAGAAAATGACCCACTTTGATCATGAACGAATTCCTGAAAGGATTGTTCATGCACGCGGAGTTGGCGCTCATGGTTATTTTCAGCTTTATGAATCGTTAGAAGCATATACGAAAGCAGATTTTCTTACTAATCCTTCAAAGAAAACACCTGTATTTGTACGGTTCTCAACCGTTCAAGGTTCTAAAGGATCCAATGACACAGTAAGAGATGTACGCGGATTCGCCACAAAATTTTATACAGATGAAGGAAACTATGATTTAGTGGGTAATAATATGCCAGTATTCTTTATCCAAGATGCCATTAAATTTCCTGATTTTGTCCATGCAGTTAAACCAGAACCACATAATAATATTCCTCAAGGAGCTAGCGCTCATGATACCTTTTGGGACTTTGTTGCGCATAATCCTGAGTCCACTCATATGGTCATGTGGCAAATGAGCGACCGAACTATTCCACGTAGTTTACGAATGATGGAAGGTTTTGGAGTTCACACATTTCGACTCATTAACGCAGAAGGAAAAGCCCATTTCGTAAAATTTCACTGGAAACCTACCCTCGGGGTTCATTCATTAGTATGGGATGAAGCTCAAAAGATTGCTGGGAAAAATCCTGATTTTCATCGTCAAGATTTATACGAAGCAATTGAAAAAGGGGATTATCCTGAATGGGAGCTTGGATTACAGTTAATTCCAGAAGAAGATGAACATAAATTTGATTTTGATATTTTAGATCCAACGAAATTATGGCCAGAAGAAGAAGTTCCCGTAAAATTAGTTGGTAAAATGACATTGAACAAAAATGTTGATAACTTCTTTGCTGAAACAGAGCAGGTAGCTTTTCACCCTGGTCATGTCGTACCAGGTATTGATTTTTCAAATGACCCTCTTCTGCAAGGAAGATTATTCTCCTATACAGATACACAATTATCTCGTTTAGGGGGCCCTAATTTCCATCAAATCCCTATCAATCAGCCCGTATGTCCTTTTCATAATAATCAACGTGATGGTATGCATCAAATGCAGATTCATCGCGGTCAAACAAGCTATCATCCTAATGGATTAAATAAAAATCAACCTGCAACCGTCCAAGCCGAACAAGGAGGATATGAACATTATCAAGAAAAGATTGATGGGCATAAAATTAGAGGTCGCAGTAAAAGCTTTCTTAACTTCTATTCTCAGGCTAAACTTTTCTACAATAGTATGAGCCCTATTGAAAAGCAGCACATAAAAGAAGCTTTTTGCTTTGAAGTTGGGAAGTGTAAATCAGACATGGTGAAGGCAAATGTAATTGCTCTTCTAAACCACGTCGATCGTCAATTAGCACAAGAAGTCGCTAACATTATTGGAGCTCCTTTACCTAAGGAAAATCACGAAGTAAATTCAGATGCAAAATCACCTGCACTAAGTATGTCCAATACTATTTTTAAATCTGATTCCAAAAATGTTGCAATTCTATTAAATGGTGACCCAAGCGTCTCACTTCTGTCCGAATGGATTCAAGCTTTTGTACAACACCGAATTAACTATAGCATCATAGATAATAAAATTTATCAGTTCAATGATTCCATTAAAGTAACTGATACTTATACAACAACAGACTCCTCCCTTTTTGATGCAGTATTAGTGTTTAGTAGTGAGTCTGTCATTCAACCCCCTGTTTTAGAATTTGCAGAAACTACTTTTAAACATTTTAAACCGATAGCTCATGTCCTTAGTAATCCTCATGCTTTGGACCATAGTAAGATTAAACTGGATGGAGCAGGAGTTTACAACTTAACAAATACTTCAATTGAATCATTTATAGAAGGCATTGCCCAAGGAAGATTCTGGAGCCGATAATATAATATAAGGAGCGGATTAGAATGAGTAAAAAAATTGCTATTTTAATAACGGATTATTTCGAGGATACAGAATACACAGCGCCAGTAGAAGCTTTTAAACAAAAGGGATATGAATTCACAACTATTGAAATGGAAAAAGGGAAAACGGTACACGGTAAGCAAGGAAAAAGTGAAGTCGTGATTGATAAAAGTATTGATGATGTTTCTCCAGAGAACTTTGATGCCCTCTTCATACCGGGTGGATTTTCTCCAGATATACTTCGTGCCGATGAACGTTTTGTTCGCTTTAGTAAAGCATTTATGGATGCGGAAAAACCTGTTTTCGCTATTTGTCACGGACCTCAGCTACTCATCACTGCACAAACACTTGAAGGACGCGATGTAACTGGATATAAATCTATTGAAGTCGATTTGAAAAATGCCGGCGGGAACTTTCATGACAAAGAGGTTGTCGTATGTCAAAATCAGCTAGTAACAAGTAGACAGCCAGAGGACATCCCAGCGTTTATTGAAGAATCGTTGCGTATATTAGGATAACTACTTTGGTTAACTAACCTTGTATTTACATGAAAATAATGAATCAACTGGTCGTTTACAGGAAATCCGACCACCACAAATAGCAGGATAAATAAAAAAGGGGGGAATCCAAAAGTTCAGTTTTAATAATCTTTTGGATTCCCCCCTTTTCTCGCCCCAAAATTCCTTATCACTTTTCATAGGCATTTCTCATATAGTGAAAATGACTATATAATTCCTATCCATAAGTTAAATAATGATTTCGCACATATATAAATACAAAAGATGGGAGCCTTATTTATGAATAACAATCCACCTTCAACGCCCCAAGACAACTCCGAAAACAATAGCCGTGATATTACACTGCAAACATTAAGGGTCATCGGACTCGTCGTCCTTATTAGTGGTTATATCCTCGTTGCGCTCTCTGAAGTAGGTGAGCTGAAAACCTTATTAACAAATCCGAATGCTAACCCTGATTTGGCTGAAGTTGATCCGTTTTAAAAAGAATAACATATCACCCTTCCTAAAAAAACGTAACAACTGATTCATTCAGCTGGGCAAATTTTGCGAAGTTATGGATAGAGTCATCCCCGCATTAAATACGGGGATGACTCTAATTATTGAATAACTTCTTCTAAATGATTCTTCAAGTTCCCTAAATACTTCTCTATATCCGGATTCTTCACCACATCATAACAAGCAAAACTCTTTAACGGACTCATACCGAGAAACTTTTGCACGCGGTGTAAATGACTAAGCGTTGATTCTAAACTTTCTCCTTCAAAGAACTTCGTCTTGTCTCCAAATGCTTTTTCAGGTGCATTCCAAGTTGTAGAGAACATATACTCTTTCTCTTTTAATAAACCACCTGTTCCATATTCATCTGCACCTTTAAAGAACAAACCGTATTCATATACTTCATCCATATACGTTTTAAATAAGCCTGGAACACTAAACCAGTAAATTGGTGTTTGATAAATAACAACATCAGCCCATAAAAACTTCTCTTGTTCTTCTTTAATACTATAGCCATCTTGAATCGTTGTTGTTTTCACATGATGCTTCTCACTTAATACCGTTACCATATAATCTACTAACGTTTTATTTAATCGTCCTTCCTTTGTACCGTATTTTTCATGTCCATTTATAATAAATATATTTTTCATCGTTTTTCTCTCCCCTATATGATCTACTCTTCAGCTATTAAGCCGAGTTGCTGCTGTAGTGTAAGATTATCTTCTAAATGCCAATCCTCCGTTATCTTTCCGTCTTTCACATGTAAAATATCAATTGCAAAAAAATTAATTTTCTTACCATTATGCGTTCCTGTAAAAGAAAGACGGGCTGTTACTTTATCACCAACAACCAATAAGTCTTCAATCTCGCAATGTATATCAGGCACAACTTTACGAAAATTTTGCGCTGCAAACTTTAATCCCTCAATGCCTTTTGGTCGCCCTTTCGGCAATGTATTATCGAAAAAATTTTCAGTAACAGTCTGCGGAATAAGTTCCTCCTTACCTGTATCCCAAAATGCATAAAAACGCTGCGCCGCATGAACCATTTCTGTCGCTTCTTTTTTACTTAGTGAGGGATCAATTGTCATTGCTTTTGGCTTTGGCATTTCTTTTAATAACTGGACTTCAGTTTTCCCCTCCACACCGCATGCTACAAGCACAATACAAATAACAAATACACTAAGGAATCTAAACAAATTTTTCATCCCCATGAAAATCACCCCCTCTTCATCTAAGCCTTTGTATTTCGTATTGCTATTGTATATGCACTAACTTCCTTTATGGAAGTAGTGATATTTTTTTCATATAGTTACCAAAAGTATAGTTTTGTGATACTATAAAGCAAATTCATCCAAAAAAATTTTATGGGGGCTAGTTCCATGAACAATATAGATCCAATTGAATTAACGAAAGGTTTACCTGGCATACCTTGTCCTATCGCTAAAACGCTTGATGTAATTAGTACAAAATGGACGTTTTTAATCATTCGTGATCTTCTTATCGAAGGAACATTACGCTTTAGTGATTTACAAAAATCAATGGATGGTATTAGTCCAAAAACATTATCGCTTCGACTAAAAGAATTAGAGTCTCAAGGCATTATAACGAGAAAAGTATATCCAGAAGTTCCGCCTCGTGTAGAGTACACATTAACGGATAAAGGAAAGCAATTAGAGGGGATTTTTATTGAATTAAAACGGTTTGGATTAAGTTTATAAAATGAAACTTTAATCAGGATAAAACAAAAACCCCTTACCGTCGTAAGGGGTTTTATTACTTAGCAAAACTTTCAGCCAACTGTTTCTCTCTCCACATAAATGTAATGCCGAGACCAACTATTAAAACAACGCCTGAAAATGCATATGGATAATGAATGTTCATATCAAATAATATTCCGCCCATCGCTGGTCCTGCTATATTTCCTAAACTCGTATAAGTCGAGTTCATCCCAGCAACGAATCCTTGCTCTTTTCCAGCTGCTTTTGATAAAAACGTCGTTAAAGCTGGACGAAGTAAATCAAATGCTAAGAAAATGAAGCAAGTAACGAGAAGTACAATCCAATAATTAAAGACTACAGTTGAGACGAATGCTAATACTGCACCTACAATTAAACATATTTGGATTAATACTTTCTCACCGAACATGTCTACCAATTTGCCAAACATAAATACTTGCACAACTACCCCAAAGATTGAACTGATTGTAATAATTGCTGCAATATCTTTCGGCGAGAAACCAAATTTATGATCTGAGAATAAGCTAAACACAGTTTCATACGCCGATAATCCGAATGCGAGTACAAATACGATAATAAATGCAATTGCATACATTGGATGTAATGATTTCTTTAAATCACCAATAAAACTTGATTCTTTCGTATTAGAAGAAATCTCTGCAAGTTCTTCTTTCGTTAACGGTTCTTTTAAAATAAAGATTGAAATCACACATGCTATAAAAGCAATTGCTGCTGCAACGAAAAACGGCACACGTATACCGTATTCTGCAATAAATCCGCCGATTCCAGGCCCTATAATGAATCCAGTACTAATAGCCGCAGATAAGTATCCCATCGCCTTTGGACGTTCCTGAATAGATGTAATATCCGCAACATATGCCGTAACACCAGGCATAATAAAAGCAGCACTAATTCCGCCTAATACCCTTGCTACATAAAGCATCCATACATCTTTTCCCAATCCAAAAAGAAGCTCTGAAACACCAAAAATAAATAATCCAATGATTATCATTTTCTTCCTACCGTAAAGATCAACCCATCGGCCTGTAATAGGTGAAGTAATGAGCTGTGCCATTGCAAATACTGCAACGAGATATCCCATCGTCTTCCCTGTTAAATGCATATCATTCATAAAGGACGGCATAACCGGAATGATTAATCCAATCCCTAGAAAAGCGATAAATATATTACTCAAAAGAATGACCAATACCATCTTTTGTTCTTTTATCGGTTTCTTCACTTTTTAACACCTCTTCCCGTAAGTTCCTCTCAAAAAATAATGCCCAAGAAGCTTTTTCTTTATCCTGCTCTTTGCGGGCTAGTAATGAGTGAAGATGCCTCCACTCATTAGAATTTCACTCTATCCTTCCACACATACATAAGCATTAGGTGAATGACTATCATTCAGTTTTCCTCAAAAATGAACCTACCTTTTCAGACAGGTTCATCTTACTACTTCTTTATATGTAGTGCATGTGTTAAAAAATCTAGTACTTCTGCCTTTTGCAAATCCACTTGCTCATCATCTTTATGATCATATAAATAAACTTGTTCCGCTGCTGATTCAACAAGAGCGATAAATAACTTCGCTGTTCGTTCTGCGTGAACCGAATCACGAATTTCACCAGCTTCTTTCGCCTCACTTAAAAATTCGCTTAACCACATATAAAGAGGCTCATACACAGCTTCCCACTCTTTTATATGTTCTGTAGATGCAAGACCCGCATACATTAAAGCTTGTATTTCACGGTATTCCTCTATAAAGTGAAACACCGCATCGATTACTTGTGCCACTTTATTTGAAAAAGGTACATCTTTTTGTACTTTTTCTTTCACTGCAAGTATCATCTTTTCAACCATCACTTCTGCTATTGCAGGCATAACAGATAGCTTAGAAGGAAAATATAAATAGAAAGTTCCTTGCGCAATGCCAGCTAATTTCACGATATCAGAAATCTTCGTTTTTTCGACGCCCTTTTCCTGAAACACTTCAATAGCTGCATAGACAATTTTCTCTTTTTTATTCATCATCTAAACCCTTTCACACGCATATTGAATGACTGTCACTCATTTTATAAGATAATCGATTGTACTGTCAATGATAGTGAACTCTAAGAGGAAATCATTTTTTTATAATAAAATCTCCTAATAAACAATTAGGAGATAAAAATACAATATATCTTTAAGAAAGTGCCTTTAATCCTGTCACTCCACATACAATAAGAAACACACTAATGATACGCGCTTTACTTTTCGACTCACCAAACAAGAACATGTTTAACAAAACTGCACCTGCTGTTCCGATACCAATCCAAACCGCATACGCGACACTTACTTGTAAAAATAAGAAGGAAGTATACAAAAATGCGAAGGATGTAGCAAACCCGCCTATATAAATCGCACCATTGGCCAATGTCTTATCTTTACTATACATTTTAAGTCCTATCACACCGACTATTTCACTAATTGCAGCACAAAATACGAAAAACCAACCCATTTTTAAGCAGCTCCTTCCACAGTTTCTTCTTTATTATCAGCTAGCTTTAAACCGATAACACCGGCTACTACCATAAGAATGAAGAATAGTTTGCCTGCGCTGAAACTTCCACCGAAAAGAAATACATCCATTAAGAAAGTACCTACCGTACCAGCTCCGGCGAAAACAGCATATACAGTCCCTGTTGCAAGATGTTCACACGCTTTAGAAAGGAAGTGAAAATCAACAGCGATAACTCCTAAAATAATAATCCAATGCCACCAAGTATTAGCCGTATTAAAACCAAACACCCAAAAAATTTCAAAGATACATGTTAATATGACATATAACCAAGCTCTATTTTTCATACCTCTCACCTCTTATGACTGACTATCAGTCATTTTGTTTTAAAAAAATATACTCTTTCATCAATACTATATAAAAACAACTATCATCCTCATTTACCATTGTATTTGTTCCACTTCTAAGCTAACTGCATCCTGTCACATAAAAATGACTGAATGTCATTCATATATATTGTACATGAACATTTTAAAAACTGTCAATGCCGAAAGTTTATTTAAAATTTCTTTCATCTAATTTGTATATTTCTCAATAATCTGTCAATACTGCTAGTAACATAATATTTTCTCCACTCCCCCTTGGAGAGATCCCTTGAATGGAGCAGTTAGCTTTTGCTAGCTGCTCTTTTTTATTTGTCCGCACACTTATGATGAAATACTCATAGATCAAATCCATTTTTCATCACATAACAACATCTATTTATTTTCCAATGAGCTTTTGTATGCACTAATTTTATTCTCGAGCATCTTCTCTGTAACTTCTAAGTTTTCTCTTTGAATCTGAATAGATTTCCTATGATCTTCTAGGAGCTGTAAACGAGCTTCTGTTGTATGCTCCCCTTCTGTATATAATCTAGCGTATTCTCTTATTTTCGCTATTGGCATTTGCGTTTGTTTTAATTTCATTACAAACTGCAACCACTTTATATGTGACTCTTCGTAAAGTCGATTACCATTTGTATCACGATTTGCAATTAATATATTTTCCTTTTCATAATAACGTAGTGTATGTGTGCTCACGCCTAATAATTTTGCTACCTCGCTAATTGTGTACATACTAAAACTCCCTTCACATGCTTACCCTCATATATTTTATAACCGTATCAAATTTATAAAAAACGTTTGACTTAGAGTATACTCTAACAAATACAATCTAACCATAAATGAATTTGAATTTTGGGGGATTTTATATGAAATACACTGTTATTACTGGCGCAAGTTCCGGAATTGGTTATGAAGCAGCTTTAGCATTTGCATCTCGCGGAAAAAATTTAGTACTTGTAGCTCGAAGACAAGAAGAATTAAACGAATTAAAATTGAAAATTAACGAAATGCATCCAGAATTGGATGTTGTCATTCGAAAAACTGATTTATCTGTTACTGAAGATGTTTATAAACTTTATGAAAGCCTACAATCTTTTCAAATTGAAACGTGGATTAACAACGCAGGTTTTGGTAATTTCGCCTCAATTGCTGAACAAAATTTAAATAAAATCGAGACGATGTTGCATGTCAATATAGAAGCACTAACAATACTCTCTTCTCTTTTCGTTCGAGATTATTCAATGGTTGACGGAACACAGCTTATTAACGTTTCATCGGGCGGCGGATACACAATTGTTGCTGATGCTGTTACGTATTGCGCTACGAAATTCTATGTAAGTGCATTTACAGAAGGGCTGTCTCACGAACTGAAAGAACAAGGCGCAAAACTGCGAGCAAAAGTTTTAGCTCCTGCTGCAACTGAAACAGAATTTGCGAAGCGTTCATTTGATATTGATGAATTCCAATACGATAATGTTGTACCAAAATTCCACACCGCAAAACAAATGGCACAATTTATGCTCGATCTTTATGATAATGATAAAGTTGTAGGAATTGTCGACGGTTTAACGTATAACTATGAACTTAAAGATCCACTTTATAATTTTGCCGTGAGACAAAAGAATTCAAATTCTTAATAACCTGTCCATTTCTTATGGAAATATATGTTCCCACTATATATGTAAATAATAGTGGGAACTTTTTCTCTATAAATTTTTCATCCAACATACCGCACCATCGCCACTTCATCACAATAATCCACCTTTGGACAATGTCTACAATCAATCCATACTTTCTCTGGCAACGCTTCTTTATTTATAAAATCAAATCCACACTTTTGAAAAAATACTGTTTCATATGTTAAGGAAATTACTCTTCTTACATTTATTTTCGTAGCTTCCTCCATTACATGATTTACAAGCATACGCCCTATCCCTTTCCCTGCATATGTATGCGAAACTACTAACGATCGTATTTCTGCAAGATCTTCTCCTAATACATGCAAGCCAGCAACTCCAACAATTCTCTCGTCTTCTTTCATAACATATAAACATTGCAAATATTGATAAAGAGACAAAAGAGAACGTGGTAAAACAACTCCCTCTTTTGCATAAACCTCAATAAGACTATAAATTTCTTTCACATCACTCGTCACCGCATTACAGATTTTCATATTACATCCCCTTGCCCCTCAATATTAATATTTATAACTTAAAATGAATTTTAATTCATATTTTTATATAATAATACATCCCTCTTTTCTCCTCGTCAATCAATTTATACAAACAAAAAACCAAGCAATCTAATCGATGCTCGGTTCCTCATTTCGTATCGGCAATACCGTCGAATATTTAATTTCACGAAGTGCTAAACTTGTCTGTATCCTTGTAATACCAAGCTTATTCAGCTTTCTAATAAACTGCTCCAGTTCTTTACGATCACGATTTGCAACCTTTAATAAATAATCGTACTCTCCTGTTAAACAGTGACATTCTAACACTTCCGGCATCGATTCTAATTCTTTCTCCAACACTTCCAGCTTGTCAAATTGATGAATATTTGTACTCATAAAAATAAAACATAATAAATCAAACCCAAGCTTTTCTTGATTTAAAATCGCAACTTGCTTATCGATGAAACCTTCCCCATCCAATCTTTTTATTCTTGCATGCATCGCAGCCGGTGATAAATTAACGCGACGTGCCAGCTCTGCATTACTTACTTGTGACTCCTTCTGCAATATATCTAAAATTTGTACATCCAAATCATCCAACACTTTAATAACAGACGACTCCATTATAATTCCCCCCTTTTTTCTTACCGATGATTATTCGAAAAAACACCTTATACCTTACAAAAAACTGAATATCATTCCGTAAATATCATTCATAACTAAAGATTTTATCGAGTTTTCACCATTATACAAAAGAATATATTACACAATAAAGAAAAATGCTAAAATTATTTACAATTCGTATTGATTACAAAAAAGGGGATTTTAGCATGCCTTATTTTTACGTCTTTTTACTATTACTAACGAGCTTATTATGGGGAGGAAATTTTGTCGTTGGAAAATCACTCGTCGATCATGCATCGCCGATGACACTGACAAATTTAAGATGGATGATTGCGATTGTTTGTTTATTACCGATGGTATGGTTTAAAGAAAAGAAAATCCTTCCACCACGTACCGCAATACTTCCTTTAATATTGATGGGAATTTCAGGGGTCGCTCTTTTTAACATCTTTCAATTTTTAGCATTAGAAAAAACATCCGCTACGAATGTAGGTCTTATCTCTACATTGAATGCAATTTCAATCGCATTATTTTCAGTATTATTTCTAAAAGAAAAAGTAAATACACTCCAAATCCTATCCATGATTCTTTCATTCTTCGGGGTTATCCTCGTCCTATTAAAAGGTGATTTCTCGCTTTTATTTTCACTACATTTTAATAGTGGCGATTTATGGATGATTGCAGCAGTTTGTATTTGGGGAATCTATTCTGTTTGTAGTAAATGGGCAACAAAAACAACTACACCACTTATGGCAACGTTGTACTCTGGTATTTTCGGCGTTATTTTATTACTACCGTTTAACATAGGTAGCTTCACTGTTTCAAATATAAATACTTCTTTCATCACATCACTTTTATATACTGGGCTTATTTCGACAGTTCTTTGTATGGTATTTTGGAATATTGGTGTACAAAAATTAGGCGCAACTACATCAGGTATTTTTCTAAACTTCAATCCAATTTTCACAGCCATTTTAGCATTCATATTCCTCGGAGAAGAATTAACGTGGATACAAATTTTAGGGACAATTGTCGTTGTAACAGGGTGTTATTTATTTTCTCATTTCAAAACTGTTGCCGTTCAGCCTGTTAGACCTTTAATGCGAAAACATTCTTAATGAAAAAACATCGTCATCTGGGTTGGCGATGTTTTTATTTACTCTTCATTTCTTTTATATACTGTTTTTCCTCTTCTGGCGATAAACGTTCCGTCGCCTTACCAGTATCTCCACCTTGAAGGCTCCATAAAAAGTTATGCTCCTCAACAGTTTGAGAAAAATCTCCTTTTTCCCATCTATTTATAATAGAAAATAACTTCATTTTATATTGAAAACCTGTACTATTTTCAATATCCCTTTTCACATTAGAAATTTCCTTTTTTGTCATCTCTACAAATCCCCATTTTTCAGAGGATTTTACCTTTTGGTGCACCATTTTATGCATAGTAGAAATAATTTCACCTTCACTAATTTGCGGAGCTTCTTCTGCAGCTTTTTTCTCTTTTTCGTTTGCCGCTCGCTCGTTTTGAATATTTGTATTTTCTTTTTCCACATATGCAAGCAATTTCTTTCCGCCAACTATAGACGAGAAAATTACTATAATTGTAATGCATATACCTAAGATCCATTTAAAAAGCATTATCTCTTCATCGCTTCCCTAACAATATGACTATCTACATATTGCTTAAACTTCACGATTTTTCCGTTCTCAAGTTGCCATACATGAACAAATTCTGCTTCAAATGATTTTCCTGTTTCTTTATAAACTCCAGAATACATACCTTCAGCAATAATTACATCTTTTCCGTTTACTTCATGATATGTATTTACCCTTGCTTTATAATCATCCCATTCTGATCCTAAACGGCTAAATACATTTTCCATTATAGCTTCTACGCCTGTATATGTTCCGCCATACGGGAAACCTTCTGCCTCTGTCCATTCCACTTTTTCAGAGAGGGCTTCTGCTAACTGCTTTGCATTCGAAGAAGCTGATCCTTCATACGTGCTTTGAATAATTTCTAAATTTGATTTAGGCATATTACTTCCTCCCGTTTATTTATGTTTACACAAGACGTAACCAATATAGTTACATCTTGTGTAAAAAAATATTTAAATTGTTTCATTCGTAATTCATTAGTTGTAATCATTATAGTTACAATAATTCTTCAAGTCAACAATTTATAAATAAAATTTACTTCGTTTTCATTACTTTCTCTTTTAAGAAACGATCTACATATCCTTCTGCTTTTACTACGAATAAATACGCACCCATTGATAATAATGCAAGATCTAATTCATATCCTGGATTCTTTCCATCTCCTAATAAACCTGCTGCTCCATTTACCTTTACGATAGCTCCAGCTAAAATAAGAGCGAATAACAATCCTACATATCGTACACCTAAACCGATAATTAATAATATACCACCAACTAATTCTACAGTTGCTACGCCGTATGCAAGGCCACCTGGTAAACCGATGCTTGTAAACCATCCTGCTACATTATCGATACCTGATTGAAACTTTGCTAAACCGTGTGCAAAGAACGTAACTCCTAACACGATACGAATAATTAAATTCCCAATATATTGATTCATTTTGAACTCTCCTTTTTGTTTTGTTATGGTGAACTTTTATTTACAAGTCAAAACAATACGGTATTTTATTTCATTCGTCAAATACTTTTTTAAAGAAAATAAAAAACATTATCCCTTTTACGGATAATGTTTTCTTACAAAATAGCGCTAATTCAAGCTTTTATTCTATCGCATAGAAAAAGTTGAAACATTTTTCCAGCACCAATATAAGGAAGTAAAGAAACGTCCTCTTCCACAACCATTCCAACAACATTCACTTTCTCATCTACAGGTAAATCATGTGTAGCAACTTGCATCTCCCCTGCATATCTACCGTACAATTCATTATCAATTGTAATGCTGCCTTTCTTTCTTACAATTGTATGCATCGGCTGTAAAACCACTCTGTTTCTTTCCCTTGATTCTACAGATCGAATAACATCACGAGCCGGATCTAGTCTATTTGTATGCACTTGCTCCACCACTTTTAATACTTCTTTATCAGTTATAAATGATTTGTAACGCAATGGAATAATCCCTCTACTCGCACTAGCTACTTCTTGCATACTTTCCAAACTTGCGCTTATATCTCCAATCAATACTTTATCAACACCACAATCTTGAACAAGTTCTAAGTACGCTTCAAGCGGGCGCATATTGCGATGTTTTTCTAACGTTGGTAACCCTTCATATAACGGACCTCGTTTTTCCGCATCTCCTGGAATAAATGCCATCGTCTTTATTCCGCACTTCTGTAAATATTGATTTTGCTTTTGTAAGAAGGACTTTGCTAGTCCTGTCTCTGGACGTGGGTAAAAATTATGCCATGCTTCTACATTCTCTACTCTTATATGTTCTGCAAGTAATTCTTTCCAAAATGGCTTTGTAATCGTACTCGCATTTAAAGCTACTTTCATCTTATGAGATACGCTTGCAATTTCTTTTGGCGCAATGCCGTAATCCATTCTTAAACCGGTAATGCCCCATTCCAATAGTTCTTCCACATTTTCATATGTTAGCCCTAAATGGTGTAACGATTTTGGAGAAACATCAACCATTAACTCCATTTCATGTGCAAGAGCTTGTTTCCCTAATATTTGAATTAACTCTTTATACGTGTTTGGATCATCTTCTGGAATGTGCAGTGATGTAAAAATAGATGTAAACCCATTTTCCTTCGCTACTTTTAGCCACTCTTCTTGTTTCTCTACTCGTTCTTTTGAAAGATAAATGGAAACTCCGATCATATAAATCTCCCTTTCTATTAATAGAAAAAGAGAAAGGAATCCCTTTCTCTATATGTTTTCTGCCATTTCTTCTTTAAATCCGAAGAAGTACGTAAAGATAAATCCGAAAGCATATGCAATTACTAAACCTAAGAAATAGAGTAAATATTTATTGTCAGCAATTAAAGGAATTAAAGATAGCCCTGATACGCCAATTCCAAGAGAAGCTGTTTGCATAACTGCTTGGAATGCACCACCGACAGCCGCTCCTAAACAAGCAGTAATAAACGGTTTCCCAAGTGGTAATGTCACCCCGTATAATAACGGCTCACCAATTCCTAAAAAGCCAACTGGCAATCCACCTTTAATTACGTTACGAAGTCGTTTGTTTTTTGTTTTCACATAAATCGCAATTGCTGCGCCCACTTGGCCAGCACCAGCCATTGCGAGCACTGGTAATAAAGGTGTTACGTGTGTTTGATTAATAAATTCCATATGAATTGGTGTTAAACCGTGATGCAATCCGACCATAACGAGAGGTAAAAATGTTCCCGCAAGTACTGCGCCAGCAAATGCTCCGCCAATATTTAAAATAGCATTAATTCCGCTCGTAATACCATCTGATAAGAAACCTGCTAATGGCTGAATGGCTAACATCGTTACGATACTTACAACTAATACAGTAATGAGTGGTGTCACGATAATATCAACTGCATTTGGCACTGCTTTTCGAACTTGTCTTTCCACTACAACCATAAGCCACGCTGCAAAAATAACTGCAAACAATCCGCCCCGTCCGGGCACTAATGCTTCACCAAACAATTTTACGTTTGCCATCGCCGGGTTGAAAATTAAAATACCAGCAATTGCCCCAAGAACCGGTGTCCCGCCAAATTCTTTCGCTGTATTCCAGCCGACTAAAATTCCTAAGAATGTAAAGATACCGCCGCCAATGAGTAGTAACATTTGTAACCACGTTGCATTTGGATCAGCACCAGCATTTTTCGCAAAGTTAGCAACCCCGTTTATAATTCCTGACGCAACAAGCCCCGGAATTAATGGGATGAAAATACTTCCTATTTTTCGTAAAAAGTTTTTCACCGGTGTATTATTTTTCTTCTTAATCTCTGATTTCATCTCTTGCCCAATATCTTCAAGGTGATGATCTGCTACCTCACCAATTCGTAGTCCTGTCAAACCTTCCATTTCAGCTGCTACTTTATTTACTGTTCCTGGACCAACGACAACTTGAAGAGTCTCATCTTCTATAACGCCCATAACGCCTTCAACTTTTTTCAAAAGGTCCATATTTACTTTACTTTCATCATGAAGCGTTAAACGTAGTCTCGTCATACAATGAGCAATACTACGAATATTTTTTATTCCCCCAAGTTGCTCCGAAATTTCCTTGGCCATTCTCTCTTCTTTCTTCATAATAGAATCCCCCTCCCTATTACTTTATAGTGCTTTCTTCACAAACCCTTTTGCGTATTTTAGTTTCTCCAGTGCTTCCCCATACTCACACTGCAACAACACCATAACAATGGCAGCTTTTACGTTACGTTCTGCCTTTTCATAATACTCTGCCGCTACTTCATAACTAGCGCCTGTTGCTTCCACAATAATTCGTTTTGACCGTTCTACTAACTTTTCATTTGTGGATTGAACATCTACCATTAAGTTTTTATATACTTTTCCTACACCAATCATCGAAGCTGTTGAAATCATATTCAGCACTAATTTTTGTGCTGTACCAGCTTTTAAACGCGTTGATCCTGTTAATATTTCTGCACCTGTCTCTACTTCCACATTTAACTTTGCATATTTACTGATTTCAGCATTTTTATTACAAGAAATACTCGCTGTACTCGCTCCTACGCTCTGTGCGTATTTCAAGCCGCCAATTACGTAAGGAGTTCTGCCACTGGCAGCAATTCCAATCACTGTATCTTTCTCATTTAATCCAATACATTTTAAATCTTCTTCTGCTAACTCTTCGCGATCTTCGGCACCTTCCACCGCCTTAGTAAACGCTTTCAATCCACCTGCTATAAATCCTTGCACCATTTTATCATCCGTGCCAAATGTCGGCGGACATTCCACTGCATCTAGAATACCTAAACGACCACTCGTACCAGCACCAATGTAAATTAAGCGTCCCTCTTCTTCAAAAGATTTAATAACAGTCTGTACAACCTTTTCAATTTGTTCTATCTCTTTTTCAACTGCTAACGCAACAGTTCGATCTTCTTCATTCATACTTTGCAACACTTCTTTTATGCTCATTTCATCCAGATTCATTGTTTTCTCATTACGATGTTCTGTCGATAAATTTTCTAACATATTTCCACCCTCTTTGAAATTATATTTCACACTTTTATTATAACTTTAAGAAACTAAAAATCAATAACTCTTTCTTATTTTATGAAATAAAATTTCACAACATGACATATTTGTGTCAAAGATAATAAAAAAGATGAGTCTCCTCATCTTTTCTTCTACTTTAACTTCCGTAACCGCAACGCTTCTTCTCGCGTCTCCATAAATTGATCCAATACTTTATTACCAATTCGATTGAAAGTAATAACATATAAAGCATCTATCATATTTAATTGCGTCATTCTCGAAGCAATACTCGCAATACGATGATCTTGTTCTACATCTGGCATACAAAGGCGAATATCCGCTTCTTTATATAGGGGTGATGATTGATCTAATTTCGTAATTCCAATAACAGTTGCACCTTGTCTCTTTGCATACTGCGCCATTTCAAGCACATCTTTCGTTCGACCAGATGTTGAAATCGCAACAAATATATCGCCTTCTTTTAAATTCGTCACAAGTGGCAACATCATATGAAAATCAGATAGCATCACCGCTGTAAATCCAAGCCGCGTAAATTTATAAGCCCCGTCCATTGCTGGCGTAGCTGATCCGCCTACTCCGTAAAATATAATTTTATCCGCATTGACAATACGATCTGCAGCTTTCTCAAGTTCCTTCTTATCTATCGCAGTAACGCTCGCCTCAATTGCAGCTTTATTCACATAAGTAACTTTATTAAATAAATCGTACGGTCCATCTTCCGTATTCATCACTGAAAAATCGTTAATATTATAATCAGCAATCGTTAATTCACGAACGAGTGCTATCTTAAATGCTTTAAAACTTCCGATCCCAATCGATTTACAAAAGCGAACGACACTCGCTTCACTTGCGCCTGCATTCGTTGAAACTTCTTTCGTCGTTAAATTCGGCACAATCTCTGCATTCTCCATTATGTACATGGCAACCTTCTTCTCAGCTGGTGAAAATTGATCCATATTACTTTCAATTTTAAATAGTAATGTTGAAGCTTTCACTATTTAACCTCCACTTCTTACGGTTGCGTTCACTTATTTTCTCTTGCTTCAAGAAGGTAAAAACCATTATCACCAGGAGGATGAAACACATTTACAATGCGATTCCCTTTTTGATAAACAGTTCTTTCCCCTTCTGTCCACTTCTTTTCCCAACCGTTCATCCAAATCGCAACATCAGGTAAAAAAGCAGTATATTTCAGCTTCTGATTGTACTCACCATCTGCTTCTTCCGAAAAAATAGAAACCGGAAAATCGTTCACTTTTGATTCTTTCCATGCAGTAAATGGTATACATACTGCAATAAGTACGATTACACCGATAACCTTCTCCTTCGTAATCTTCACACTTCCCTCTCCTTGTCATATCACATACATAGATTTTACCATAATTACAAACCCTTCATACTATATGATCATTGCTTTTGGGAATAAAAAAAGAGCTTACCTACATCAGATAAGCCCTTCCTCTCTATACAAAATATTTCTTCAAAAGTGGCGGTGTAATAATCGTCGTCAATATAACAACAATAACAATCGCTGTGAAATTTTCTTTCGCTAATAAATTCGCCGTAAGTCCATTTGCTGCGATGATAAGCGCTACTTCACCACGTGATACCATCCCCGCACCAATACTAATAGAAGATTGAAGGTTAAATCCTGTCAGCCTTGCTCCTAAACCTGATCCGATTAACTTTGTGAAAATCGCAATGAGAGTCATAATAATAATGAACCAAAGCTGGCTTCCAATACCTTGAAATGTAATTTCCATTCCGATACTTACGAAGAATACTGGAACAAATATTGCATAAGCGATCGGTTCAATTTTATGTTCCACTTCATGCTTATACTCTGTTTGAGAAATAGCAATTCCCGCGGCAAATGCTCCAATAATACCTGCAATTCCCATCATTTCACTGTAATAAGAAAAAGAAAAGCAAATAATAAGAGCCGCGCTAATTAACGCTTCTGTTACACGAAGCGGTACAAGCATTTTCATAATCCAAGGAACGACTTTCCAAGCAATAAAAACAATACTTACAAAGAAAATAATTTTCTTTGCAATGACAAGTGTTATATTCACATCTTGTGTTCCTAAAAAACTCATTACAAATGCCAATAAAATAACGACAATGACATCATCAAATACGGCAGCACCTAAAATTGTTGTACTTTCTCTCGTATTCATTTTTCCTAGATCACGTAGCGTCTGAACCGTAATACTAACCGATGTTGCGCAAAGTAATAACCCTAAAAAAATGGCATGGGACTGTATTAATCCAAACAGCAATCCTGTTACATAACCACCGATGAAAGGAAAAATAATTCCACCAGCCGCTACTGCAAATGAAGATTTCAAATTCCGGTTTAACTCTTCTAAATCTGTTTCAAGTCCTGCCATAAACATAAGTAACAAAACACCAATCTCACTCAGTTCATCAATTAGTTCAGAACTATTAATAATACCGAGTACAGCCGGACCGATAATAATACCAACAATTAACTTACCAAGTACAGAAGGCTGACCCAGTCTCACACTAATGTCACCAGCTAATTTCGTACAAAGTAAAATGACGACAAGTTCAAAATAAAATAACATAGCATCTGCTCCTACTTTAACTTTAATCAGTGGGTCGTTAACCCCCGTCCATTTCTGCAAGTAGTTTCCCCTATTGATCCGCATTTTATTTGTCATATTTTTATTTGACAAAATATTCTGAATTATATTAAGATTAATCCAGCAATTTTAAAAAACTACATACCATAACTGCACCTCCACTTACTTACTCTTTTTTAATGGGCTCATACTATAGTCGCAGTTATGGAAATGAAAAAACGGGGGGAGAGTCCAAAGTGAAGTCATTATTACGAAAAAAAGCGCTTAGTACTGAATCACCAAAGCAGCTAGATAGAACATTAACTGCACTCGATTTAACGTTTTTAGGGATCGGCGCCGTAATTGGGACAGGGATCTTTGTATTAACAGGTATTGTTGCAGCAAAACATTCTGGTCCTGGTATTATGCTATCATTTCTTATTGCTGCATTTACTTGTGCTTGTGTAGCCTTTTGTTATGCTGAATTTGCTTCTTCTATTCCTGTCTCAGGAAGTGTGTATACTTACGCATACATGACAGTCGGAGAAGTCGTCGCCTTCATCGTCGGATGGTGTTTAATGCTCGAATATTTACTTGCCGTTGCAGCAGTAGCTGTCGGTTGGTCTGGTTATTTGCAATCATTACTACAAGGGTTCAATATACACCTGCCCGCCATAATCGCCTCGGCCCCCGGCGTAGGAAAAGGTGGTCTCATCGATTTACCAGCTGTCTGCATTTTACTTCTTATTACTGGCCTTTTAAGTTTTGGTATACGTGAAAGTGCACGCATTAATAATATTATGGTTCTTATTAAACTAGCTGTTATCATTGCCTTTATCGTAGCAGGTGCAAAATATGTAAAACCTGAAAATTGGACACCGTTCATCCCATTCGGATACGACGGTATTATTACTGGGGCTGCCACTGTGTTCTTCGCCTTCTTAGGATTTGATGCAATCGCAACCGCTGCAGAAGAAACGAAAAAACCGCAGCGTGACTTACCAATTGGTATTATCGGTTCTCTTCTTATTTGTACTGTTTTATATATGATTGTATCTTTCGTTTTAACAGGTATGGTTCCTTATACGCAATTAGACGTTTCTGATCCAGTTGCATTTGCATTGCATTTCGTTGGTGAGGACACAATTGCAGGACTACTCGCTGTTGGAGCGATGACTGGAATGACAACCGTTCTCTTAGTCGTTATGTATGGACAAGTTCGCGTTTCGTATGCAATGAGCCGTGACGGTCTACTTCCAAAAGCGCTAGCACGTGTAAATAAAAGAGTAAAAATCCCTTTATTAAATACGTGGATTACTGGCGTTGTTGCTGCTTTATTAGCAGGACTTTTAGATTTACATTTGCTAGCGAATTTAGTAAACATCGGTACGTTAACAGCCTTTACATTCGTTTGCTGCGCTGTACTTATTTTACGAAAAACACATCCTGATTTAAAACGTGGATTCCGTACACCTTTCGTACCTGTATTACCAGTTGTCGCGATTCTTTGCTGCTTATATTTAATGATCAATTTGTCTAAAACAACATGGATTAGCTTTGCCGTTTGGCTTATAGTCGGCTTATGCTTCTATTTCTTCTACTCTAGAAAGCATAGTCACTTAGCTACCGAAAAAACGAATGATGAAAAGAAAAAAGCATAACAAAATAGCTCGCCGATAAAACGGCGAGCTATCTTTCTGTACTATTATATTTTTTCGTTAACGACTGTAAAATGAAAAATATGCCAATGCAAGCTGTAAACCATGCCCAATTTCCTATTGGCGTTGCGTATTTAACAATTCCAATACCTACAAGTAATAGGAAAATAATCACCTGATATATGAGCTTCCACTTTTGCATATATTCCCTCCTTTACTTCGTTCCCTTCTTTTTATTCTTCCAGGCATTCAAACTATCAAAGAAAAAGTTAATAAATAACGTTCCTAGTCCTGCTAATAAGAAAGTCATTAAAAATAAAACCCAAATACTTTTCTCTTTTAAGAAATAATATCCTACAAGGAGCACAACCGCAATCCATACATATTCAAGAATTCTTTTTAGCTTTTTCTGTTCCAAATTATTCGCTCCTTCATTCTATACTACTTTTAGTATAACAAAAAAGAAGCCTATCATGATAAGCTTCTTTTCTTCTCTCTTATTTGTTTATGCTTTTTTCAACAAGTGAAATCGTATACTCTAAAGTACGATTCATCGTTTCTACCTGTGCATCTTTTACTTTTACATCTTTCACTACAGCTTCGGCCACTGTAATTTTTTGACTCAATGCTTTCACTGAACCGTCCGTTACATTTGCATCTTGCGCTTTTTTCACTACTACTTTTGCAGATTCAATATTGATTTGTAATTTTTCTTTCGGTGTTTTCGGTTGTTCTACTACTTTAGATTGTACAAATGTTGCATTAGCTGTTTTTAATTCGTTATATGTTTGAACGATTTGCTCTCCCGTACTCCCTACATTTTCAAACACTTGTTTTGCATTATTATAGCTTTTCTCTAGTTCTTGAAATGCTTCCTTTGAATATTGACCTGGTTTATCACCAAATTCATACGTACCAGCTAGCACTTCCTTTACTTTTCCAAGCTCTTCAAATAACGCAGTTACTTGCTCTAACTTCGTACGGTTAGAGAACTCATTGTACGCTGCTAATACTTCTGAAGAACTTAACGCTTTACTATATAATTTCGCAAGCGCAATTTGTCCATTTAACGGAATACCACCATTTCCGTTACTATCAGGATCCGCTCCAAATGCAAATGGTACGTTTGGATGATACACTTTCCCAGTAGCTGGCTGGCTATTTACTTTTTTACCATCTACGTAAATTGCCACTTCACTTCCGTTATACGTTCCTGTTAAGTGATACGTTTTGTTCGCTTCTAATTGAACTCCAACACGTTTATAGCTGCCGCCAATTTGAGCCCATAATTCAACATATCCACTTCCTGTAGACTCAAATCCAATTCCGCCGCTCTCTGTATTTTGCAAAATACCTTGACCACGGATTTGATTCATTGAAAATACCGTTTCTAGCGTAAATGTATTTGCTACTTTCTCTTTTTGTGCTGCTGAAAATGGAAGGTATCCAAATGTATTAGATTGTCCGTTTAACTTCATAACATTCTTTTTCAATGCTTTATCATATTCAATAGTCACATTGCCCTTCACATCACCTTTTGTACCAAATGGTGAATTGTCTTTAAATGTACCATCTGCAAAGTTTACATCGAAAACATCAGCTTTTGGTACTTTCACATTCGGGTCAATATTATCTTTTTTCGTAGTAATTTCCACAGTTAACGGCTGCGCGGTTTCATTGCCAAATGAATCAATCGCAACGACTTCAAGTGTATATGTTTTCCCGCCATCTAACCCTGCAAGCGTAAACGTAAGATCTTTTGGCACTGGATCACGATAAAACTCTGAGAATGCTAACAATTTATTTTTTATTTCACCCGTTTGCTTATCTCTAGCCTGTACACGGTAAGAGTGAACAAGAAGGTTGTCCAATGCTTGCGGGAATGTTACTGTTGCCGCATTTTCTGTTACATTTGATACAGCAAGCTTTGCATCCTTAGCAAAGTAAGGCTTTTCTTTATCACGATCTTCTACATGTGTAAATGTTTCTTTCTTTGCTGGTAATTTAATTTTCCAAGGCTCGCCTGTCCAAGAATTCGTATGGAAATCACGACGATTAATCGTTACTTCTTTATCATCTACTTCTACTAATAAACCTTGGCTTAACGTACTAGCTCCTGGCGGGATATTCCCTTGTACTTTACCACCTTCAACTTCCATATAACTTACTGAAGATGTACCAACTGATGTAAAGTCTTTTTGATGAATCGATCTTGGATCGTCTAACGGATAATGCGAATGACCTGAAAACGTAATAACTTGTGGATATTCCTTTAATACTGCATTAATTTTTGCGCTATCTTGTGTTCCCCATTCATGACTACCGTACACTGTATCTTTAATATGTTGATGTAAAAATACAAAAATCGGTTTTTCTGGATCATCTTTTTGCGCTTTTGCCATTTCTTCTTTTAACCAATTAATTTGCTTGTCCGAATAATAGCCATGAGTTGTTCCATTCTCTGGAGACATAACAAGGAAGTGATAACCTTTTACCACTTTATGATAATAAATTGATTCCATACCTGTTTTTTCTAAGAAACGCTTCTGCGCACCTTCTACAGATAAACCGTTCCAATAATCATGGTTACCAAGAGAATTCATTCGCACAGCATCTTTATTTGCATTTTCATTGTACACTTGCATGAAACGATCATATTGCTGCACCGATCCTGTATCCGTGAAATCACCTACAATAACAAATGCATCTTGCTTCGGTGCTAATGTATTAAACTGTTCGATCGCTCTTTTCCAGCGAAACGTATCATCTGTTCCACTATTTTTAATATGCACATCACTTACAACTGGAAAAACTATCTTCTTCTCACTTGATGCCTTTTCTTGCTTTTTCTCTTCCGCCTTGACTGATGTACTCCACGGAAATGATACGAACGCTAATACAAAAACCATTAATAATCCAATAAGGCCTTTTACTTTTCTTAAAGCATTTCTGTCCACGTGAATCCTCCTCATAATAATTGATTCATTACAAGGGCTATTTTATCTAATACATGTTAATGTCGTTTAAATAACAAATGAACTTTATTAGATTTTTGTAAATATACAGTTAATTAGAAATTAAGTCCAACATTACTCGTACTATTGTATACAACCACCTTTTGTCTAAAAGAGTCTGATCATTCTTTTCCTATGACTATTCACATATAATCTTTTCTATAACGCTAATGATAAGTTAAGGTTTAAGCCTATTAGACAATCTTAATTTTTAATATTTCCTTCTTTTTTTAACACATCGGCCATGCTTTTACATTTAATAGTAATAAAAGACAACTTAAAAGGAGGGGTTGTATTGAAGAATAAAAAAAATATCGGCTGTTTCGCTCCTTTATCTATTATTTGTCCAGACCCTTGTCCACCGCCCCCTCCTCCAAATCCAAATTGCGAGCGAGTAACAAATGAATTTGCAGGGAATTTCCTCATAACTAATAACACCATCCCCTCTGCCAAAGATGCATCACAATCAATGATACTATGGCAAAGTGATGGGATACTACTTATATCAGGTACTGTCTCGGTTTACAATAGTACTAGCAGCACCGAAGCAATTACAATTCAAATCGTTGGAACAGTAACCAATATTTTCACTGTGTTTCCTGGTAATACAATATCGTACACAGGAAAAGACTTACAGTCGGTCAGTATTATTAATATAACAAGTAATCCTTCACTATATTTAGAAGGCAAGTACTGTTGCGAATTTACATGTTGCTTATAGAATACCAATTTCATTATTTCCTTAATATAAAAAGCATACCGTTCACGGTATGCTTTTTATGAGATTGGATAACGTACTGTAATACAAAACTCGCCTTGATTAACAGTCGTTCCTGTCGTAGTAATTCGGACAGTAGTAAAATATCGGACAGTGAAAGTACCACTACTTTGTGGTTGTACAGTAATTGTATCAACTACTGTTGTACCTACTAAAAAATCAACTGTAATCGGGTTGGCACCTACATCATACTTCACGTAGCCTGAACCATATACTTCTTGCGTGATATTATTTGTATATACAATTTGAGTACCAGCACCTGTAATAGACCAGTCTGTACATACTTGGTCTTGCACCAGTGTTTTATTAGAACAACAAGACAAACTGGAACTTCTCATTCCCATTTCGATCCTCTCCTATTCTGCTATGAAAGTGGATAACGTGTTGTAATACAAAATTCTCCCTGATACGTTCCAGCAGGTGTTGCAGGTAACACAACTTGTATACTATCAAAGCGGCGATACGTAAAAGCAATACTCGTTCCTGGGTTTAATGTTTGTGTATCAATTGTACCCCCAGCAGAATCAAGTACCTCTACAGTAATTGGGCCTGGTCCAACATCATATTTAACAAAACCAGTACCAATTACGTTTTGGTTAATATTATTTGTATAGAGAACATTATCAATTGCTGTTGCAACTACAGTAGCAGACCACGGACTACACACTTTATCTTGCACATAATTTTTATCTGGACAACAAGTTAATGCTGACCCTGAGCACTCACAAGACATAGTTGTTTCCCCTCTCTCTTTTATATTCCCTATATGTGTATGTCCCTCAGAGTCTTTTGCCTGTACTATTCATCTATTTTCAAAAAATATTCAAATGACTAAATAGATTCCGTTTTATTTCTTTTCTTCATATATTTATAGACAAAGATACTAGCAACGATAAGAATAACGCCTCCTAATATTGGTAGCATATATTGCCCAACAACATCTGCTGCTTTTTCCCAATGCGGACCTAATTTCATTCCAAAATAAACATACAAAGTCGTTAACGGGAACATTGCTACAAATGTATATATACTAAATTTCCATATGTTCATTTTCGCCATACCACACGGAACCGAAATAAGCGTTCTAACTCCTGGTACAAAGCGTCCAACAAATGCTACAACCGGTCCATATTTCTCAAAGAAATCATCTGCTTTTTGAATTTGTTCTTCTTTAATGAAGAAGTATTTCCCGTATTTTATTAATAGAGGACGACCGCCGTAATAACCGAGTGCATATAACGTTAACGGTCCTGTCGTTCCGCCGAGCGTTCCGGCTAGTACAGCAAGCCAAAAATTCATATCACCCTCGTATACCCAATACCCAACCATGGGCAAAACTACTTCTGCTGGAATAAATTCAAACGTTAATGCTAACACAACTCCAAAATAAGAAAACTGCTTTAAAAACTCGATTATATCTAAAATAATTTGCTCCATATTTTTAACTCCTATCCTACGTTTACGTTATGCTTTTCTTGTAATTGAACTGGCGCCATTTTTACAATTCGGTTCAAAATAAATAACACAATTCCAATATCATCTAAAATACCAATAAACGGTAAGAAGTCTGGAATTAAATCGAGCGGCATCGCAACATAACCAACTAAAAACGCAATAGATAAAATTTTCTTCTTTATTGAAACCTCTTTTGAAGTGAAAAAGTCAAATAGGAATGGAACAAATCGGCGAACATGAAATACAACTCTTAATCTACTAATAAGTTTTTTCATTTTTATATCTCCTCTCTTTGTATACAAAAAGGACCCTACCAAACATGGTAAGGGTCCTAAAAAAGACAATAAGGGGCCTTTACCATTGCTGGTAAAGGTCTCACTAACAACGAAACGTTGCCAATAAAGCCGAGGGTTTCTCCCTGTAATGACGACTTTACTGTAATAAGTTACTCCCCTTTATATACACAATTTTATACAATCACATTAAAATATTTTTGGGGGCTTGTCAATATATTTTATATCTCAAGCTCTCTCGCTTACTCTTTACTAAAAACAAATAAACGTATAGGAAATTTCTTACTATCTCATAATATACATAATCATTTTTGAATGAAAGGAGAGGCTTCATTTGCATACCGTATGGAAAGGTGCCCTTTCACTTGGACTATTAAATATAGGAATCAAACTATACAGTGCCGTAGAAGAAAACGATATAAAATTTTTAAGTCTTCATAAAGAATGCTTAACACCTATTAAATATAAAAAATTTGCTCCTGATTGTACGGATGAAGAAATTGATGATAAAGATATTGTAAAAGCCTATGAATACGCACCTCATAAGTACATTATTATGGATGAAAAAGAATTAGCTGAGTTGCAAAAAGCTCACGAACCAAGATCTATTCGTATTATATCTTTTGTCCAAAATAACGAAATTGATTCTGTTCTCTACGATCGTTCTTATTTTATAGGCCCTACCTCAGGACATGAAAAATCGTATTTATTATTAAAAGAAGCTCTTGAACGTACGAATAAACTTGGTCTTATCCATATTTCCATTAGAAAAAAACAACATTTAGCTATTATCCGTAACTTTGAAGATGGGCTTATATTACAAACTATTCACTACCCTAATGAAATTCGCGATATAACAAATACACCTAACTTACCAAGTATTGAAAATTATCCGATTCAAAAACAAGAACTCACAGCAGCTATCAATTTAATCCACCATCTTACAAATCCTTTCGAACAAGAGTTATATACAGATGAATATAAAGAAGCTCTTACCGAATTAATCGAAAATAAAATTGAACAACAGGAAAAAACCGAAACCATCTCTCCTGCTCCAAACATCATCAATATTATGGAGACATTACAGGCAAGTATTGAACAAGCAAAAATAAAAAGAGACAATAAAACAGAAAAAGAGGCCAAATAAAATTGACCTCTTTTTTCTTTAAAGCGGATTACATTTTGGCATCTCAAGTCCAGAAGATTGTGCTAATTTTAATAAGTAATAACATTCTTCTCTTGCCATATGATCCGCCATTCTAGCAGATAATGCACTTAATATTTCATTCGATAACTCCATCTCTTCAACCTCATGGAGAAAATGCGAAAATAATTTTAACTCAAGTGAAACATCTTTTGTAAACTTCTTTAATGCAGGAAAATGATGAAGCTCTGTCCGTAAATAACCTGTCATCTCAACTGCCTTTAAGTAAAATTGTTCAAAGTGCTTCGTAAATTCTTCACTTTTCTCTTTCAATCTTTTTTCAACAAGATCTAATCCACCAGAAATAGAGCCTGCATGACCAGCCGCATCCGTTAACCAAACGAGATGATAATGTAATTCATGAAAAACAGGCGGAACTTCTCCTTTCTTTAAAAATTCTAACACCGTTATATATTCTTCTACTTCGTTTACCATATGATTGATGAAAGTTGGCGTAAAATGAATAGTGATTTTTCCCTCAAGTTGTTTCTGTATAATACTTAATTTAAACGTTCGTATTTCCTTTGCGGCTCGTTCTGCCTCTTTTGAAAATGCAATGAGATTCACATTATGAACTTTATTTAAAAGATTCGTAAATGTTTCAAGAAAATATGTGGCCTTCTTTATATCTTCTTTTTCCTTCGGAGCTAATGCATCAAGTAAAAATTGCGAATGATCAGTAAGCACCCTTAGCCAAAATTGATGCTCAAACAACGCACTTTCTTCATAATTCCTCTCCACTAAATCGCCTCCGTTTATTCATCCTTCTCTATCACTTGAAGTTTATATCCATCTGGGTCTTGTACTACAATACTCTTCTCACTTTTGTTTTCTGTATATGCAATTTTATAAAACACTAACCTCTTCTTTAAATTCTCTATGTTAGAAATTGAAAATGTTAAACCAGCGCATGAATTCGTAAAACTCTTCTCTCGTCCCCCTAACATGCGATTCATAACAAAACTAATTCTCTTTGAATCAGAATCATACCAAACCCCTGTTACATCCAATTGAGGTCTTTCTAAACTAGGTCTTATTCCTAAAATCCCTTCGTAAAAATACAAAGTTTCCTTTAAATTTTTCACTTCTAATATAATACATTGCTCCACATTCATTCCCCCTGTACCTATTACCTTTTTATATGTGTCATAAATGCCTATTATGTCTGAATACAATACGTAGTGATGAAGATATAAGGAGGTTTATTAATGGATAAATACATGAAATCATATGTGCCATATCATAGCCCTCAAGATCCTTGTCCTCCTATTGGAAAAAAATATTACTCTACCCCTCCTAATTTATATTTAGGTTTTCAACCGCCAAATTTACCACAGTTCTCACCGAAAGAAGCACTACAAAAAGGAACTTTATGGCCTGTTTTTTATGATTATTACGAAAATCCTTATAAAAAAGGGCGGTGACTACTGACGTGAATCAACCACTACCAGAAGAATATTATCGACTTTTAGAGAATCTCCAAGAATTAGACTTTGTATTAGTGGAACTAACACTTTACTTAGACACCCACCCAGACGATACAGCAGCTATTAATCAATTTAATGACTTTTCCTATAAACGAAGAGTATTAAAACAACAAATGGAAGAAAAATATGGACCGCTTCAACAGTATGGAAATAGCTATTCTAATGCCCCTTGGGAATGGAGTAAAGGTCCTTGGCCATGGCAAATATAAAGGAGAGAAACTATGTGGATTTATGAAAAAAAATTACAATACCCTGTTAAAGTAGGAACTTGTAATCCAGCACTTGCAAAATTATTAATTGAGCAATACGGTGGTGCAGATGGAGAATTAGCCGCTGCACTACGTTACTTAAATCAGCGCTATACAATTCCCGATAAAGTCATTGGCCTCCTTACCGATATTGGTACAGAAGAATTTGCACATCTTGAAATGATTGCTACGATGGTTTATAAGCTGACAAAAGATGCGACTCCTGAACAGATGAAGGCAGCTGGTCTAGACCCTCATTACGTCGATCATGACAGCGCACTTCATTACCATAACGCAGCTGGTGTTCCATTTACTGCAACCTATATACAAGCTAAAGGTGATCCAATTGCCGACCTATACGAAGATATTGCGGCTGAAGAAAAAGCGCGTGCCACATATCAATGGCTTATCAACCAATCTGACGATCCCGACATAAATGACAGCTTACGCTTTTTACGCGAACGAGAAATTGTCCATTCACAACGTTTCCGAGAAGCGGTTGAAATTTTAAAAGAAGAACGCGATAGAAAAATATATTTTTAATACACGTATCCTAGCGATATGTGTTTTTTTTACGTTAAAAGTTAAATCCTTCCTATTAAACATACAAATAGTATATTTATTCGATTTAATGCATTATTTTTTAATTTTTTCAAAATTCCCTATTGCTTTCTAGTCATCAGACCTTTAAAATAATAACAGTTACTCGACAAATTATTTGAATTTTCGACAAAAATACTCATTAGGAGGATTTTCTTTATATGCGTACAACTTTGAAACCAGCGCAAATACTTTCGATTAGTTTATTACTATTCGCAGTTTTCTTCGGTGCTGGTAATATGATTTTCCCACCCCTTCTTGGTCTTTCTTCCGGAGAAAATATGTGGGTTTCCATTACAGGGTTTATTATTACAGACGTCGGTTTATCTTTACTTGCTATCGTTGCTGTTGCCCTTGCTGGTGGTAGTTTTAACACTTTAGCGAGCCGTGTTCATCCAAAATTCGCAGCAGTATTCGCTATCATTATTTATCTTTCAATCGGCCCACTATTTGTCATTCCACGAACTGGATCTGTATCTTATGAAATCGGGATTGCACCACTTTTCCCAGATCAATGGTATTCTATGTTAGTTTTTAGTGCGATTTTCTTTACAGTCGTTTACTTCTTATCATTAAATCCATCCAAGCTAGTAGATCATATCGGTAAAATATTAACACCAATTTTACTTGTAATTATTGCAATTATGGCAACAAAAGCGATTCTTTCACCAGGAACGTTTGCAGAGCCTATCGGTGACTATAAAGACATCCCGTTTTTCAAAGGATTTCTTGAAGGATTTTTAACGTTAGATGCAATTGGCGCTCTCGTACTATCAACAATTGTTGTAAATGCAATTCGTCAAAACGGTATACAAGAGAAGAAATCTATCGCAAAATATACAATCATTTGCGGAAGCATTGCTGCTCTATTCTTAACAATTGTTTACTTCTTACTCGGTTATATCGGAGCTTCAAACGGAAACTTGGGACAATTCGAGAACGGTGGTCAACTATTAGCAACTGTTATGTACCAATTCTTTGGGACAAGCGGTAATGTTTTATTAAGTATCGCCATTATCTTCGCTTGTTTAACAACAGCAATTGGTGTTGTAAGTGCATTCGCCAACTATTTCGCAACAGTATTAACAAATGTTTCTTACAAAAAGCTCGTACTATACGTTTGTATCTTTAGTTTCGTTATTTCAAACTTAGGATTAAGCTTATTAATTAAAATCACACTACCTGTATTAATTATTTTGTACCCAATTACAATCATTTTAATTTTCGTATCATTTATCGATAAATATACGAAACGTAAACCTTCTGTCTACATCGGAGCAATGATCGCAGCATTCATTATTAGCTGTATTCACGCACTTGATAATGTGGGAATGATACCAAGTTTTATCGCTAATATCGTACACACGATCCCTTTTTATAACTTAGGAATCGGCTGGATCGTTCCAGCAATAATTGGTGGTATAATCGGATACTTTATTCCGCAAACAGAAGCTGAAGGCGAAGTTTCTACAAAATAAAGAAAAGAAGCAAGCATGAAATACATGCTTGCTTCTTTTTATTTTCACATCGTATGCTTAAAAGTAAATAACTCTTCTTTCGACTGCACAACAGATTGTTCCTCTTCTACAACGTCCTTCTTTATCTCTCCTCCTAATCTTACTTTCAACATCGCCTCTTCTATACTTTTCACAATCATATTTCCTGAAAAAATAGTAAGCCCGAAAAATGTAATTGGGACGAGAGGAATCCATGGATGCACTGTTAATGATCTAAAATAGACTCCAATTAAACCTGACCATTCATGTGTATAAGATTCTATTTCTTCTATCGGCCCTAAAAAATTAACCGTTCCACCAAAGAATATTTCTAGTAATCCTAAGTGCAGTAAAATAGTAAGAGTCTGCGTAAACTGTTGAAGAAATACGAGTATAAAAGTCATATAGAGATGCGGAAAAAGATGTTTTATAACAATACGTCTCCTCGATCCGCCTAATATGCGCGCAGCATCAACAAATTCTTCCGTTTGTAATTTACGAACTTCCTTCGCGACATACAGTGCAATAACTGGCATCACAAGCATTACAAGTAATACAACTTGAAACGAAGCCCTTTCAAAAAAGCTTGTTGTTTCCTCCCCGCTTCCAAATAGATTTGCAAATTGAAGAAAAAAATACGCAATCATAACTGTTGGAATAACTGTGAAACTATCAAAAAAAGCCTCAATCTTTGAAAAACCTCTTCTTACATATGTTCCAAGTACAACACCAAAGAACACACCTATTACCATTCTAAGTGCCGCAATTAAAATAGATATACCAATCGTCCACTTCGCGCCTTCAATAACTAAATGTAAAAGGTCGTATCCTTTCCGATCTGTCCCGAGTAAAAATTGGAATGAAGGTGAAAACGGTGGCACTTGTGGATTTTCATCCGCATCATATTGCAATGTAACTTGCCTAATGTGTCCATCATTCCATAACGTATTTCCGATGCTCAAAAGAACTAATATGAGAAGAAACCCAATGCTTATCCAAAATCTTTTATCACGTTTTATATACGTCCACATATTATAATCTCTCCTTCATCGCAGCCGGAATGAGATAATGAAACAATTTAAATAAAATAAAAATCGGAATATAAATAAGCAGTACACTAACGATGAAAACCTCCACCCTAATACCTTCGTACGATTTTAAAAACATGAAAATACCACCCGTATTAAAAATCCATTCTATAATATATAAATTAGATAACATAAAAAAGATATTCGTTTTCGCAAAGAAAAGTGTACTAAGCAACACATTTCGTAAAATATGACGATTTAAAATATGAAAACGCCCCAAACCTTTCGCCTTAGCAAATAGTACATAATCTTTTTCTAATTCATTTTCAAAACGAAGCACTACCATTTTTACAAACATAATCGTAGTTGGGATGCTCAAACAAAGTATCGGCAATCCTCTAATCGACTCGCCTCCAATTGAAGCAATTTGAAAAGGTAAAAAACCTGTTTGTTTAAAAAACCATACAACTAAAATTTGTGATACTAAAATAAGAAGAATATCTGGAATGGATTCTAGGAAGATAAGAAATGATTTAATTCGATGTTGTATACGCGGTGAACTACTCATAATTACATAAACGATACAAAATGCTACAAATAATGAAATGAAAAAAGCAGCCAAAAAAATAATAATCGTTTCTTTATAATGGACGAACAACTGTGGAAATAAAAATTTACCTCTCACATATTGCAAATTGGAAATATCCATTAAGTTCACAAACACTTCTTTTAAACTCTGTATGTACTTTGATACATCCACCTTAAATCCATAAAATAATTTCGGCAAAGCCCCTAAAATAATAATCCCCAAAATCGAAATAAGAAATTGAATCGTCACTTCCATTCCATTCAAAAATACCTTTTTGACCATTTTCGCCCTTCTCTCTCTATAATTTACCCCTTAATTTTATTCTTAATTTTCTGAATTGTAAATATTTTAAGAACAAAAAATCACTAGGCTATGATCCTAGTGATTCCTTATGCGCATGCCTTTCTCTTTTCGCAAACGGCATATACAAAACCAAACATCCAATAAGCGCAGCTATTTCTAATGAAATAATATAGTAAGGATGCGGCCCTAACATATCAAGTAATGAAGCTGTTTCTGGCTTATGAGCTAAAAACATATAATTACCACCTGTTTTGTAATTTACAAACGAAACAATTGGAATCAATATGTTTAAAAATATCATTGTGCGTTTAATAGATTGTACTGTCGGACGATATCCTTCCACCCAAGTCATAAAGAGTGGTGCCCAAATGAGCAATATATGCGCGATAAAATATTCAATGAAACGAAAATGCGGAAAAGCATACTGCAAGTTTGGCGTTAAAATAGCTTGTGATGCACCAATAATTCCCGTGAAAAATACAATCTCATATATGCGGTAACTTTTCGTTACGATCATAATCGACGCTAATAATAAACTAATCGTACATAATTCAAACGGTAATGAAGTAGCTAGCTCAAAAATCCCCGCTTTCCACTCCCACATATGAAGCCCAATTTCACTACCTATAAATAAAAATGCAATTGCATATCGAACCGTTATATTCCACTCACTTTGACGTAATACATCTTGGTATTGATACAGAAAAAATATCCCCACCAACATAATAAATAATATAAGGGCATGTTGCCTTGAGTATGGAATAAATGGTTTTAATGGGTGTGCGCTAAAATAAGCTTCCATCTTCCTTCCTCCTTTCCTCCATACAATATTATTGTAAGAAAGAAACGACGAGTCAATTCATTTGCTTACACTAGGACAACCTCTACCTTACATTTACATATTCATACCTTACAAAACTGTAAGGTTATTGTAAGCTAAAACGATTTGTCAGATTCTTCACCTCTTCTATACTTAATGTAGATACTAAAACGAACGAAAAGGTGATAAATAGATGAAAAAGAAAAATAAAGTGTTAATTACTAGTGTAGTAGCAATCGGAATTGCAGCTGGATCATACTTTGCATTTGCTGGGGGCGGTTCAGATGTAGCAATGGCATATAGCGGATATAAAGTAACCGAAAAACAAATCCAAAACGCGCAAAAATTTGGTGGCGAAGTTATTCCAAATGGAATTGAAACTATTTCATTCGATCCAACAAAAGGAACATATGAATTAGCTGTAAAAAAAGGCGATGAAGTGAAAAAAGGTCAGCTTCTATTTAAATACAATGACCCGACTGCTAAACAAGGGGTAACAGAAGCAGAAATGCAAAAGAAAATCGCACAAAAAGAAGTAACGTTGTTCCAAAAACAAATTGATGCGGCGAAACAAAAATTACAAAAAGATAAAAATTCAGGCCTTCCTGCTGAAGCATTAAAAGCATCAGAAGCTGAAGTTGGGCAATTAGAATCACAACTTGAAATGAAAAAGTTTGAAGTTGAAAAAGCTGATGAAATGATTAAAACAGCAAAAGAGAAAGTAAACACTCTTTCTGTAACAAGTCCTGCTGATGGCGTAATTGATGATATCGTGAAAACTGCTGACGAAAAAACAGGTATGAGCGGAGTTACTCTTCGTCACGCTGGTCAATTTAAAGTAAAAGGTCAACTTTCTGAATATGAGCTTGCTAGTATGAAAGTTGGGCAAGAAGTAACTGTTTCATCAAAAACTGTCGCTGGTAAGACTTGGGCAGGAAAAGTAACAGAAATCGGTTCTACACCATTAAAGAGCATGGATGAAAATAAAACTGTTTCTAATTACCAATTCACTGTCACATTAGATAATAGTGACGAACTACAAAACGGCTTCCACGTTTACGTAACAAGTAAATCTGGCGAAGCAACTGGTACAATTATTCCGAAAAGCAGTATCGTGAAAAAAGGTGACAAAAATGTTGTCTTCGTTGTAAAAGACGGTAAAGCGAAAGAACAAGCAGTTACTGTTGAATTCGAGACTGATAGCGAAGCAAAAGTTTCTGGAGTGAAAAAAGGAGAGGAAATTATCTCTAAGCCTGAAAAAGACTTAAAAGATGGTATGGAGGTTGTCGCCCAGTGATTAACTTAAAAGGCATCACGAAATCCTTCCAAAATGGTGCAGAGTCCGTTCAAATATTACACGGAATTGATGTAACACTGAACCAAGGAGAATTCACTTCGATTATGGGACCTTCTGGTTCTGGTAAATCAACATTAATGAACATTATCGGTTGCTTAGATAAACCGACGACAGGTACGTACGAACTAGCTGGTCAAAACATTTCAAACATGTCTGAAACAGAACTTGCACACGTACGTAATAAAGAAATCGGATTCGTATTCCAAAACTTCATGTTATTACCTAGACTTACAGCACTTCAAAATATAGAGCTACCTCTTATTTACGCTGGAGTCGATAAAAAAGAAAGACGTGAGCGCTCGTTAGCTGCTTTAACAAAAGTAGGCTTAGCTGATCGCGCTACTCACTTACCGAACGAATTGTCCGGTGGGCAAAAGCAGCGTGTCGCTGTTGCACGTGCAATCGTAAATAACCCAAAATTCATTTTAGCCGATGAACCGACGGGAGCACTTGATACGAAAACAAGCACACAAATTATGGACCTCTTTTACGAATTAAATAAACAAGGCTCAACAATTATTATGATTACCCATGATCGTGAAATCGGGGAAGCTGCAGCACGTCAAATTGTAATTCGTGACGGAAATATCGTCCAAGATTGGAGAGGTTAATTTTGAATACGAGTGAAAATATACGCATGGCCCTTTCCTCTATCTTTGCTCATAAGATGCGTTCTATCTTAACAATGTTAGGTATTATTATCGGTATTAGTGCCATTATTACTATCATCTCAATGGGTGATGGTACAAACGCAAAGTTTAAAAAAGAATTAGGCCAAGGAAAAGATAATGAAGTAACGATTTACTACAACAACCCTGATTACGGAACAGATAGTGCCAAAATCACACCTGATATGCTAAACCGTCTGCAAACTGTACCAGGCGTTAAAGATGTATATCCAGACGTAAGTATGAAAGTAAAAGCATCTGCTGGTTCAAAAGATGTAAATCTTGATTTAAAAGGTGGAACAGGCGCCTTTATGAAAGATTCGAAAATAAAATTAGTTCACGGTCGTGAATTAAATGACAGTGAACTAAACCAAGCAATCCCTGCTGTTATATTAAATGAAGAAGCTTTCAACAAATTATTTAGTGGTTGGGAATCAAACCAATATACAGATATAAAAGGAAAGCCTTATAAAATAGTCGGTGTATACGAAACGAAAAACGACTTCGGAATGCCTATGCCTGAAGGTTATACATCACTTGAAAACGCGCCTGTCATTTCAGGAGTAAATGAGTATGACTCTGTAAGATTAACAATGACCTCTCCGACAGAACGTAAAAGTGTAGAAAAACAAGCTGTTTCTGTCTTAAACGAAATGAAAGCTCCTAAATTTGAGCACAAATTCGAAGCACAAGATTTAGGTGAATTTACGAAACAACTAGACGAATCAATCGGTATGATGAAAATGGTATTCGGTGGTATTGCTGCTATCTCCTTACTTGTTGGTGGTATCGGTGTAATGAACATCATGCTCGTATCTGTAACAGAACGTACACGCGAGATTGGTATTCGTAAAGCACTTGGTGCAACACGTGGTAAAGTATTAACACAATTCTTAATCGAATCTTGTATTTTAACAGGACTTGGTGGTTTCATCGGATTCATGCTTGGTATTTTCTTCGCTTGGATCGTCTCAATCTTTGCTGGATGGCCACTCGTTGTCTCAAAAGAACTTGGACTTCTTGCCGTAGGTATTTCAATGCTAATCGGTATTGCATTCGGACTACTACCAGCCAACAAAGCTGCAAAACTTGATCCAATTGAATGTTTACGATATGAATAAACAAAAACGTAGGAGTTTACACTCCTGCGTTTTTTATTTACCTATTAAATCGAGTTTCTTCTATTATATATATTTCACGTTACAACTATCACTCTAATACTCTTCATTATTTATAGGTACTAAGGCTATTATCTAATCCTATTATTGCAAAAATATTATGTAACAGACGAAAATCAAGGCGTAATTTTTTCCATGCTTCGACTGATTTTGTAACAATTATATCGATATTTCATTAAATTTCACCTCATTTATATCTTTTTACATCTAAAAAGGTTATCATTCCATAACTATCTTTTCATTCAGACAGTAAAATACGCTGTTTTTGTAACACTATAGATATCCACAAGAAATATTACCGTAACATTATTAATGTTACGGTAATTGAAATGCTACTCATTTTGTGTTTTACATGCCCTAATACGCCAAAAAACAACAAGGAAGCGCTATCAGGATATTTATGGAATTGTTACAGAATATTAATGCCCCGTTACGAAAGCTTTGTAATTTTATGTTTTTCGCAAATAAGAAAATAATGGTTGCTATAATGAGGTCAACGAAAACAAATGCAATGGAGGCTATTATGAAAAAATTTATGGGTATAGCAACAGCAGCGGTTTTTGGTCTTGGGATTTTCACAACATCTGCTAAAGCAGAAACGATCGTAACGACTGACGTACTAAACGTACGAGAAAACCCAACTACTGAATCAAAAGTTGTAGGAAAATTATTAGATGGATATAAAGTAAATGTTTTACATACAGAAAATGGTTGGTCAAAAGTTCAATTGAATAGCGGTAAAGAAGCTTTCATAAGCGCTGACTATACAAAAGACACTTACTACGTAACAGCAAACGTATTAAATGTACGTGCTAGTGCAAACACAGATTCAGAGATTCTTGGTAAGTTGAAAAAAGATGATGTAATCGAAACAACACACCAAGTACAAAATGATTGGATTCAATTTGAATATAACGGAAAAACAGCTTATGTTCATGTTCCTTACTTAACAGGTAAAGCACCAGTTAAAGTTCAACCAGTAGTTAAAGCTGAAAAAACAACTACAGTTCAAGATACAGCTAAAGTTCGTGAAGCTGTTAAAGCTCAGGAAGTAGCTGAAACTCAAGCAAAAGCTAAAGCAGTGGAAGCAACTAAAGCTCGCGAAGCAGCTGAAGCTCAAGCAGAAGTTAAAGCTCAAGAAGCGGCTAAAGCTCGTGAAGCAGCTAAGGCTCAAGAAGCAGCTAAAGCTCAGGCAGAAGCTGAAGCTCAAGCAGAAGCTAAAGCTCAAGAGGCGGCTAAAGCTCGTGAAGCAGCTAAAGCTCAAGCAGATGCTGAAGCTCAAGCAGCGGCTAAGGCTCAAGAAGCAGCTAAAGCTCGTGAAGCGGCTAAAGCTCAAGCAGATGCTGAAGCTCAAGCGGCTAAGGCTCAAGAAGCAGCTGAAGCTCGTGAAGCGGCTAAAGCTAAAGAAGCAGCTAAAGCTCAAAAACCAGCTACACAACAACCTGTTGCAAAAGAAACTGAAACAAGTGCACCATCATCTTCTCGTGAGTTACGTGTTGTAGCAACAGCTTATACAGCAGATCCACTTGAAAATGGTTATAAAGCAGGCGACCAAGTAAAATCAGCTTTAGGCCACAACTTAACAGCTAATCCAAACATGAAACTAATTGCAGTTGATCCAAGTGTCATTCCATTAGGTTCAAAAGTATGGGTTGAAGGTTACGGAGTAGCAATCGCTGGTGATACTGGTGGAGCTATTAAAGGTAATAAAATCGACGTTTTAATGCCAGATAAAGGCACATCAAGTAGCTGGGGACGTAAAACAGTTACAGTTAAAGTATTAAACTAGTTAAAAAAAAGAGTCAGTCTCATCGTTGAGGCTGGCTCCTTTTTTTACTCTATTAAACTACTGAAAAATGACATAGTAAATGAAATTATATCAACGATTTTTCAAATATATCTATCGTAACCTACAATATATCAACGATTTTTCAAATATATCTATCGTAACCTACAATATATCAACGATTTTTCAAATATATCTATCGTAACCTACAATATATCAACGATTCGACAAGAGATATCGATTTACCGACAAATTTTGACATTAAAAGTACTTTAATATTAAAAAGGCGTTCCAAAATTTGGACCGCCCCCTATCTTCCCTATTCCACACAAGTAAACTGTGTCCAAGCCCCTACGTAATCTAGTAAGAATAACTCCTCTTCCGCAATTATACCGACAATATTTTTCCGTTCATCTATCGGCATTTCTTTTAGAATGATTTGCAGTTCACCTTTATACTTACCAAATGAATTGTTACCAATTACAACTTGCCCTCTTTCCTGTAGTACGCTTTCGCGCACCGGGAAATCATAGTCTTTATATTTTTTACGTACTTCTGTAGAACGTACCATATACTCTGTTATGTCGCCGCGTCTTACGTGTAATTCTTGCAGTGTCGCTCTCTTCTCTACTTCAGTCGCTTCGTCTACAAATTGTACTTTTAACTGTAACATGTATCGATTTAAGTTTCCTAGTTTCTCTAACTCTTCCTCACTCGCATAAGCATTTCCGATAATGACATCATCAATTAGCCCTGTCGCCCATAAATGCTTCGCTTGCACTTCAATTGGTAAATTACGATGCTCTTCTAACGTACATAATCCGTCGTTAATATCCCATGGACCAATGTTTGCGGCATGTGATGTAATAAATGCTGCACTGCGAATACCATGCTTTTTAAAGCGTTCACTACAGCGAATGAAATAATCGTACGGAAGACCAGTGAATTTTTGCGGATAAAAATTATGACAACCAATTAAAGCTGATTTATTCGCTTGATGCGAAAGAATATTTTCTAAGTACGCAATATCGTTACTTACATTTAACTCAATTTTTAAACCGTACGGATTATTCGTCATTTTCGCTTCCGTTAATCCATCAAATCCTACATCTAATCGAATACCATCTGCACCTAACTCTGCGAAAAATGATAGATCACTATAGCTAATACCAAGCTGATCAAACACAGCTGGAGCTACATCTAGAATAACTTCCATATTGTTATCTTTTGCGTGATTAATAATCTCTTTAAATTCAGCTACAATTTCTTCTTTCGGACGATTCACAGATAACAAACAAGTAAATATTCTTGAAAAACCGTGTCGTGCCGCTGCGGAAATATAAGCCATATCTTTTTCTTTCGTTGAATGTTCTGGATAAAGTGAAATTCCTAATTTACGCTCCATGCTTTTGCATCTCCTTCACACGTTGTATTAATGCCATGCTCGTAAATCTATATTTTGCAGATAAACATGTTGCACATAAAATTGTCGGTACAATAATTACGTACGGTGAGTGTAGACCTAACATTACATATGCACCCATTGAACAACCGATAAATAAAACTGATACTAGTAGTAACACTAATAAAGATTTACTTTGTACCCATTTCGAATAATGGGCAATACACTGTCCGACCACGAATGTAATTAAGATGATAATTGCTCCGAGCATTCTGTTTTCTCCTCTCCTGCTAATTGTTGTTTCTCATACATTTTGAAGAATGGATAGTAAATAACGAATGAGATCGCAAAGTTAACAAGTACAAGTACACCAGCCATAATTGTCCAGTCCGTGCTAATAATCGCTGCAATTGGTGCTAACATCGTAAATGGCAGTTTCGCCATCATGAGTGGAATCATACCTGAAACAACTGCGAAATATGATACTGTCGTTGTCACTAGCGGCGTAATAACGAACGGAATAATTAAGATTGGGTTCATTACAATCGGAGCTCCGAAAATAATTGGCTCGTTAATATTGAATAAACCTGGTACGAATGATAATCTACCTAACTCTTTTAGGAACTTAGATTTAGAGAACATAAACATAATTACTAAAGCTAACGTTGAGCCTGATCCGCCAATCCATACGAACCATTGAATGAATTGCTCTGTAAATAAGTTTGGTAACTGATGTGCATTTCCTGTAGCCGTGAACACTTCCATATTTTCAAGAATTGCTGAATCCCACATCGGACGAATAATTGGTCCTAAAATCGCCGGTCCATGTATACCAAATGACCAGAAGAACACGATTAAGAATACTGTTAATAAACCACCGAATAAGTTATTTCCTACTAGTACTGATTTTAATGGTGCGATTAAGTATGTAATTGTTGTATTTACATCGAATTTCAAACCGTAGCGAATGCCCCAGAATAAAAGAATAACTACTAATGTTGGAATTAATGCTGCAAACGAATTTGAAACTGCTGGTGGTACACTGTCTGGTAATTTTATTGAGATATTATGCTTAATCATAAAATGATAAATTTCTACTGCAATTAATGCTGTAACAATTGCGCCGAATAAAGACGTTGCACTTAATGTTCCTACTGAAATATATCGACCTGCATCAATAACACCTGGTACAGCTTTCGTAATTTGAATTGGTTCAACTGATGCTAGTAAAAAGGCGAGTACAGATAGTAGCCCTGCACTTAATTGATTGAGCTGATAAAAGTTCGCGAGCGAAGCTCCTACACCAAACGCTGCGTATAATGCCATTAGTCCTACTGTAAATCGGAATGGAATATCTAAAATATGGCGAAACGGTGCAATCCATTCCATATATGCATCAATTGGTAAATTTAAAAAGATAACGAAAAATGACCCGACGATCGTTAACGGTAATGTAGAAATAACCCCATTTCGTATTGCCAATAAATGTCGTTGTCCTGCAATCTTTTGCGTTGTTGGCATAATCTTTTGTTCCATAAAATTCATAAACCCATTCATCAATAGCCCTCCTCTTTCTCTCTACTATAAAAGAATGAAATAAACTTTATAACATTATAATGTTTATATTTAAAAAAATATAATTATGCTAAAACTAATTGTTCTGCTTGCCTAAGCACTTTCAAACCATCACACATGCCATAATCTCGTTGGTCTATAATTGCAACTGGTATGTTGTATGAGTTTGCAAGAAACTCTACAGCTGGAAATAAATATTTCACTTGTGGACCAATTAAAACGACATCAGCTTCCTTAATTTCAAGTTTCACAAGTTCTGAATCAACCGCCTTAATTTTATAATTCTTCCCCTGTTTCTTTGCCTCTTCTTGCATTTTTCTTACGACCATACTCGTTGACATACCTGCTGCACAACATAATAAAATATACATCTTATACTGTCACTTTCTCTTCCACGCGTTTATGAAGAGTAATAAATTCTTTAGCTAGTTCTTTCACTGTAATTGCATTCATTAAATGGTCTTGTGCGTGCACTAACAGTAAACTGATTTCTGCATGATTTCCTCTTGCCTCTTCTTGAATTAAATCCGTTTGAATACGATGCGCTGCTGAAATTTCCTCACTAGCAAGTTTCATCTTTTCACCCGCATTCTCAAAATCTCCTTGTCTTGCAAAAGCGATTGCTTCAAGCGCCGCACTTCTCGCATTGCCACCATGTAAAATTAATGCAAATGGAGTTTGCATATCAGCCATTTTAAATTCCCCCAAGCTATATGTTTTCTATATTTTTATCTTATTATGAAAACGCATACAATTAAACATAAAAAACTTCCGTTATGTAACGGAAGTTTTTATATACTTTTTCAAAATGATAATAAAATCTCTTGAAAATCTTCAATTACCTCGGTCTGAGTAAGTTTCTCTATCGTAGTTTGACTAGACATAATATCATATAAAAAATCATAAAGCCTTTGCAAATCTTCATTATTATTGCGCTTTACACTAAATAAAATAATTACTTGTACTTTTTTATCTCCCCAATCAACAGCCTTTTCAAGTGTGCAAAACATCAAGAAAGTTTCCTCACTTAATAATTGCATCGGATGCGGGATTGCAACTGAATTCCCAACCGCTGTCGGAGACGTATTTTCTCTTTCCATAACAGAAGCATAAAAGTGTTCTGGTACATAGCGTTTCTCAGCAGCTTTCTCACATAAAAACTGAATAACATCCTCTTTCGTAGAAGCACTATGATTTAAAAAGATTAAATCTTCCTTAATATATTGCTGCACACTATTATTCACATGCGTAAACAACCGCTGACCAATCGATTTAATCTCTTTATCATCAAATATTGAATTCACTTTTATAACTGGAACAGGCAAGCCACTCGGTATATGAATCGTACTAATAATACAATCTATTTTTTCTTTATAAAGATCTTCTACTTTCAATTGATAATAGCCTGTAATACCTACAATCTCTAATTTATCTCGGAACTGTGATAAAATTTTATATTTTAATAGTTGTGCACTTCCTTGACCAGTCGCACAAACTAATAAGCATCTTTTCTTTTGATTCTGCTCCTGCAAACGGCTCATCGCTCCGCCGAAGTGAATTGCTATATAACCAATTTCACTTTCAGGGATCGATTCACCCGTATATTCACCAATGATATCTCCAACAAGAACCGCAATTTCAAAAGCATACGGATAATTCTTTTTCACTTCTGCCAAAAGAGGATTTCTCGTATTTAACTTATACTTCAAACGATTTAATAACGTTTTTAAATGAATACCAAATCCAAATAATAATTCTTCATCATAATAAAAAATAAGATTCCGTTCTTCCGCTACTTTAAAAAGAATATGTTGCATAAATGCATATATATCTTTTCCTAATAGCTCTTCTACATTTTCATAGCGATCTCTCGTTGTAACAGCAGTACTTAATAAATGCATCGTCACATATAATACTTCTTCTTCTGGAAATAAAAATTTTAACTCTTTCTCTAAATCTCCTAAAATCTGCTTCGCAATTGTATATTCTTTCTTTATTATAAGTTCTGATTGCTCCGCATGCAGTTCTTTCATATAATGTTGACTTTGACAACGCTTTAATGCGATTGCAATATGAATGACTAAATTATCAATTTCTATATCAGATAAATATATTGTTCCGCCTTCAATATACTTTAATATAATTGAACGAATGAGTGATATATGAGGTAGCGATAAATATGTCTCCGTCTGCTCAAATTGCTCATGAAACGGAGTATGGTCATAACGCGGTAAACCATATTGTGATAAACAAGAACGAATATTAAATTCCCCTCCAACAATACGTATACCATAATACGGTCTCTTCTCAATTTGTAATTTATAGCGGCCACATATATCTGTAACATCTTTCATAATTAAATTGACCGTTGATTTGCTCACATAAATCTCTTCTGCTAATTCTGAAAGCTTCACATATCCCTCTGTCGTTAAAACACGCTGCAGAATATACGCTATTCTTTCTTCATAAGAAGTTGGGATCTTTTCCGTCTGTTTTTGAAATAGACTCACACAAAATTCTTCAAATTTCTTCGTTTGTATAATTTCTAATTCGTACCCAGTCCCTCTTTGCGATTCGATTTTCGCTCCGTTTTCTTCCAATATATCATTTAATAATTTTATATCCTTTTGAATCGTCTTCGTTGATACATGTAAACGGCCCGCTAAAAAAGCTCGATTTAACATCGATTTCTCTTCTAAAAACTCCTCTAAAATAGAAATTAATCGCTGATGCACCTTTGTCATAGCTCTTCCTCTCGCTCTTTATATATAAAGGGGGAAAAGCTGCTGAAATCAGTAGTTTTTCCCCTTTATATTCTCTCTATTTCTTTAATGTGAACCCGAATTTATCCCATGCTTGTAAATAATCTAATAAGAAAATTTCTTCTTCTATAATTCGACCAACTACATTTGTTTTTCCTGTATTCACCATATCTTTTAATGCAATTTGTAATTCGCCTTTATACTGGCCATATTGTTCATTATCAATTAATAAATCTCCACGCTTAATTTCACGCGTATTATGAGGTTTAAACTCTTCTTTTTTATATTTCACACGACTTTGTGTAGAACGAATCATATATTCAGATACATCTCCGCGATAAAAATGTGGTTCGTCTAATACGATAATTCTTTCTAATTCTGTCGTTGTATCATATAGTTCTATATCAAATGTTTGTTTCTCTTTATTTAATGCACCTAGTGCTTGTAATTCTTCTTCTGACGCATATGCGTTTGCAATAATAACATCATCAATTAATTCCGTCGCGAATAAATGCTTCGCCTGTGTTGTCATCGGTAATTCACGATGCTGCTCTAATGTACATAACCCTTCTGTTACTGGCCAAGGTCCGTATGTTGCATCAAATGATGAAATAAAAGCAGCCGTTCTCATACCGTAATCTTTAAATTGTTTCGAGCATTTAATGAAATGATCGTATGATAACCCTGAATAACGATGCGGATAAAAATTATGACAACCAATTAAATTTTCACGATTTGGTCTATGACTCATAATGTTATCTACATACTTCGTACCATTACTCATATTAATCTCAATTTTCAAACCATACGGATTATAAGTCATAATTGATTCTTCTAATCCTGAGAAACCAACATCTAAACGAATACCGTACGCACCTAATTCATGGAAGAATGATAAATCATTATACGAAATACCTAATTGTTCAAAAACAGATGGACTAATATCAACTAATACTTGGAACCCTAATGCATTCGCATGAGAGATCGTTTCTTTAAATTCTTCTATAATTTTCTCTTTTTCTCCATCCACAGATAATAAACATGTGAACACACGTGTAAATCCATATTTACTTGCTAATGTTAAATACTCCTTATCTTTCTCTACTGTTGAATGTTCTGGATAAATAGAAATACCTAATCGTCTCATATGTACACGCCTCTTTCTTCATCATATTGTAAACCTTTTCAAATATATGTAGTGAAAAAGTATATATCCCCTTCTTGTTCACTACCCTTTTGAATCCGCTTTCTTTAAAGAAAAAACAATTTCTATCATTCTTAACACCTACAAGTCTATACATCTATACTTTACATCTTTTTTTCATAGTTGTGTAGCTTTTACACAAATTTGTCAGTTTTTCATCTTAAAAATTGTTATCCGTTTTCAAGACACCTTCCTTGACTGTTTCATTGGCCAATACATATACTCGAAAGAAAAGAGAAAATTTTATATAGGGGATGAATATATGGGAGAAGCAATACTCGTAAAACGAGAACCGTTATGGACAAAAGAGTTTGTTGCTTTAATTTTTGCAAACTTATGTATGTTTTTAGGGTTTCAAATGTTAATTCCAACCTTACCTGTTTATGTGAAAGAAATTGGTGGCACAAGTTCCAATATCGGATTGGTTGTTGGCATGTTTACCGTTGCGGCACTTTTTGTTAGACCGCTAACTGGGAATGCCTTGCAAAAATTCAATAAAAAAATCATTTTAATGATCGGTACTGCTATTTGTTTACTCGCTATGGGCAGTTACCTTTTCGCCTCAACAATCTTTCTCTTGCTTGCTGTTCGTATTTTACACGGAGCTGGTTTCGGTATTACAACGACTACATATGGAACTGTCGTTTCTGATTTAATTCCCTCAGCTCGCCGCGGAGAAGGCATGGGATATTTTGGCCTTTCTGGAACAATTGCAATGGCCCTCGGTCCACTTATCGGACTATGGCTTATGCAAACATATAACTTCACAATTCTTTTTTTATGTGCATTATCGTGCACAATTGTTTCATTAATATTAACGAAACTACTTCAAATCCAAAAAACGAAACAGCCTCCACAACAATCATCTAGTACTTTTCTCGATGGATTTATTGAGCGTAAAGCTTTACTTCCTTCATTATTAATATTATGTATTACATTAATGTACGGAGGAATCGGAAGTTTTATCACACTATTTGCTACAGAAGTCGGCATAGCTGATATTAGTCTCTTCTTTTTATGTAACGCACTAGCAATCGCTGTAACTCGTCCATTCTCTGGGAAGCTATATGATGCGAAAGGTCATACATTCGTCATCATTCCGGGAGTTATTATAACGTTTACAGGTATTATTTTATTGTCGTATACGACGACAATTCCGAGCTTAATTATTGCTGCAGCATGTTACGGAAGTGGTTTTGGGGCGATCCAACCCGCACTACAAGCATGGATGATTGACCGCGTAGCACCGCATCGACGTGGCGTAGCAACGGCTACATTCTTCTCCGCATTTGACCTTGGAATCGGCGCTGGAGCTATTATATTTGGATTTATTGCTCATTTTACAAACTATGCAACTGTATATCGTTATTCTTCGCTATTACTTATTGCTTTTCTCTTCATTTACATTACAAGTATAAGAAAACAAAAGCACGGAGATAAAAATACAGAAAAAGCTGCTGGATAATTTAGCGGCTTTTTTTCTTGCAAAAAAGACTACTTAATAAATATTAAACCTTATGTTGACGTTATAAAACTACATGCATTTCCCTACATATTTTTTTAACTTTCCTCAAAAAATATACAATGAACTTGTAGACAATTCCCTTGATATACAATTGAATAATACTATTCTAAAAAGTGTGATTTATTTACAAAAACACTATTTACGAAATACAAAAACCAATAAAATACAGCTGTTTCTTTAAAGAATTGTAAACTTTTCATCTCTTTGTAAATTTAGTGTAAATTTTACTAGCAAACCGTTTACAGTGACTCAAGGTTCAGTTAATAATTACAGCGTACATGAAATTTAAGGAGTGGAATGCGTGGAATATAATGTTCAAGAAATGATCTTCCAATTCATTGGTGGATTAGGTATTTTCTTATTCGGGATTAAATACATGGGCGATGGACTGCAACAAGCAGCTGGAGATCGTCTTCGCGATATTCTAGATCGTTTTACAACAAACCCACTAATGGGTGTACTAGCTGGTATGTTAGTTACTGTATTAATCCAATCTAGTTCAGGAACAACCGCTTTAACAGTCGGACTTGTAAGTGCCGGATTTATGACATTAAGACAAGCAATCGGTGTTATTATGGGTGCAAACATCGGTACGACAGTTACTGCATTTATTATCGGAATTAAAATCGGAGAATATGCTCTCCCAGTTATGGCAGTTGGAGCAATCTTACTATTCTTCTTTAAAAATAAAAAAGTACATTCTGTAGGTCAAGTTGTATTCGGTTTTGGTATGCTATTCTTCGGTTTAGAATTAATGAGCGCAGGTATGAAACCTCTTCGTTCTTTAGAGTCATTCCAAGATTTAATGATTAGCATGAGTGATAATCCAATTTTAGGAATTGTTGTCGGTACAGTCTTCACTTTAATTGTACAGAGCTCAAGTGCAACAATCGGTATTTTACAAGAACTATTCGGTCAAGGTGCAATCGATTTACAAGCATCTCTTCCTGTATTATTCGGTGATAACATCGGTACGACAATTACAGCAGTATTAGCAGCAATCGGTACTTCAATTGCAGCAAGACGTGCAGCATTAGTTCACGTTATCTTTAATATTATCGGTACCATTATCTTTACAATTTTATTAGTACCATTTACAAGTTTAATTCAATATTTCCAAACATCATTAAACTTGAATCCAGAAATGACCATTGCATTTGCACACGGAACATTTAACGTAACAAATACAATCATTCAGTTCCCATTCATTGCAGTATTAGCATGGATTGTAACAAAAATTATTCGCGGCGAAGATTCTGCTATTAATTTCAAACCGCAACATTTAAATCCAATCTTTATTGAACAATCTCCAGCCATCGCTTTAACTGAAGCTCAAAAAGAGATTATCCGTATGGCGGAGTTCTCATTACATGGATTAAAAGAAGCAAATCAATTTTTAAATACACAAGACAAAAAACACGCAAACATGGCTACTCAATTAGAAGGAGCTATTAACAATTTAGATAAAAAAATTACCGAGTATTTAGTTTTACTATCAGAAAAGCCACTTTCACCTACGGATTCTGAAAAACATTCTGTTTTAGCAGGTGTTGTTGGAGATATTGAACGTGTCGGTGATCATGTAGAAAACCTTGTAGAACTTGTAGATTTCCAAATTTCAAACCGTGTTTCACTATCAGATGAAGCATTAGCTGAATTAAACGAAATGCTAGAATTAACGATTTCAACACTGCAAGACGCAGTTGAAGCTTTAACAAACTTCGATACTGAACTAGCTCAAACTGTTATTGCAAAAGAACGCAAAATCGATCAAATGGAACGTGTTCTTCGTAAACGTCACGTATTACGTCTAAACGAACGCAGCTGTTCAGGTGATGCAAGTATCATCTTCGTCGATATGGTAAGTAACTTAGAGCGCATTGGCGATCACGCTGTAAATATCGCTGACGGTGTTTTAGGCGAACAAGGAAAAATCAATTTAAAACAATCATTATAATAAGAAAGAGACGCTAACTTAAGCGTCTCTTTTTTCATTATATTTTAACAACTGTTCTTCCTTTTAACTTTCCTTGCAATATAAGTGCAAACTTCTTCTCTAATTCTTCTAATGTACATTCTTCTGTATAAGATAGTAATTCTTTATTTCCCCATTCTTTCGCTAAAAGCGTCCAGACATCTCTTCTCACATCTACTGGGCATTGCACGGAATCTATCCCTAAAAGGCTTATACCTCGTAAAATAAACGGATATACCGTGGTTTGTAGTTCCTGGCCTGCCACATTACCGCATGTCGTTACACAACCACCATACTTTACTGTTTTTAAAGCTGTTTCTAACATATGTCCACCTACAGTATCGATAACTCCCGCGTATATCCCTTTTAACATCGGTCTTCCTGATTCATCATTCAATTCCGCGCGATGAATCACTTTTTTCGCTCCTAGACGTAGTAGCATTTCTTCCTCTTCCATTTTCCCTGTCGCTCCTACTACGTTAAACCCTAACTTACTTAATATACTAACAGCTACACTCCCTACGCCGCCTGTAGCACCCGTTACTAAAATATCTCCCATACTAGGCTTGATTCCTGATCCAATAAGCTTATATACCGACAAAGCCGCAGTAAAACCTGCTGTCCCATACATCATACTTTCCTTTAATGACATTCCTTCTGGTAAAGGCACGACCCAAGATGATGGCACGCGAATATATTCTCCGAAACCACCAGAGGTATTCATACCTAAGTCATATCCCGTTACAATAACTTGATCTCCTACCTTAAAGCAGTTATCTTCACTACTCACAACTTCTCCTGCGGCATCAATTCCTGGCGTATGAGGATACGTTCTCGTAACACCTTTATTACCAGTAGCTGAAAGGGCATCTTTATAATTTAATGAAGAATAATGAACTTGTATGAGTACGTCTCCCTCAGGTAAACTACTTACTTCTCTCTCAACAACTTTTCTTACAAACTGATGATTTTCCGTTTCGTTCACAACAATTGCTCGGAATGATGTATGATTCATTATGCTCTCTCCTTTATCCGTCAAATTCTTCTTTATTATATAGAAGAAATAAGTAAGCTTACTCATTTCTTCTTGGCTATATTTCAACAAATCTTACTTCCCTATCGCTTTCTCATAATATATATTTTCATTTCTACTAATAGCCCTTATACTTATTCTACATCTACAAAATAATATATAGAAAATCTGACTTTTTATAAATAAATTGAATTTTTACGAAATGTAAATGATTTGTAATGTTTTTTTTCGCTAAATTTCATTATAATAAGTGGATATGAGTGTCGTATTTCAATCCAAATGAAGGAGTACAAGAAATGGAGCAAAACCCATCTTTGCAAGAAAATACACGCAGTAAACCGAAAAAAAATAAGAAAAAAATAAAAATTATTATAAGCGCTATACTATTCGTTTTATTAATAGGCGGCGGTTATACTTGGTTTTTAGTAAATAAAGCATCTTCTGCTGTTCGAAATGCCGCACACGATTTAGCACGCGGTGATAAATCTGATTTACGTGATAAGGCTGTAAAACCTATTACAAACAATGTCTCTGTTTTAATAATGGGTGTTGATGAAAGCGATGTCCGTGGAAAAGAATATGGTGAAGCTATAAGAACAGACGCGCTTTTACTTGCAACATTTAATAAAGATAGCAAAACTGTTAAACTATTAAGTATCCCACGTGACACATATACTTATATTCCAATAGAAAAGAAAAAAGATAAAATTACACACGCTCATGCATTCGGTTCTGCTAAAAACGGAAAAAATGGTGGACCACAAGCAAGCATTGATGCAGTTGAAAAATTAATGAATGTTCCTGTCGATTATTTTGTAAAATTCAACTTTAAATCATTTATAAAAATCGTCGATGACTTGGGCGGTGTTGAAGTTGATGTACCAGTTGAATTTACTGAGCAAGATAGCAATGATAATGCTGAGGCAATTCACCTAGAAAAAGGTGTTCAAAAGTTAAATGGCGAAGAAGCTCTTGCTCTTGCTAGAACAAGACACATCGATAGTGATGCAATGCGTGGACAACGTCAACAACTCGTTATCGAGGCTATTTTAAAGAAACTAACAAGTGTTGGTTCTGTAACAAAAGTTGGCAACATCATTGATGATATTAACGGACAATTCGTTACAAACTTAACATTTGATGATATGCTTTCATTCTATAAATATGGATCGGATTCGGAAATTGAGAAATTACAAATCCAAGGTGATGATTGCTATATGGCAAAAGGTGACGATACATGTAGCAAATCTGCTGGTGGTGGTCGAACTTACTACTACAATCCAGATAAAAAAGAATTAGCTAATGTTACAAATGAACTTCGTACTCATCTTGGGCTACCTGCATATACAAAGTCTGACTCAGACTCTGATTCGAAAAAGACAAAAGAATCTAAGTCTGAAAATTCAAGTGAACGCGAATCAAGTAACAATGAAGTGAAAAATAAGAACAAAAATAGCAGTGAAGATACAGAAACATCGTCTAACGACAATGAATAGTAAAGAAGCAGTACTCTATGGAGGTAGAGTACTGCTTCTTTTTATTTCTTCAGAATCAAAAATCAGAACTTTCTAACTATCTTTTTTAATATTTTTAAATTATAATAAATAGTAGCAATCTATTCCAATTATCAGGGGGCTCATACATATGAAAGCTGCAGTAAAACATAACATCTCAGATTTTAAAGACTACTTAAAATCCAACGATATATACATGGAAGAAAATATAGATGAAAATGATGGCTCTGTTCATTTTTCAGTAGGATTAGAGACAGAAGCTGGCGCAAAAATTCAACTTATCGCTGCTTTCCAAAACGAACATCCTACGGTGGATATATACTGCTTCAATGTTGCTCACGTGCCTGATGCAACATCAACAAATGATATTTTACATGTTATTAATGAATTAAACACATCTTATCGCTTTGCAAAATTCACATTAAACAAGCAAAATGCAATTGATATTTCAGCATCTCTTGCATTCTCAGAACCAAACTTTAATCCAGCACTTGTCTTTGAACATACGAGAATGCTATATAAATTAGCAAATGACGAATATAAAAACTTAATGAAAGTTATTTGGGCATAAAGTAAAACTATAATCCGTTAGGTTTACGGACAATAAATAAAAGGATGGGCTGTAAGCAGCACCATCCTTTTATTTTGATATCATATCGATCCACATTTTAACAGCAGTGCCTACAATTAAAGTGGACAATACATATTGCAGTACTTTTTGATTTAACCTCTTCCCGACTCGTGCTCCAAGTGGCGCAGCAAATATACTGGCAACCGCAATAATTAGAGCTGGAATGATAACTACTTGCCCAGTAATCACTTTTCCTGTAGTAATCCCTATTGAGGAAATAAACGTAATAGCGATAGATGTCGCGATCGTCATGCGCAGTGGTAATTTTAAAATAACTAGCATAATGGGAACTAAAAGGAACGAACCTCCAGCTCCTATAATGCCTGAAGCTCCCCCTACAACGAACGCTAACAAGCTTGCTAACCATTTATTAGACTTCACATCTCCACTATTATTTTGTTTCGGTACAAACATCATAATAGCTGCAATTGTAGCTAATGCTGCATAAACAACATTGACTGTATGTTCCTCTAATATGTTAGCACCGAAACTCCCTATGAAGCTTCCTATTAATATACTAGCTCCCATATACATAACTAACGTTTTATTCATGTCATTACTTTTCCGGTATGCCCACGCGCCTGCAAAAGTTGCAAAGAATACTTGTACCGCTGTAATACCGCTCACTTCATGTGACGTATAGCCAGTAAATCCTAGCAATACTGGAATGTATAAGATCATCGGATAATTAATAATCGCGCCACCAATCCCAACCATTCCTGATATAAACGATCCTATAAACCCAATTATAAAAAGTAATACGACTAAGCTCATCTTACATCCCCCGCCTTCTAAAAAGAAGGTGATTTAAATGAATAAGTTTACATTCCCATCCGAAGCATCTGCTAAATATGCCCCTACACCTGCAAACTCTACCCCTTCCATAATCTCTTCCTCTTTTAACCCTAATAAATCTACTGTCATTTGACAAGCTACAAGTTTAATTCCTTGTTCTTTCGCCAAATCAATTAAATCTGGCAAAGGCATTGCGTTATGTTTTTTCATAATGCCTTTAATCATCTTCGGCCCCATGCCAGCAAAATTCATTTTGGATAATCCCATCTTATCAGCACCGCGTGGCATCATTTTTCCAAATACTTTTTCTATAAATGTTTTCTTTACATTCACATGTTCATCTTTCCTTAAAGCATTTAATCCCCAGAAAGTATGAAAAATAGTTACCTCTTGATCATACGCCGCTGCGCCATTTGCAATAATATAAGCAGCCATTGCTTTATCGTAATCCCCGCTAAATAAAACGATTGTTGTTTTCTTCTGTTGTTCCATATTGTTCTCCCTCCAATTACCTATAGGGGTATTTATTTATTTATAAAAAGGCCCAAATCACTTACTTCACTATATGACTTTACCTTCCCACGCTAACATACCACCTACCATATTGATTGCTTGAAAACCGTAGCTCTCTAGAAACTGAACTGCTCTTCCACTTCTTCCGCCAGAGCGACAAACGATAATATACTCTTTCTTTTTATCCAACTCATGCATTCGAAACTCTAATAGCCTTAGCGGAATATTACATGCTTCTGGAATTCTCCCTTCTGCTACTTCTTCTACTTCACGGACATCTACGATATTTACTGCTTCTTTACGTAACAATTTTTCTTCTAATTCTTTTGCTGTCATTTCTTTCATTTTAAAGTCCCTCCTCACAAAGCATTCATACCACCCGAAACGTTTATTACTTGCTGAAACCCTAGTTTTTTCAACATCTTTGCAGCTTGCTTACTTCTCATTCCACTTTGGCAAATAACGATTACTTCCTTATTTTTATCTAACTGACTTGCTCTACTAGCTAACTCATTTAACGGGATATTCTGAAATCCTTTCATATGATTTCCTCTATATTCACCTACTGTACGAACATCGATACGTTGTTTCCCCTTTTTTTCCACTATATTCTTTAATTCTTTTCCACTGATATTTTGCACACCTTTCACTGGTAAAAATCGTGAAATAACAAACCATGCAGCAAGTACAATGAAAAGCGTACTTAATATTGTGTTCATATAACCAACCTCTCTGCATTTATAACAATATTTTTTTCCTACGCCTTCTTAATCCAAAACTTCAGCACATCAGCTTCTTCTACATGCTTTACGATGTCATGACCACTTTTATTTGCCCACGCTGGAATATCCTTAACTGACCCTTTATCCGTTACGTGTATTTCTAACACTTCTCCAGTTTGTAGAGTATCCATTGCTCTCTTTGTTCTTACAATCGGCATTGGACATGCTAAACCTTTCGCATCTAATACTTGTTTTATATTCATCATCAATTCCTCCAATTTGTTATTTTTATAATGACTCATGCACTGCACAACGATTTGGGCCAATCTCCATTTCACGCTCTTCTTCCACACTCGGATGAATTTTCCCCATATTCGTTTGACGAATTTCTTCATATGCATTTGGTTGTGGCGGTAAGTTCTCTGTCACAGTTTTACGAAACTCTATTTCATCAACAATATTTAACCCTACATTCTCTTTAAATAGCTCTTGTAAGCTCGCACTCACAATGCCTCTTTCATCCATTTCACTTATTTTTGAATAATGAGCTGGTAAAACAATTAAATCTTGAGACAGTTCCTTATACAGCGTATATAACGTATTTCGTAAATCACTCACCCAATCTTCAGCCTTACCAGCAAGGTCAGGACGCCCAATTGAATCTACAAATAAAATATCACCTGATAATAAATAAGAATCATCTACAATGAATGACGTACTTCCAATCGTATGCCCTGGTGAGTATAACGCGTCAATTTCAATTTTTGTACCCCCCACCGTAATAACAGATCCTTCTACAAGTGGTTCATATGAGAAAACGACTTCCTCGGCATCTTTTGGCGGTAACCAATACGTACCACCTACCTTTTCAGCTAACTTACGTCCTCCGGAAATATGGTCTGCATGTAAATGTGTATCCATTACATTCGTAATCGTAACGCCATGCTCTTTCGCAAACTCCTCATATGCTTCAACCGTTCTTACTGCATCAATAACTGCTGCTTCACCGTTAGAAACAACCATATAAGATAAACAGCCTTTTCCAAGACGATTAAATTGATATATACTTCCTCCGCCCTGTACATCCCCTACTTTTAACGGCTTCACATATTCACTCCAAGCTTTCATACCACCAGCTAAATAATAAATATTTTGTAATCCCGCCTCTGTTAATTGCTCTGCTACAAATATAGAAGACCCTTCTTTTGCACATACTACTAAAACATCTTTATCTTTAGGTAATTCACTTACAATATGATCTACACCATCTAACAAATCAAAGTAAGGTCTATTAATAGAAGAAACTTGTTTCCCTTCAATTTTCCAATCTTCATAATCCGTCTCATTGCGAACATCTAAAATAAATAACTCTCCGAATAAAACTTTCTCTGCCACATCTTTTGCTTGTAACGGTTTAACATTCATTTAATTACCCCCATAGGTATATTTTCGTTCAAAAAAATTTACTTCTCTATATTCCCTTGCCACTCTACCATACCTGGAATGACATTTTTCACATTTAAATAACCTTTCTCATTCAACATTTGGCAAGCTATATCACTGCGATTACCAGTTCGGCAAATAACATAAATTTGCTTCGTCTCATCTAACACTGCGCTGTCTAATTCACCTAATGGTACCGAAATGGCGGATGGAATATGGCCAAAAGCAAATTCCGCTGCTTCGCGAACATCTAATACAATGCTCTCTTCTCCATGAGACAATATAGACTGTAATTCTGCATTCGTAATTGTATGAGGATATTTCACAACTTCATTCACTTCATGCTCGTTTGCTTTCCTAACATAATGCACCAATACATCCCCCTCTTGTTTCGTCCCGATATATTGATGTCCTACTTTACTCGCCCAACTTTTTATATCTACCGTAGATCCTTTATCTGTTGCCTTAACTTCAATCACTTGCCCTGGTGCCAATCCTTCTATCGCCTTCTTCGTTTTCACAATAGGCATCGGACAAGCCAAACCTTTACAATCTAAACTCATATCCACTTTTATACTCATAATCGATTCCTCCACAATCCATATACATATACCTGCAGGGGTATATTAAAACGTTTTTGAAAATCTGTCAACAATTATGTTTGACAGATTATCGGCTTTTTACAAGTAATTGAACAGCTTCTTTAATTAACTCTTCATTTGAACCATTACCACTTTCAAACTGTTCACGCAAACATTGCTCTAAATTCGTTCCAACAACGAGTCCAATTGTACGATCAAGTGCAGAACGAGATGCTGTTAACTGTGTAATAACTTCTCGGCAATCTTTTCCTTCTTCCATCATACGAAGCACACCACGAACTTGACCTTCAATACGTTTCAATCTATTTTTCATATCTTGATTATATTCCATTCTATAATCACCTCATTACCATTATGTCACCATTTATAACCTATGACAACATATTATACCCTGTAGGGTATTTTGTAAACCCCTATTTTTAATTTTTGTCTTATATGTTCGCAAACCAAAAAATAAAACCTTAATCTATAGATTTTCATCTTCCACTAAATCTTGAAGTAGAAGATGAAAAATATCAATATACAACACGTTCTGGCAATACTGTCCCATACAACTTAAAACCACCATCTACATTCTTTACCTTATATCCCTTTTCCATTAACATACGCGCTGCAACATACCCTCTCATACCAAGTTGGCAAGTGATATATATTTCTTTGTCCATTGGTACTTCATCCAATCGATCACGTAATTCATCTAACGGAATATTAATAGAACCTTTAATCATTCCCTGTTTTAGTTCATTAGGTTCTCGAACATCAATAAGGTACCCACCATTTTCAACAATGTGATCTATTTCATGCCATTGCACTGTGTCCACAAAACCATCTACTATATTACTTGCAGCATACCCCACCATGTTTACTGGATCTTTTGCAGAAGAATACGGCGGGGCATATGATAATTCTAAATCTGGTAAATCGATTACAGTTAAATTTGCCTTCATTGCCGTTGCAATAACATCGATACGCTTCTCTACTCCATCACGCCCTAAAGCCTGTGCTCCGTAAATTTTTCCGCTTTCTTTATTAAAGATTAATTTTATTAGCACTGGCGTAGCATTCGGATAGTATCCCGCATGAGAATTTGCCTGTACATGTACTACCTCATAGGGTATATTTAATCGTTTTAATATTTTCTCATTTACTCCAGTCGAAGCAACTGTTAAATCAAAAACTTTAGCCACAGAAGTTCCCATCGTACCTTTATATAAAGACTCCGTATGACCATGAATAATATCTGCTAACATGCGACCTTGACGATTAGCTGGCCACGCTAAAGGAATCATCGTTTCGGTTTCTGTAACAAAATCTTTCACTTCAATCGCATCACCAATTGCATATACATATGGGTCAGATGTTTGAAATTTCTCATTTACCTTTATCGTTCCTCTAACTCCTAATGCTAGTCCTGCATCTTTCGCTAAACTACTCTCTGGTTGTACACCAATTGCTAAAATAATCATATCTGTTTTTATAAGTGAGCCACTTTTTAAACGTACAACAGTCCCATTCTCTTCTAACGCATCTACACCATCTTCAAAAACAAGCTCAACATTGTGCACCTTCATATGCTCATGTACATATACTGCCATTTCATAATCGATTGGTGGCATCACTTGATTCGCCATCTCTACAAGAGTAACTTCAATCCCACGTTCTCTTAAATTCTCAACCATTTCCACTCCAATAAATCCACCACCAATAACCGTCGCATGACGTGGTTTCTTCTCATCAATATACGCTTTTATACGATCTGTATCAGGTACATTTCGTACCGTAAACAACGCCTTTGCTTCTTCAATGCCCGGAATAGGTGGAACAATTGGTTTCGCCCCTGGTGAAAGAATCAAAACATCATATTCCTCGTTATATGTTTTACCTGTAGTTACATTCTTTATAGTAATTGTTTTCTCTTCTTTATTAATCTTTACCACTTCACTCAATACACGTATATCTAAATTAAAACGCTTTGACATCCTTTCAATAGTTTGTACTAATAATTTTTGTCTTTCTGTAATGACACCGCCAATATAATATGGCAATCCACAGTTTGCAAATGAAATGTATTCACCGCGTTCAACCATAATAATTTCATCTTCATCACTTAAACGACGAAGCCTTGCAGCTACTGATGCCCCGCCGGCAACTCCGCCTACTACAACTATTTTTCTGGACATATTTTAAACCTCCATATTATTTAATTTTCTCATGTACCACAAAAACCTATACCTGTATGGGTATATGATAGAGTATAAAAAATTTAATTTCAATCAATATGTCTTTCTTTCACAAATTTGAAACAAATAAAAAAGAACTTAGATATCTCCAAGTTCTTTACGAATGAAGCAATCCATCGTTCCATTTTCATACTTCCTATAATCTCTTTGTAAAACTATACTCCATGTTCCCGCCTAGTGCTGCAGCTGTATCACCAGTTTCTCTAAAATCATGTGTATATATTTTTTCAAATGAATCGAAATCTACTTGCTTATAAAATTCAAAACAAGGGAATCCATCATGCTCTCCTTGAATATCAATACTACCATCCTTTTTCACACATACATGTAATAAATAATCTACAGGAGGTGCATATATATTTAATGGATTACTTGCACTCGCACTCATTTTAAATTGCACACCACCAGGATTCCATACGATATTCTTGCACACAATATTTTCAGTACTCGCTTTTCCTGTTCTTTTATTCACAGAACCATCTGGATTCGTAACCTTCTCTGTCGTAATACCCGTGTTCGCATATGAAAACACTTCTTCTTTATAAAAATCCACTACTACCTCTTGCTCAACTCTAGAGCGCATCGCATTTACCGCATACGGTGTGAATTCACGTGAATCACCTTCGAATTGAATTACTTTTCCTGTTTCCATATCCTTCTTAGCCTCAGTCCAAGACATTGGAATAAATACACTGGCTCTAATTTTCACGATATTAGTCATAAGAAACACCTCTATAATTTTATTTTAGATACGGCATAATCTTGAGTAAAACAGCCCACAATCTCGCTATCATAATAAATAGCTTTCTCTTTTACGCTTGCTACTTCCTTCTGAAAAATAGCGCTATATTTACAGCTAGATTATCGTTTTAAAGCTATATTCCATCTCTCCAGCTAGTGCTGCTGGGGTATCATCCGTTTTTCTGAAATCATGTTTGTATATCAATTCAAACGAACCAAAATCTACTTGTTTATAAAATTCATAGCAAGGGAAACCATCATGTACACCTTCAATATTCACAGTACCACTTTCATTAGCTCGTATAGTCAAAAAATAATCAGCTGCAGGTGCTGCTGCGTTTAAAGGATTACTTGCACTTGCTCTCATTTCAAATGAAACTTCATCTTCACTCCATACAATATTTGTACATACAATGTTTTCTGTACTTGTTTCTCCCTTTTGATACTCAATTGAGCCATCTGGATTTGTAATCTTCACGGTGACGATACAAGCATCTGCATATGTGAAAATTTCTCTTTTATAAAAATCAATATTTACTTCTTGTTCTAACCTTGAACGCTTTGTGTTCACAGCTTGTGGTGTAAACTCACGTGCATCTCCAGCATATTCAAACACTCTTCCTGTTGCAGGGTCCTTAATAGGTTCCAGCGATGCATACGGTGCAAATACACTCCCTCTAATTTTCACGATATTAACCATGTGAAACCTCCATTGATTCTATATTATATAAATCATTATTTGTTCTACCAACATAATATAGTCAATTTGATTGACTACAAGTGCGGAGGTTATATACATGGATCAAACATTTAACGAGTTAGATCTTACATCGCTTTTATCATTATCATTTAGCACATTAATCACTGAGCTACATGACAAATTAAGTGAATTAGGATTTGAAGATATTAGGCCAGCACATGGTTTTATGTTCAAACGCATCCTCCCTAATGGGGCAACTGGTATAGAGCTAGCTGAGTATTTAGGGATTTCCAAACAAGCTGTAAGTAAAATGGTGGATTCTCTTGAGAGTAATGGCTACGTTACACGCAAAACACATCCTACTGATAAAAGAGGTAAAATCATCGTTTTAACCGAACGTGGTTTGTCAGTAATGAAAGCTAAAGAAGAAATAGTAGCTGAAATAGAACAGCGATGGATTGAAAACATAGGTGCAGAACGAATGCAAATGCTGAAAGAGGATTTAACAACATTCGTTACTAAAGAAAATACAGAGAAATTATCATCAAATATACGACCTGTCTGGTAAACAAAAAACGAATCCACTTTGATTCATATTTTTCAAAATGGATTCGTTTTTCTATAGGTGTATTAAAAATCATGAATTTCTTTAAATTTTATTCTACTGACTATATTTTTTACACGTTATATAATTCCATAACTCTCTTCACAACCAACTCCGCAGTATTCTCCTCCGGTGGCATCAATAAATTCGTAACCGGTCCATACACAACAGGGCTTAATTCCACTTCATACCCACCATATGAGAATTCTTCCTTCGTTGGTAAATAACCAATATATCCATTCGTATATCCACCAAAGAAAGCTAATTCATTTTGAAGATTCTCTTTCACTTCTAATGCCGTTTCCGAAAAAGGTTCCATCGGTAAACCTGAAAACATACCATCATTAACTTGAAACAATTGCACTTCTAAATCAATACTTAACCGCCGAATACCTTGCCTATATTTCTCTAATACGATAGTAAGCCATTCGTCCGTATTCACGCCCCACTGCTTCTCGGCTAATCGAGCCATGCTTCGTATCTCATCAAATTCAGAAATATCCTTCAACTTCATTTGCATCATACTCGAAACTGTCCTTAGTTTTACAATTGGACTATATGTAACTGTTGGTAACATCGTTAATACATGTCCACTAAGTATGTAAGCCATTTGTTTTAACGCTTCCCTTGAACCGCGATATTTCGCATACACATTTCCAGCGGCACCTTGAACGATAATAACAGGGCCGTTCACTATCTGCTCTAGAATCTCTCTCGTCATTCCAGGATAATCCGCTGATAATTCATCACTATCACCTTTTAAAACATTCGGATGCGCAGTACAAAATACTAAAACCCCAGATAACTCCTTCGTTTCAGCATCTCTTATTGCTAACATACCAATTCGTTTATCTACAACACCATCTATATTTGTTCCCATCTTCGCTTTTCCATCAGATGTTCTCTCTCTTCGATTAACCCCAATATCACCTGTCGTAACACTCCAGCCAACTTCACATCGCTTCAAGTTTTTATTAGCAGTAACAGCACCATGCACTACATTATTTACTAAAATCGTTTTATACGACTTTACTAAAGGATGATCACCGACTGTTTCCAGCCCAGAGTGTGTATGTGTATAAACAACAGTTATTCGCTCAAATGGCACATGAAGCCTACTTGCTACTCGCTCACGAATCATATTCGTATCTTCTACTAACATCCCAATATTATCAATACTTATAAACACAGTTTTCAGTTCATCTTTTTCAAATACAAAAACTGTCCCATAAATACGCTCTTCAATATTATTTATTCCTGTCTCTCTATGATATCCGACAAAATCAATACCTACAGGCGGCGTAATATCAACCTTACATACCCCTACTTTGCTCATTTTAATCGCTCCATTTCTCTATGTAACTCCCTTTTTTCAAGAATAGCATATTTAACTTGGTTCCAAATAAAAAGAACGGACACAGTATCCTATGTCCGTTCTTCCCCTCACACATACTTCCGATGCACCATCTTCCCATCATAAGAAAACACAACGCCCTTACTCTCCACGATGGACTCCATATGCACCGTTCTTCCCCATAGCTGATGAAGATATGGCAATACTTTTTCTAAGTATTTTAAATCGAGCTCGATTCCTTCGTAACTATGTTTAATGTATAATTCTCCGTTCTTTAAGTAGTCTCCATCTTCTACTACTAAATACGGGAACCCACCATTTGTCCGCATATTTACGAGTTGATCACGCACATTTTCCCATTCTTTATCTATTACTTTATATTCTTTTCCTTGGCGCTGGAATAAGTACATATCTTCTCGCATAACAAGATCTTTATTTAAGTAGTTTCTTAGGAACGATACGTCCCATTCAATTTCGCGTACTTCAAACATTTTATCACGGCCAGATCCTGGTTTTACGCCTCGTCGCTTCATTTCTTCAGTCGGATTGTTGTACCGTTCTTCAATATCTTCAAACATTTTAATACCGAGGTAATATGGATTGATGCTTGTTTTTGATGGCTGTACAACACCTGCATTTAATTTCGCAAATTCAATTGCTTCATCAGATGTTAAGTCCATTTCACGAAGTATGCGTTGATGCCAGTAGGACGCCCAGCCTTCGTTCATGATTTTCGTTTCAAGCTGCGGCCAAAAATATAACATTTCTTCGCGCATCATCGTTAATATATCACGCTGCCAATCTTCTAGTTCACGGCTATATTCTTCAATAAAGAGGAGCAAGTCTTTCTCTGGTTGCGGTGGGATCTTCTTCTTTTTGCGTATATTGGATCGTTCTCTCTTTTTGTTTCGATCATCTAAATTCCATAGATCATCGTATTGTGATACCTTTTTCTTTTCTACTTCTTCTAAATCATCAATACTCCACGCAAGTTTGGGACGCATGAGCGACGGGTCAATGTGCTCTTGAATGGCAAGTACGGCATCTAAAAATGTTTCTACTTCTTCTTTTCCGTACTTATGCTCATATGCTTTCACCCGTTCAGCTGTCGCTGACATACTTTCTACCATATCTCGCTTCGTATTTGAAAAACGAATATTATTTTTAAAGAAATCACAGTGCGCTAAAACGTGCGCTACAATTAATTTGTTTTGAATTAAAGAGTTCGTATCTAATAAAAAGGCGTAACATGGATCAGAGTTAATAACGAGTTCGTATATTTTACTAAGTCCTAAATCGTATTGTAATTTCATTCTGAAAAATTGTTTTCCAAAACTCCAATGTGAAAACCTTGTCGGCATCCCATATGCACCAAATGTATAAATAATTTCCGCTGGACATATTTCATAACGCATCGGATAAAAATCAAGCCCAAATCCAGTCGCAATTTCCGTAATTTCCGCAATCGCATATTGCAGTGCTTTATCGTCACTTGCTCTCATTATTTTCCCTCCTTACACTTTCCCTTAAGAAAGTGTATGATGAAGAACAAGCTTTCATGAGGATTGATTGCATAATAAAAAGACACCCTCGTAAAAACGAGAATGTCTCATCTATTAACCTTCAATAATCTCCATCTTCTCCATAATTGGAGTACGAGCTTTTCCTTCTGGTGCTTTATCGAAATAGCCGATATGAAGAATTCCAACGATACGTTGGCCTCTTGTTAAACCGATTCCTTCTATAAATAATGGATTGTAGTTTAATCCGCCTGATTTCCAAACGCAACCTAATCCGCGTTCCCAAGCAAGAAGTTGGAAGTTTTGCATGAATGCACATGTTGCAGCATAATCTTCATCACGTTGAATTTGACGCGGATCTTCATTTATATATACAACGATTTGTGCAGGCGTGCTTAAAAAACGATCTGATAAAATTTTACCGCGTTTCGCTCTTTCTTCTTCTGTGAAAGAGTTTAATACTGCATCTACTAATTTCTTGCGGCCTTCTCCGATGTATAGTTTACAATTCCATGGTTCACGGTGCTTATGATTTGGTGCCCATGTTGCATCATTTAATAGTTCAATTAATAAATCTTTTTCTACTGCTTTGTCTGTAAATGTACGAACAGAGCGCCTTTCTTTAATCACATTAGCGATGGAAGTATATGTAGTCATATTTATCTCTCCCTTATTTTTATCTATATGTATAAGTTTATCGTCAGTATTGATATTGATTTTCAATTTCGATTATACCTTAGTTTTTTACTATTAATCAATGTTTTATGTTGGAAAACTTCTAAAAACGTCATTCCATGCTGTGAATAAAAAAACTTAACTTGTTCACAAGTATTTCACATTTTATGGAAATGATATGTGTACAGTTTTCCACACTATCCATCTAGGAGGAGTTTACATGTACAAAAAAATCGCGGTAAGTATGACTATGGCAGCATTATTATGTGGGATATCCACCTTCCCTACGTCCGCTGCCACACCAAAAGAAGTAACAATGCATCACCATAAACCAATTTCAGAAGAAGAAATGCAGTCGCTAGAAAAACTCGGCTATAACAAACATGAAATTTGGAAAGCTGCTCATATTGCAAGAATCAGTAGACAAGAAATAAAAGGTGTTTTATCTTACTATAAGCAAAATAAATCTTGGGAGAAAACAGCCGAGCATTTCGGTGTAGATCCAAGTAAGCTGAAAAAGCATCATATGAGTAAAGAAACAAAGCAAGCACTGCTACAACAGTTAGCAACTATGCAAAAATCCACACCGGATCAGCTAAAACAAAAAATGAAAGAATATAACATCAAATTGCGTCATCTTACTGTGTTAACAATCATCTCTCAAAAAAGCAATACCCCTCTTGATGATGTATTAAAAATGAAAAAAGATGGAATGGACATTAAACAAATTGCCGAAAAATTAAATGTAAAAAGAGAAGATATACGAGCGGAAATGTTGAAATTAGTGAAGTCTATTAAAGAAAAGAAAACAAATTAACACGCTAAAAAGGAAGAGGTATTCACTACTCTTCCTTTTCTTTATAAACTTTCAACTTTGAAGTATAAATTTCCGTCTTTCCCAAAAACTAACACAAGTAAATGACGTATGTTAGGGGTGAGAAAATGTTCGGTTTATCATCTAAGAAATCAAAAAAGACTAATACAAAAACACTTTGTTCTATTCCAGAATTTATACAAACCATGAAAGAATCAAGCGATTTTGTCTCTTATAACATACTTAAAGATGAAACGTTGTGCTTGTTTTATTATAAATCTGTCGTGGAAGCACTTATTATTAAACAATTCATTTTAACTCCTATAAAAAAGGAATCGGAACAAATTCAAAACATCTCTGATTTATGTAATATCATCTCTATTGAAGACATTATTACCTCCCCTTCTATTGATGATATTCGTGAAAAATTATTAGGTGGATATATTTTAATACGATTAAAAAACAATGCGAATCCTGATCAATATGCTTTAATTCGTGCCGAAAGTACTGTTTTAGGAAAACGATTATATAACGATACAGAAAATGAGTATAGTGTAATCGGGCCTAAAATCGGTTTCGTTGAAAATCTTGATACAAATATCCACTTATTGCGCCGAAATATCGTAACAGAGCAACTCATTTTTAAAGAAGTTACCGTCGGATTTATATCAAAAACGAAAGTAGCAGTTGCTTATATAGAAGGAATTACAAATGAACAATTTGTCAACACCGCAATTCAACGGCTAGAAGACATTGACTTTGATGTCCCATTTGATTCAACTATGATTGAGCAATTTATTAGTGATAATAGCAATTCACCTTTTCCTGTTCTATTACCTACAGAACGATTAGATCGAGCTGTATTTGCATTAATTAATGGGGAAGTTTTAATCTTAACAGATGGCTCTCCATATGCTTTATCAGGACCAACAACGTTACTGGATTTTTTCATTTCACCAGAAGATTATTATTTACCGTGGATGATTGGATCGTTCTTTCGTATTATTCGTTTTTTCGGAGCTATATTTTCTCTTTTTTCCTCCGCTATTTATACAGCGGCTTTAACATATCATTATCAAATGATCCCTGCCGATTTACTAGGTCCTATTATTTTCTCGAGAGCTAACGTACCTTTCCCTCCTATTCTAGAAGCACTCTTTTTAGAAATTACAATTGAATTGCTCCGTGAAGCTGGAGCGCGTTTACCGACAAAAGTCGGACAAACAATCGGGATTGTTGGGGGGATTGTAATTGGCCAAGCATCTGTTGAAGCGGCTTTGACAAGTACAATTTTATTAATTGCAGTTGCTTTATCCGCTCTTGCATCTTTCACAACACCAACAGTAAAGATGTCTTCTACTATCCGGTTGTTACGCTTTCCGCTTATTCTTTTAGCCGGTGCATTCGGAGGATTAGGCCTCGCTGTCGGATTTGTATTTATTTTAGCTCATTTAATTAAATTAAAATCGCTTGGATCACCTTATTTGTTACCTTTATATCCATTTCGTGGTTTAGGTACAGCAGAAGGTTTTCTTCGATTACCATTTAGTCAAACGGCACAAAGACCTTCTTTTCTTAGACCAAAATCAAAATGGCGATATAATCCAAACAAATCGAAGCAAAAACGTGATGGTGAGAATGAATGAAGAAAATTTTATTGCACCTTATTATCATTATCTTCTTCATTTTACAAACTGGCTGTACACAAACGTATATAGTGGATACGCAGCGTATTATTCATGTCGCTGGATTTGACATCACAAAAAACAAAAGATTCCAAGGAACTATTCTCTTCCCAGAGTACACACATGGTGTAAAGTCTAAACCAGAAACTCAATCAACATCTGCCCGTTCACTTGAGACAATCGCTTCACGATTAAATGCAAAATCACCTCACAATGTCGTTGTAGGTCAAATGCGTGTCGTCCTATTTGGAAAGGCTCTAGGAGAACGTGGAATGGGAGAGATTATTACTAACTTACAACGTGACCCAAATATCGGGCGCGATGTACAACTAGCAATTGTAGATGGATCAGCTGAGGAACTTTTAAATTACGGAAAAAAAAATGGATCTTTATACATTGCTGATTTACTTGAACAAAATATCCGAAATGAGAATATTCCACAAACCGCATTAGACATTTTTTTATATAATTACTACTCTTCTGTATGTGATGCCTATGTCCCTTATCTTAAAATGGACGATAATCATTCCGTCGCTGTCAAAGGACTTGCTTTTTTAAAAGGCGATAAAGTCGTTATGTATACGGATAAAAGACATTCTGTTTTAGCAAAATTACTTATTAACCCTACGAAAAATGGACGTTACGAAGCAGCGATAACAAAGGATAAACATAAAGGTATGGTTGTTATACAAAACTTAGCTGGGGAAAATAAGTATGATATAGATCAAACTGGCGACATACCAAAAGTAAAAATCCATTTAAAATTAAATGGATTAATTAAAAACTCTCCAAATTGGATTGATCTAAGAAAAAAAACAAATATCAACTATATAAAAAAACAAATTGAACGAAATGTTGAAAAAGACTGTGAAGATTTAATAAAACAATTTCAAGAAAAGAAAATTGATCCTTTAGGAATACGAGATGAAATTAGAAGCCATACGAGAAAATGGAATATAAAACAAATTCGAAATATGTATCAAAACGTAGCGGTGGATATAAATTTAGATCTTAATATTGTACAATCTGGAATCGGGGAATAGTGAGGTGAAATGAGCAATGAATACAATGAATAAAACAAAAACTGTCTCTCCATATTTTGCATTTATTTTATTGCATTCTCTCCAAATCGGAATAGGAATTCTCGGATATCAACGTGTAATTTTGAAAAATGCAGGTTATGATGCTTGGATTTCTCTTATTATTGCAGGTATTGCAACTCATATTGTACTGTTTTGTATGTTAAAAATGCTTGAAAAAGACGGAGATTTAATTAGCATTCATACAACAACCTTTGGAAAATGGATTGGCTCTATATTTTCTGTAATTTTCACTCTTTATTGCTTATTATTTTGCCTTACTGTTCTTCGTACATATATGGAAGTAATACAAGTTTGGATCTTTCCTACCATTAAGTTATGGAAACTTACGCTTATGTTTTTGTTAGTCACTTACTACATTATAAAAGGTGGCTTCCGTTCTGTGACAGGGATATGTTTTTGGGGTATTGTTCTTCCTATGTTCGTTGTATTCTTTTTAGTCTATCCGATGAAGTATGCACATTTTCGTAATATTTTACCTATTTTTACACATTCCCCTTTCGACATACTTGTGTCAGCAAAACAATCTGCATTAGAATTTCTCGGATTTGAAACAATTCTTATCTTCTATCCCTTTATTGAAAAAGGAAAATCTTTAAAAAGATGGGCTCACGCAGGGATTGTTTTTAGCACTCTAATTTATGTAGTTTTAGCTATTGTATCATTTATGTATTATAGTGAAGGACAATTGAATCACACTATTTGGCCTACTTTAACGATGTTAAAAATAATTAAAGTTCCTTTTATTCAGCGGTTCGAATATATTATTATTTTTGTTTGGTTTTTAATAATTTTGCCGAATCTTTGTTTAACTATTTGGTCATCATGTCAAACGATGAAGCGTTCCTTTCATATTTCATTTAAATTTACACTACCATTTTTTATTTTCATCGTTTTTACAGCTTCTTTATTTTTTAAAAATCGGGAAAGTATCAACGCATTAAATACTGTACTATCTCAAGCGGGATTGTATATTGTATACGCTTATATCCCACTTTTATTTCTATTCCATTCGCTAAGATGGCGCTTCAAAAATCAGTCAAAAAAATCTTCAACCGATACACCGTAATCTCTGATACAATTTGATTAATACATTTGTAAAGGGGACAAGCGAATGAAAAAGTATGTATTTTCTTTACTTGCAGTACTGAGCTTAATTCTTGCTGGATGCGGAAGTACTGGTACAAATGACCAAAAATCTTCTGAATCAAAAAAAGAAGAACATGACCACGCATCGCACACTCAGCAAGCTGACATTCAAGAGAAAACAAAAGGAGTCGACACACTTCCGACCTTCCTAGATAAGCTTGATCCACAAATGAAAGATATCTACACCGTCGCTGGACAAAATGCAGAGCTATTAGATTGGATTCCATGCTATTGTGGTTGCGGTGAAAGTGTAGGACATAAAAATAATAAAAACTGCTTTATCCGTGAAATTAAAAAGAATGGTGAAGTTGTTTGGGATTCCCACGCAACGACTTGCGTCAATTGCCTAGAAATCGCAGTTGAATCTGCTTCCATGAAACAAAAAGGAAAATCAACGCTAGAAATTCGTAACTATATCGATAATAAATATAAAGAAGGCTATGGCAAACCAACACCTACGCCAATGCCAAAAGCTTAAAAAACGAGGAAACTCCTCGTTTTTTCTTTTCATTCACTTTTTTTCTTAACAAATTCTTTCAAGTGTATTTCCCCTTACTTATCACACACTATATATAACTCTCGGTAAGGAGGGTACACAGTGCAAACATATAACGACTATGATAAAGCTCTCTATTACACGTATTGCTGTAATTGGGATAAATTACTCGTTCTCATGGTTCAAACGAACGATCAATTATTTTCTAAGCGTATTGAGCATTTTTTACACGCTTATCAATACAGCAAGGAACTACCAGAAGTTGATAAACAATTGCAGCTCCTATTTCAATATATTGACCATGCATCCCAAAAGTCGCATGTAGAAGAAGTAGAACAAATTCAAATGTAAAATATAGCGCTATTCTCTTCCGGAGAATGGCGCTTTTTTTAAATGTTTATATCAATAAAAGTTTCTCCTTATAAAACTTTTATTGATAAACATATTTTTTCTTTCTTTTCCATACCACTTCATACTATAATTTAGTATGTAACTATTATAAGAGAGGTATAAAATATGGGACGAGAAAAAAAGCAAGAATATGCTTTACTTACCGCATGGGGAGCTTCTTTTATCGCTACACTAGGAAGTCTGTACTTTTCCGAAATCATGAAATTTGAGCCTTGTGTTCTTTGTTGGTATCAACGTATTTTTATGTATCCATTCGTTTTATGGCTCGGTATCGCTGTGGCAAAGAAAGACTATCGCATCGCAAATTATTCTTTACCAATCGCAACTATTGGTGCTTGTATTTCTTTATATCACTATGCAATTCAAAAAGTCGCAGCATTTTCAGCTGCTGGGGCAGCTTGTGGACGTGTACCATGTACGGGAGAATACATAAACTGGTTCGGCTTTGTGACAATCCCGTTTTTAGCACTTATCGGCTTTATTACAATCGCTGTTTGTAGCTTTATTGTCATCAAAAACAAATAAGGAGATGAAAGAATGAAAAAAATGCTTATATTTGGTGGTATTATTATCGCCTTGTTTGCGGCAATTTTCGCTGTAACACAAATGGAAGAAAAAAAAGCTTCAACTAGCCAAAAAATTGATAATGCTACTGGTAGTCAAACAGATGGTCCTGACTACTACACAAATAAAATCTCTCTTTCAGATCTTCAAAAGAATTTAAAAGAGAAAAAAGAAGAAACAGTATACTTTTATCAAACATCTTGCGTTCATTGCCAAAAATTATCTCCTGTCGTAGTGCCAATGGCTAAAGACTTGAACGTTGATATGAAAGTTATGGATATTGAAAAATTAGATGCTCCTTGGGATGAATATAAAATTCAAGGTACACCAACAATCATTCATTTTAAAGATGGCAAAGAAGTGAGCCGTATTAGTGGTGAACAGCCGAAAGACAAATTAAAAGAATGGCTTGAACAAACGAAAAAGTAACGAGAAAAGGAAACTCCTTCTACACATGAAATGGGCGTAAAATCCCACACTAATGTATAAGGAGGGGGTTTTATGCCAGAAGTAAGATGTTCTGTTTCCAACTGTTCTTTTTGGGGGCAAGGTAACTTTTGTCAAGCAAGTGCGATCATCGTTCAGCCTGATGCAGATGAAACTGGTCAAACTGAAAATGATTCATATACAGCTGCTGTTTTAACAAACGAGACGCTAGAAAGTTCTGTAGCAACAAGTGTAGAGACTTGTTGTCATACATTTAAGCCTAGATATTAACAATTATTCCACCTCATATACGTGAGGTGGTTTTTTCTTTCTCTCTTCTTGTTTACGTCATCTCTAATTCTCCCTATAATAAAGTTAACATTTTTATGAATACGAAGGTGAAATACTATGGCTAAAACAATTGCAGATATCGCCAAATTGGCTGGAGTTGCAAAAAGCACAGTCTCTCGTTACTTAAACGGCGGATATGTAAGCGATAAAACAAAACTTAAAATCGAAGGTATTATTCAGGAAACAAATTTCTCTCCCAATACATTTGCTCAAAGTTTAAAAGCAAAAACAACAAATTTAATTGGTGTCATCATCCCCCGATTAGACTCCTTTGCTACAATGAAAACACTTATCGGGATCGATAAAACATTACAGGAAAATAACTATCAAATGCTTGTAGCAAATGCAAATCAAACAACCGAAACTGAAATACAAGCAATTGAAAACTTTATAAAACAAAAGGTAGCTGGCATTATTTTATTAACAAAAACATTAACGAATGAACATCAAAAAATTATGGCTAATTCAAACATCCCTATTTTATTCGTCGGGCAAGAATATAAAGATCAATATTGCCTCGTTCACGATGATTATGATGCAGCTTATGAGTTAGGGGCATACGTTTTATCGCAAGGCCATCGACATATTGCCTATTTAGGGATAGAAAAATCTGATATTTCTGTTGGAATAAATCGAAAAAATGGTTTTCAAAAAGCAATTGAAAATTTAGAACCGACTTGCAACGTTTCATATTACGAAACAACTTTCCGCATAGAAGATGCCATGAAACAAGTACAACATATTTTAGATAATAATCGCCCAACTCTTATCGTATGTGCTACAGATAACATCGCTCTTGGCGCAATGAAAGTCATTCACTCCCACTCCCTTTCTGTACCAGGTGATATTTCTGTAACAGGATTCGGTGGATATGATATTTCAGAAATGGTACACCCTAGTTTAACGACAATTGCGTTTGACTATGAGTATGCTGGAAAGCTTGCTGCCACTTCTCTTTCACAGCTTGTTGAAAACAAAACTATACCAAAAATATTACACTCTCGTTATACATTAAAAATCCAAGAAAGCGTTGACAAAATATAAAGGCGCTCTATAATAAAATTAAAACCGGTTCCACATTTTAAAAACAGGATTTTCAACATCATTTCCCTGTTTTTTATTTTAACTTATTACGGAACCGGTTCCATAAAAAGAAAATTTATAGTAAGGGGGAATTTTTATGGATATGAAGCAAATTGCAACTCAAGTAATACAGAACATTGGTGGAAAGGAAAACATTGTTCGTGCCACACATTGTGCGACTCGCCTTCGTCTTATATTAAAGGATGATACGAAAATAAACTCTGCAGAAATCGAAAACATCAATGGAGTAAAAGGTGCTTTTGCAACGACCGAGCAATATCAAATTATTTTTGGAACTGGCATAGTAAACAAAGTATATGATGAATTCTCAAAACTAATTGGAATAGCCGAACTAGATTCTACAACATCAAACGATATACCTAAGAAAAAAATGAATCCTATCGCCCGCCTAGCAAAGACACTATCTAATATTTTTGTTCCAATTATTCCAGCTATCGTCGCAAGCGGTTTACTTATGGGTCTACTCGGAATGTTGAAAGCGTTTAAATTAGTTCCTGGAGATCACTCACTTATCCAATTACTTGATATGTTCTCAAGTGCAGCTTTCATCATTTTACCTATTTTAATTGGAGTTAGTGCCGCTAAAGAATTTGGTGGAAACATTTTCTTAGGTGCAGTTGTTGGTGGTATATTAACTCACCCAAACTTAACAAATCCTTGGACTCTTTCAAATGCAAAACCCACTGTTTTACATTTCCTTGGTATGGATATTGATATGATTGGCTATCAAGGTACTGTTTTACCTATTTTATTATGTGTGTATGTTATGAGTACAATTGAAAAAGAACTTCGAAAACGTGTTCCGAACTCTTTAGATTTATTAGTTACACCATTCTTAACAATTATTATAACTGGCTTTTTATCACTTATTATTATCGGACCAATTGGATATAAAATCGGTGACGGCATTACGTACCTTTTAAATACAATTTATCAATTTGCAGGACCAGTAGCTGGACTTATATTCGGTGGATTGTATTCAACAATCGTTCTTACTGGCTTACATCATAGCTTCCACGCTATTGAAGCGGGCTTACTCGCAAATAAAGATATCGGTGTCAATTTCTTACTCCCTATTTGGTCAATGGCGAACGTTGCACAGGGCGGTGCTACTTTAGCTGTCTATTTCAAAACAAAAAACAAAAAAACGAAAGAAATTGCAATTCCAGCAGCAGCTTCAGCATTTTTAGGAATTACAGAACCAGCTATTTTTGGTGTCAATTTAAAACTTGGTAAACCATTTATTGCAGCAGCTATTGGCGGCGCAATTGGAGGCGCTTACGTTGTTTGGATGCAAGTGGCGGCTAATGCATACGGTTTAACAGGTATTCCGATGCTTACAATTGTTGCACCTCTTGGCATGATGAACATGATTCACTATATAATTGGTTTCGCTATTGCAGTTATCACTGCTTTTGTTGCCACATTCATTTTATATAAAGAAAGTAAATAATAACGGGGTGAAAACCTATGTCAAAATATAAAACAATACTGCAATCTAATAAAGACGAATTACATTCTTTATATGAAATTGCAAACCAAGATTCATGGAAACCAATTTATCATATTCACCCAACATTTGGATTAATGAATGATCCTAACGGTGTATCATACTACAATGATGAATATCACGTTTTTTATCAGTGGTATCCATTTGGTCCCATTCATGGAATGAAGCATTGGGGGCATGTGAAGTCAAAAGACCTTATTAACTGGGAGCGTATGCCTGTAGCCATCATCCCTACTGAAAGCTATGAATCACACGGTGCATATTCTGGTAGTGCTATCGTAAAAGATGGCCTTCTTCATTTAATTTATACAGGGAATATAAAAAATCCTGATGATTCCCGTGATGCAAAACAATGTATGGCAACAATGGATTCACAATATACGATGACGAAATATAGTAATAATCCTGTTATTGATATAATTCCTGACGGATATACAAAACATGTACGTGATCCAAAAGTCTGGAAACATAATGATATGTACTATATGTTACTCGGTGCCCAACGTGAAAATAAAACAGGAACTCTATTACTATACAAATCACAAGACCTATACAATTGGCATTTCCAAGGCGAAATTACAACAAATTTAAAAGAATTCGGATTTATGTGGGAATGCCCCGATTACTTCCAATTATCAGGGAAAGATGTACTTCTCTTTTCACCGCAAGGAATTGAAAAAGACGGAGAAAACTTTCACAATGTATACAATGTCGTTTATGCTATAGGCCATTTCGATATTAAAAATTTATATTTCCATGTTGATTCCTATTACGAAGCTGATAAAGGATTCGATTTTTATGCCCCTCAAACTTTAGAAGACTCTACTAGTCGTCGCCTATTGTTTGCTTGGGCAGGATCAAGTGAAATCACATATCCTTCTGATGATTATATGTGGGCTCATTGCCTAACACTTCCACGTGAATTAACATTAGAAGATAACATTTTAAAACAAAAACCAGTTTCAGAATTAACAAAACTACGAACAACAAAAAAACACATTTCAGGAGATATAACAGCTGGATTAAATGTATTATCAACGCTTGATGATGAAGACTCCTATGAATTAATTGTTACACTTAAAACAGAAGATGCAAAGCGTTTTGGTCTTTCTCTCTTCCACAATGAGGAGGAATGTTTCCCCATTACATTTAATCGGGAACAAGGTACTATTTCTATAGACAGGGGCAACTTCTACCATCAATTTGGCGGAGAATATGGATTTGAACGCTGTAAAAAAATCGATATTCAAGATACGATAGAACTACAAATATTTGTAGATAAAAGCATCGTGGAAATTTTCTTATACGATGGTTCAACAGTCTTTACGTCCCGAGTTTTTCCTCGAAAAGACATGAAACATCATATCGCAATCTTTTCAGATGCAAAACTAAACTTTACCATCACACAATATAAGCTGAAAAGAGGGATTGTATGCGAAATGTCTTTTGTATAGGTGAACTATTAATTGATTTTGTGTGCCGAAATACTAACGTTTCTTTAGTAAACGGTTCAGATTTCGAAAAAAAAGCTGGTGGAGCACCCGCTAACGTTGCTGCTGCGATTACAAAATTAGGTGGACACGCTACATTTATGGGGCAAGTAGGAAACGACCCATTTGGTGAGTTTCTTGAACAAACTTTACAGCGTGCGCAAGTCGATACATCCATGCTCATAAAAGATAAACAAACAACACTTGCATTCGTATCCATCGATCAAGATGGCGAACGTGATTTTACTTTTATGCGTGGTGCAGATGGTGAATATCAATTCAATAGCATTGATTTATCAAAAATACAAACGAATGATTTAATACATTTCGGTTCAGCGACAGCTTTACTATCAAGCCCATTAAAAGAAACGTATTTTCAGTTGTTACAATATGCGAAAGATAACGGCCATTTTATTTCTTTTGATCCAAATTATCGAAGTGCACTCATTACAAATACAGAACAATTCTCTCAAGATTGTCTAACCTTTATAAAACATGCACACTTCGTAAAAGTAAGTCAAGAGGAAGCTACTATGCTCTCTAAAGAGAGTGATTTACAACAAGCGGCACTCAAATTATTAAATTATGGCGCAAAAGTAGTAGCTATTACACTTGGAAAAGACGGTACCCTTCTTGCGACAAATGAAGGTCAAACCATTGTCTCTTCTATTTCCATTCAACAAGTCGATACAACTGGTGCTGGTGATGCTTTCGTTGGAGCAATGTTATATCAGATTGCCCAAAGTGAACATACACTTTCGTATCATTTCAAAGACTTAACAGCGTTTATCTCCTTTGCAAATAAAGTAGGCGCTATCACATGTACAAATTACGGTGCAATTGCCTCTCTTCCATCATTAACAGATATAAAAGCATACGATTAATCGTATGCTTTTTTACATTCCTCTCCAAAAATCATGCATAATAAAAAAGTACAAAATAACGAGAACGGCCGTCCCGCATAAGGTAATGCGCCGATATATACTCTTCTCTCCTTCCCTCGCTTTCACAAACGCCCAAATAAATCCGAAGAACAATATTAAATCAACATATGGAATATAAAAAGAAAAGACGAGAAACGCATATAAATACACGATAAATAAACAGGTCGTTACTAAGAAAACTTTAAACGCAAATTCACTTTTCATAATATAACCGCCCCCTATCTGTACTGTATTATATTCAGCAAAATACAATAGTTGCAGTTAAACTCCAAGTATAAATAAGCTACCGTCTATAATACGGTAGCCATTACGGAACATTGTATTTCCGTTTATATATATTACTTAAAATCGAAGAAGGAATTTGCTCGTAACGAATTTTCTCTCCTGTTTCATCTATAATATACGAATTGTTTCCTATATAATATATTCCATCTTTTCGTTTTGAGTACACTGGATATCTTTCATTTGGCAATACAGTTTTTACCTTTGTTAACTGTCCATTTGGTTCTTGCCAATATATATCCGCGCGGTCTACTAACGTAAGTATTCCAATTTGTTCTTTTTCTATTTTCCGACCATTCCAGCTCACAACGCGATAACCAAGCTTATTCGCTTCATATTCGGGGCTCGTATGAAAACGAGAAATGATTACTTTTGTTTGTAATTGTACTCGGTCATATAACCATTGTATATCCCTGTCATGCATACGAATACAGCCATTTGATTCCCTACTTCCAATCGTCCATTCCCGGTTCGTCCCGTGAATCGCATATTCATTCTTATCTAGTCCAAGCCACCTCGTACCGAGAGGGTTATTCGGTGCACCCCCAGCTATTTTTTTTCGATGGTATTCTTTATTTTTAAATTTCGTTATAATACAAAAATTACCTTCAGGCGTAGGTGTACGATCTCTTCCAGTCGTTACTGGAAATGTTTTTGTGTAATTTCCATTCTCAAAAAAAGACAACTGGTTTGTCGTAAGATTCACTAATATTAAATGATCTGTATCAGCAAAAGCACTAACCGGTAGGAAGAAAAATAATAGTAAAACGAAACATACCCTTTTCACCTATATCCCCCCTAGCGCTCACCATAATAATTGTAATTAGCTTTACTTTGCTCTTATAAATGAAAACTATCCATTTACAATAACGCCCCCATTTACATGTATCATTTGTCCAGTAACATAAGAAGAATCACCAGACGCTAAATATACGTATGCCGGCGCTAACTCATATGGTTGACCAGGCCGTTGCATCGGGACATTGCTCCCAAACTGAGAGACTTTCTTCTCATCAAAGCTCGATGGAATAAGCGGTGTCCAAATCGGTCCTGGTGCAACACCATTTACCCGAATCCCTTTTTGGACTAACGATTGAGAAAGTGATCTTGTAAAAGCTACGATTGCTCCTTTCGTTGCGGAATAATCAATTAACGTTTCATTTCCTTCATATGCAACGATAGATGCCGTATTTATAATGACATCCCCTTTCTTCAAATGAGAAAGGGCTGCTTTCGTAACGTGAAAATAAGAAAAAATATTAATACGAAATGTTTTTTCTAGCTGTTCTGCTGTAATATACTCTAGCCCTTGCTGCGGATATTGCTGCGCGACATTATTTACTAAAACCTGTAAACTACCTAGCTGCTGGACGGTCTCTTGAACAACCTCTTTACAATGCTGTTCATCACTTAAATCACCCGGCAACAATACACACTTTACACCTTCTTTCTCAACATATTGCTTCGTCTCATTAGCATCTTCTTCCTCATCTAAATAAGCAATCGCAATATTTGCTCCCTCTTTCGCAAAAGCGATGGAAACAGCTCGTCCAATCCCACTATCTCCCCCTGTAATTAATACATTCTTTCCTTTTAACTTTTCGCTACCTTTATAATTTGAATCTTCAAACTGCGGAAGTGGATTCATTAATGATTCAATACCAGGCTGTTTATTTTGATGTTGCGCTGGCATTGTTACAAAGTTTTTTTGCTGTGGCATAGCTTCTTTCAACTCCTTTTCCTTATAATGTGCATAATAAAAACTGAAATTCACACATCAAGTTACGATTAATATTCGAATTTAAGACACAAAATATGAATTGTTGTAAACTTTTTATACAAAACTATTGCAAAATAGTTAAAAAACGAATATTATATATAACTGTTGTGAAAATTATTCGTAAACAGAAAGGATGTTTATATGTTTAACCTTTCAAAACATAAAACTTCTATTAAAACTGAAATTATGGCAGGTATTATTACCTTCTTAACAATGGCATATATCATTGTCGTAAACCCAGTCATCCTTGGGGATGCAGGTGTTCCATTTGAACAAGCATTTACAGCAACAATTATCGCTGCTGTTGTCGGAACATTATTTATGGCAATCTTTACAAACTTACCAATCGCAATCGCGCCAGGTATGGGATTAAATGCTTACTTCTCTTACTCTGTTGTAAAAGCGCATGAAGGCATGACTTTCGCAATTGCATTCTCTGCTGTATTCGTAGCAGGTATGATTTTAATTTTGTTATCATTCACATCTTTCCGTACAAAATTAATGGAAGCAATTCCTGAAAACTTAAAACATGCAATTACTGCTGGTATCGGTCTTTTCATCGCCTTTATCGGTTTACGTTTAACAGGTATCGTTACAAAAAATGATGCAAACTTAGTTGGACTTGGTGATCTTCACTCTGCTCCAGTTCTACTAGCATTGGCTGGGCTTGGAATTACTATTGTTCTTATGTCTTTAAATGTAAATGGCGCACTATTTATTGGTATGCTATTAACTGGTATTATCGCTTTCTTCACAGGACAGTTAACATTCTCAAACGGTGTTACATCAATGCCTGGATTACCAGAAGGAATTATCGTTTCAAATCCAATTACTGCTGTATCTGATGTAATTAACTACGGATTGTACGGCGTTGTATTTTCATTCTTCCTTGTTACATTATTTGATACAACAGGTACATTACTTGGGGTAGCTCAACAAGGTGGATTTATGAAAGACGGAAAACTCCCGAAAGCTGGACGAGCTCTTCTATCTGACTCATTTTCAGCAACAATCGGTTCTATGTTCGGAACAACACCATCAACAGCTTACATTGAATCATCTGCTGGTGTTGCAGCTGGTGGTCGTACTGGTTTAACAACTGTTACAGTAGCTGTTCTGTTCGCACTAGCAGCATTCTTCGGACCATTAGTAAGTGCTGTTTCTGGTGTATCAGCTATTACTGCACCATCATTAATTATTGTTGGTAGTCTTATGATGGGTTCAGTTCGCCACATCGATTGGGACTCATTTGATGAAGCATTCCCAGCATTCTTAGTAATCTTAAGCATGCCGCTTACATCAAGTATCGCAACAGGTATCGCACTTGGATTTATTTCATACCCACTTATGAAAGTGGCAAAAGGTAAATTCCGTGCTGTTCACCCACTTGTATATGTATTTGGAATTTTGTTTGCTTATCAATTGATATTCTTACCACATTAAAAAAGTAGAGCATCGAAATCCGATGCTCTACTTTTCTTTTATAACAATCATTCAAACTATAAAGGCACCTCCAAAATATGAAGGAGCTTATAACCTTTTAATACTTCTCTTCTACCTGTAATTCTTTACTATACTTTTGAATGAACACTGATGAAATAACCATTACTATGCCCACACTAAAACCAATAAGTTGATCTAATAACATTTCATCATGAATAAACCAGCGAAGTAAAAATACACCCCCAAAAATAAGCATCATGATAAATCCAGTATGTCTAAGCCCTTTATATACATTTTCCATATGTATCACCTCTCCACATACTTTTATCCATATTATACCATAATCTAAAAACGTGTATAACCAACATTCGGTATTGAAACCAATAATAAAAAGACTGCAGAGAACTCCATCTCCACAGCCTAATATTTATTTTTGCAAAAACGCCTGCAAATCTGCAAATTGTCTCTTTGCATCTTCATAGCCTTGCTCGTATAAATTTTGTAGTTTTGCTGTATCTTTTTCCATACGATCTACTTGAAGCGGCACTTCTGGGCGAATAACAAATAAATTACCAGCTTGCTCTTCTTTTTCAATATAGTGAAGTGTTTCATTATACACTTCATAACGATTCAACATCGTGTTAACAAGATTTGGATATTTTTTATAAGCTTTTCCTGCAATCCATCCGAATTTTGATTTTTTCTTCGCGTAACCATGATTTCTCGTTAAAATAACGACTGATTTTTTAAATCCATCTTCCTGTGCCTTACGAACTGGAATTGGATCAGAAATCCCGCCATCTAATAACTGCTTACCACGATAATTTACTACTGGTGCAATGAAAGGCAATGAACTAGACGCTTGTAATAAATTTAGTGCATCATCATTCGTTCCTTCTTTCTCAAAATAAACAGATTGTCCTGTTTCACAATCCGTCGTTCCTACAAGGAAACGTTCTGGGCTATTAAAGTATGTTTCAAAATCAAACGGAACATGCTTTTCTGGAATTTCATGAAAAATGAAATCCATATCAAATAGCTGACGTTTTCTCCATAAGTTTTTATACGACAAATATTTCGGATGTGATGCATAATCAATATTGACCGTTTTATTTCTATTTCTTTGTCTGGAAAGATACGACGCTGCATGACAAGCACCAGCTGATACACCGATTACATATGGAAAATATAAATCTTGTTCCATAAAGTATTCTAATATCCCCCCCGTATATACACCACGCATACCGCCGCCTTCTAATACTAACCCCGTATTTTCAAGCATGTTACTCTCTCCTCTATATATATTGACTCTTTAACTATTCACCATGTTAAGTATCTTTTTCTATTATATATGAGTTCTTTCAGAAATTATATTTAAAAGACTTGAGAACAAGGAGTTTTTTCTTCCAATTATATTTCCAAATGATCGGAGACATCCTTTATAAACCTTTGAATAAAGTCTTGCTCTTCTTTCGTATATCCATCTAAAAGTAACAACCACTTTTCTTCAGCTTGCTTATGCAATTTTTCATGAGCTTTATATATTTCATTGCCGCTTTCCGTTAAGCTGAAGAAGATTTCTTTTTGATTATCTAACATTTGCATCTTCTCAACGAATTGCTTTTGAAACAACTTCGTACAAATTTTAGAGATTGCTCCCTTCGTCATGCCCATTTCTGTCGTAATTGCCGTTACATTCATCAAACCATTTTTTCCGATACATTCGATTACATGTAACTCAGATAAAGACATACTACTTACACCTGTCTCATAAAGAAACTTCTCGTTTTGTCGTTTTAAATGTTCTTCTTTTTTATGCAAAAGTGTACGAATGTCCGACAGTATTTCCATTTGCTTCGTTGCATGCTTCAATCCGTTCGCCTCCTAAGTTTCCGAAGAAACAATTTAACTATATACCATTTTAAAATTATTTTTTCATCTTTACAAGTGAGAAAATCATGTTAAAATAAATTTAGTTTCCACGGAAACCAAAAATACAAGGAGGTTAACAAGATGAAAAAATCTAAACTAACTTTCATTTTATATGTTGTCTGTATTAGTGCCTTACTCGGTTCCTTCGCTCAAAATATTTACACACCTATCTTACCGATGATTCAAAATTCTTTTCACACTTCTCTTTATCTTGTAAATGTAACAGTTTCACTTTTCACATTCATTCTTGCAATTATGCAGCTCGTATATGGACCTTTAATTGATACAAAAGGGAGAAAATCTGTCCTTATCCCTAGTTTAGTCATTAGTACAATTGGTTCAATCGGATGTGCTTTTTCGGCAAACATTTATTTATTTCTCTTTTTTAGAGCTGTTCAAGCTATAGGAATAGCGGCTATACCTGTAGTTTCAGCAACGATTATCGGCGATTTATTTGAAGGAAAAGAACGCGGAGAAGCGATGAGCCTATACCAAATGTTACTTGCCCTCGCACCTGCAATGGCTCCTCTCATAGGTGGATTTCTTGGCAGTATAAATGGTCACTTATCTGTATTTCTCTTTTTATCTACACTTGGCATTATCTTATTAATTATAAACATTTCACTACTTCCAGAAACAAAGCCAAATGTAATTAAGCAGTCTAAAGCACAAAAGAATTACTCTCTTATCTTAAAAAATAAAACTGGATTTTCTATTACTCTTATTGGCTTCATTCAATTTTGTATTTACTTTTGCTTTCTCGTTTTTTTACCGAGCATTTTAGCAAATTCATTTCATCTAGCTGCAAGTGAAATTGGTCTTATGTTTGTACCAATGTCTCTTTCTATCATGCTAGGAAGTTTTTGCTACAAGTTTTTGCAAAAACGCCTCACAACAAAGCAAACTTTATTTATTACGAGTTACTTCAATATTATATGTGTCTTTTTATTCTCTTTCATATATAACATCAATATCCCATTCATCATTATCGTTACATCTTTGTACGGTTTTAGTATGGGACTTTCTATGCCAACTCACACTACTTTATTAACAGAAGAATTCGTGCAAGAACGTGCAACAGCTATCGGTATGTACAACTTCATCCGCTATCTTGGTATGGGCACAGGGCCACTTATAGGTGGATTTCTTTTATTTAACCAAAATTACTTTTGGATTTTCTTCCTAGGCGCAATTATGTTTTTACTTGTAATCTTATATGCAATGAAAATGCTAAGTTTTCATTCTGTACAAAAAGCAAAATAGAGCCCCCAAAAAGGTCGGCTCTATTTATCCTCTTTGATCCGCAACAATATGAATATCAATATACTTTGTTTGTCTCATAATTTCATTTACAATAGAGCCTTTTCGTATTTCTTCCCACCTTGTTCTAGCCGATTGTCCAAGTAAAATTTGCGTCACCTGTAATCTTTTTGCCACTTCAATAATAACATCTGCTGGCTTTCTTCCCTTTGCTTCTTCTAATACAAAACTTGCATCAAATTGATTCGTTAGCAACTTCCACTCTTCAATCGTCTGCTTTTTTCCAGCTGAAATAGAATCTATATTTTCCCTCTCAACGTTTAATACGTACAATTCAGCGTTTAACCGATCTGCCATGCGCCATCCCCGTCTTATTAATTTCTCCGCTGTTGAACTGTATTGTACACAAACAAGAATTTTTTCTTTTACGCCAATTGGTTCTATTACTGTTTGGCTAATTTTCTCGTCCATATCATCGGCAACCTCGCGAAGTGATAATTCCCTAAGTGCCCCTAAATTATTAAGCGTAAAGAAATTTTGTAAACTTTGCTGAATTTTTTCTTCTTTATATATCTTTCCGTCTATTAGTCTCTTCCTTAATACCTCGGGCGTTGCATCAACGAGCTGAATTTCATTTGCTTTTTGTAAAATAAAATCTGGAATTCGTTCTCTTACTTTTACATTCGTAATTTGAGCTACAATATCATGAACACTTTCTAAATGTTGAATATTAAAAGCTGATAATACCGATATACCAGCCTCTAACAATTCCTGCACATCCATATAACGTTTTTTATGCTTAGAACCAGGAACATTACTATGCGCAAGTTCATCCACTACGACTACTTGCGGCGCGCGTTTTTTTATTCCTTCCACATCAAGCTCATAAAATACCTTTCCTTTATACTGTATTTCTTTCAAAGGAACTTTTTCTAAATCAGCAATTGCTTCTTCCGTCTCTTTTCTTCCATGCGTTTCAATTAAACCAATTACAATATCAATTCCATCTTTTTTCATTTCCCTTGCATCAAAGAGCATTTTATAACTTTTTCCTACGCCTGGAGCTGCTCCTACATATAGCTTTAACTTTCCGCGATTTTGCTGACGAATATATTCTAAATATTCCTCTGGCGTTCGCCTTTGAAACTTCGGTTCATAATCATCTGCATACAAAATAAACACTACCTTTCATTCGAAACAACGCTACCTCAATCCGTTAGATTGAGGTAGCGTTGTTACTATTTCATTAATTCCTGTAATGCCAAATTTAGCTTTAAGACGTTCACTCGATCTTCTCCAAATAAACCAAGCGCAGCACCTTCTGTTTGATCTTTAATCAATTGATTAAGTTTTTCTTTCGGAATATTCGTTATTTTCGATATGCGATCCACCTGCACAGAAGCTGCCTTCGGACTAATGTCAGGATCAAGCCCTGAACCTGAATTTGTCACTAAATCAATCGGTACTTCTGTAACTGGAACGCTCGGATTTTGTTTCTTCCACTCTTCAATACTTTTCTCTACTCGTTTCTCTAAATCTGGATTAGATGGTGCATAGTTATTTGAACCAGATGCTTCTGCCTTATATTCAATACTAGAAACACGCCCTTGAAAATAACGTGGATCCGTGAAGTTTTGCCCGATTAATTTAGAACCAATCACTTCATTTTTATCATTATATATTAGACTTCCATCCGCATTATCCTTCATCACGGCTTGTGCAATACCAGTAACAATAAGCGGGTATACAAGTCCGCACAACACTAGAAATGTAAAAGTAATACGGATAATTGGTGATAGTATACTTTGTTTCTTCTCCATCTTTTTCCCCTCTTCCTTATATGAACAAGCCGACAATTATATCAATTACTTTAATTCCAATGAACGGAACGATAACTCCACCAAGCCCATAAATAAGTAAGTTTCGGCTAAGCAATGCATTAGAACTCATCGGTTTATATGCGATACCTTTCATCGCTAACGGAATGAGTAATGGAATAATAACAGCGTTAAATATTAATGCTGATAAAATCGCTGACAGTGGTGATGTTAATTTCATAATGTTCAATGCTTCCATTTGCGGAATTGCAAGTGTAAACATCGCTGGAATAATCGCAAAGTATTTCGCTATATCATTTGCAATACTAAACGTCGTTAACGCACCACGTGTCATTAACAATTGCTTACCAATTCCTACAACCTCAATAATTTTCGTTGGATTCGAGTCTAAATCAATCATATTCGCTGCTTCTTTCGCAGCTGTCGTACCACTATTCATCGCTAATCCAACGTCAGCCTGTGCTAATGCCGGAGCATCATTTGTACCATCACCTGTCATCGCTACAAGTTTCCCTTTATCTTGCTCTGCTTTAATAACCGCAATTTTATCTTCTGGTTTACACTCGGCAACGAATTCATCTACTCCTGCTTCTTTTGCAATCGTTGCTGCTGTTAACGGATTATCACCTGTACACATAACCGTTTTAATCCCCATTTGGCGCAACTGTTCAAAACGCTCACGCATACCCGGTTTTACTGTATCCTTTAAATAAATTAAACCATAAATACGATTATCTACTGCAACTACAAGTGGTGTTCCGCCCTCTTTTGAAATTAAGTCTGCTTTTTGATTTACATCTTTCGGAATTGTTCCACCTTGTGACCCAACCCATTCAATAACGGCACCGACAGCACCTTTTCTCACTTTCGTTCCGTCTTGTAAATCCACACCACTCATTCTCGTTTCTGCTTTAAACGGAACAAACTCCCCTTGTTCTGCAAGTTCTCTATTATATGATATAGATTTTCCCTGCACATACTCGATAACAGATCGACCTTCTGGCGTTTCATCTAAAACAGAACTAATAGCAGCCCACTTTCCAACTTGCTCAATCGTTTCATTTCCTACAGGCAATAATGTATGAGCCATCCGGTTTCCAAAAGTAATCGTACCTGTTTTATCTAAAATAATTGTATTAATATCGCCCGCAGCTTCTACTGCTTTCCCTGACATCGCTAGCACGTTAAATTTTGTCACCCGGTCCATCCCAGCAATACCAATCGCTGATAGCAAACCACCAATTGTCGTTGGAATTAAACATACTAACAATGCTACGAGTACAGCTGTATCAATTTGAAAACCTAAATAATTTGTAAAAATCGGCAACGTCACAACGACGATCAAGAAGATAAGAGTTAAGCTCGTTAATACTGTATTTAAAGCAATCTCATTCGGCGTTTTTTGACGAGCAGCTCCTTCTACTAAAGAAATCATTTTGTCGATAAATGATTCACCAGGATTACTCGTAATAACAATTGTAATTTCATCACTTACCACCATCGTTCCACCTGTTACGGAACAAAAATCACCACCCGCTTCTTTTATTACAGGAGCTGATTCTCCTGTAATTGCAGATTCATCTACAGACGCTAATCCTTTGATTACTTCACCATCATTCGGAATCATTTCTCCTTGTTTTACGATAACAACATCACCTTTTCTAAGATCAGTTGCTGAAACTTGGACAATGTCTCCATTTTCTTTTACAACATTTGCAAACACATCTTTCTTCGACTGTTTTAAAGAATCGGCTTGCGCTTTACCGCGACCTTCTGCTAATGCTTCTGCAAAATTCGCAAATAAAACTGTAAATAATAGAATAAGAGAAACTGTTATATTAAACCATCCTGGTATACTACTAGAACTGCTTGGAAGAAAAGATAAAATGAACGTAATGATAAACCCAATTTCCACAACGAACATAATCGGATTCTTTATCATGACTTTCGGATTCAATTTCGCAACGGATTGTTTCATCGCATGTGTTACGATATCACGATCCATCGTTTTCGCTTGTCTAACTTCATCTTCTACAGCATGTATTTGTGTCTCATTTACTTGTTTTTCTTTTACTACTACCGGTCTCATCATTTACCCTCCATTACTTCAATGTAAGAAATTCTGCAATTGGTCCGAGTACTAACATCGGGAAGAATGTTAATGCACCGACAATTACAATTGTTCCGATGAAGATACCACCAAATAAACTATTATCTGTGCGGAACGTTCCGACTGTTTCTGGCACTACCGTTTTTTCTTTCAACGAAGCTGCCACAGCTAGCATCGTAATTAAACTGAAGTAACGTCCTAAAAACATAACTAAACCAGTCGTAATATTCCAAAACGGTGTATTATCTCCTAATCCTTCAAATCCAGATCCATTATTCGCAGCTGACGATGTATATTCATATACAACTTGTGTTAAACCGTGGAAACCGGAATGAGAAATAGCATCCGTTCCTAAATTTGTTGAAAGAGCTAATGCCGAAAATCCTAAAATGAGCAATGGATGAAATAAAATCGTGACTGCGATTAATTTCATTTCCTTACCTTCAATCTTTTTACCTAAAAACTCTGGTGTCCGTCCAACCATTAACCCAGATATAAACACCGCGATAATTGCATACATAATGATGTTTACAAAGCCTGCTCCAACTCCGCCATACACTGTATTTAACATCATATTTACGAGAGGAACTAGACCACCAATTGGTGTTAACGTATCATGCATCGTATTAACAGCGCCTGTTTCAGCAGCTGTCGTTACCGTTGCGTATAGTGAAGAAAATACTGTTCCAAATCGTACTTCTTTCCCTTCTGTACTTCCTTGTACATGTTCGATACCCATTCCATTTAATGCCGGATTCCCGTTTAGTTCAGATGTCGTAATCGTTATAAATCCTAGTAAAAATACCATAAAAAGTGACACGAAAAGGATGCGGCCTTGTTTTTTATTTCCGACCATTCTTCCGTACGTAAATGGAAGTGCTGTTGGTAATAACATCATAAGCATCATTTGCAAAATATTACTCATTTGTCCTGGATTTTCGAAAGGGTGCGTAGAGTTTGCTCCGAAAAATCCACCGCCGTTATTTCCAAGTTCCTTAATGGAAACGAATGATGCAACAGGTCCACGTAAAATACTTTGCTTTGCCCCATCAATCGTTTGTGCTGTAACCGCCCCATCTAACGTTTGTGGTACGCCAAGCGCGACAAAAACTAGTGCCGCAATAAATGCGATAGGAAGAAACACTCTCGTTAACGCTCTCGTAAAATCAACGAAAAAGTTACCAAGTTCTTTTCCAGCAAGTCCTCTTATAAAAGCCATAACGAGCGCTAATGTCGTTGCTGGTGCCGCAAACATTAAAAATGTAATTCCGATTAATTGTGATAAATAAGATAAACCATTTTCACCGCTATAATGCTGTAAGTTTGTATCAGCCATAAAACTAATTGCTGTATTAAAAGCGAGCGTAGACTCCATCCCTTCAATATGCGCTGGATTTAGTGGCAGCACACCTTGTAATCTGAAAATGAAGTATACGACAACGATCATAAATCCATTTAATAAAACTAATGATAATGCGTACTGTTTCCACGTTTGATTGTATGCTTTTACACCCGTAATTTTAAAAATAAGTTTTTCAAAAGGCCCGAATACTTTATCTAACGTTTTGCTACCTTGAAAAGCTTTTTCTAAATAAATCCCCGTTGGCTTTGCTACTAAAATAAACAAGAGCATTGTAATAATGACTGCAACCCAAATCATAATGAATGATTCCCCCTAATTAAAACTTCTCTGGATTTAATAATGCATACACTAAATACACTGTAATTGCTGCGACAATAACCGATAAGACAATCATCATGATTGCTTTCCTTCTTTCACAACTTTATCTGACCAACTTGCAAGACTTGCCATCGATGCAACTAATAAAATAAAAATCCCGACCATTACAACATCTAACATAACTATCCCTCTCTTCTTTTTTTTGTAAAAATTTACCATTAAAATATTAAAAAAGAACACTGAGCTCTACTCAGTGTTCAAAAAATGAACAACAAAAAGTAAACCTCCTCTCTAAACGCTTACGAGGTTAGCTGTCGGATTCGGGCCTAAAGAGTAGCCCTACTTTCAAAACTGAAAGATTCACCCCAAGTGACGATGCACAAAATTGGTTCCCCCGCTCCATTTCTGGAACTCAGCGATTTTAGGTTTTTTTGGAAATTTTATGAATGATTTATGAGAGTAAATATACTCCTCTATTTTTCACTTGTAAAGGGGTAAATTTCTGAAAATAATAATATTTACATTCGTTTAAACGCTTACATTGAAGTTTATTACTATCATTTCATCTATTTTCTTTATTTCTCTTCTCTTTTCTTAAAAATGACCTTTTAAATATGAAATAAAAAGAGCGAATGACATGAAGTGCATAGCTTGTTGCACTCAGCATTCGCTCTTTTTTATTCAACCTTTATTCTCCTCGTAAAAATGCACGTAAATTTCTCCCACGAATATAAACTTGTGTCAATTCTGCATGTAGCTGCTCATACTCGGTAATATCCATCTCTAAATACAAAGCATCTTTTGATGGTAATATAATATATGGCCCTGGAAAAAGGGGATCAATCTGGACCAATTCTTGAACTCGCTCTACTGATACTGCCCAACGATTTGCTATATCTCCAAGTAATAGTACCTTCATCATTTCTTCCCCCGCCCTATTCAAAAAATAAAAAAGAAATATTATCACAATTTGTAAACACGACAAACTTAGCTCCAATTGTTTCATAGAGCCTCGCTGGATATCGTTTATTCCTTGTAACAACAGTAATAGGTGCTTGAAAAGAAAAACGAATGTGTTCTGTGAAGAAACTAACGATTGGAAGCTCATCCCCTAGTAAAATGACCTTCTTAATACACTCACAAATACTAGTAAAATCCTGCTCCTTACTACAACTATAAGTCCAATCAAACCCACAATTCCTAACTTCAGCCGCTACCTCTTCATTTGCTGTAAAAATAACTAACTCATGTTGAAATGCAACTAGATCTCTTAAACTATTTACCTTACTTTCTTCTCCAACACAAATAAGTGTTAGTTCCATGTACCTCATCCTCCTTAGTATAAAAGAAATCAAACATAGATTGATATTCCCCTATACTAATCAGATCGATGAAGTGATGTATCCATCATGGCACCGTCCTCTCTCAAGACGCTTACGAAGTTAGCTGTCGGATTCGGGCTTTGAGAGTAGCCCTACTTTCAAATTTGAAAGATTCACCCCTAGTGACACTGCACAAATTGGTTCCTCCGCTCCATATAATTGGACTCAGCGTTTACAAAAAAATATATTCTGGCTGATATATTACTCCTGTATTTTGAAAAAGTAAACAGAAAAAAAGCCAGTTATAAAACTGGCTTTTCACTTATCTATACACGCGTTCTATTCACTTTATACGCAAAATGATTCGTTGGTCCATGACCACTACCAATATTCAATGGCTCTTCAATTGCTATACTAATAAATCGTTTTGCTTCTTGAACAGCATCTTCAATTGAGTATCCTTTCGCAAGTCCTGCTGTAACCGCTGAAGCAAATGTGCACCCACTTCCGTGCGTTTGCTTTGAAGGAATTCGCTCGCTTCTAAACTCAATAAATTCTTCTCCATCAAAGAGGAAATCAATTACTTCATTACCTTGATATTCTGCATGTCCGCCCTTCATAAGCACATATTTAGCACCTAATTCGTGCAATACTTTTGCAGCTTCCTTACTATCTTCAACATTATGAATCTCCATCCCAGTTAACACTTCTGCTTCTGGAACATTCGGTGTTATAACGGTTGCTACTGGTAATAAATATTCTTTTAATGCATGAACTGCTTCTTGCTGTAATAATGATGCACCGCCTTTTGCGATCATAACGGGATCTAGCACAATATTATTCCAGCCAAATTTTTTAATTTGTTCTGCAACAATTTGAATTATTTCACTACTAAATAACATTCCTAGTTTCACTGCATCTGGTGTTAAATCCGTACCAATTGAATTCAGCTGTTCTGTAATACCTTCTAACGGAACAGGATATACCCCTTGAACGCCAAGCGTGTTTTGAGCAGTAATTGCCGTAATAGCCGTCATTCCGTATACACCAAGCTCTTGGAATGTTTTTAAATCTGCCTGAATTCCAGCACCGCCGCCGCTATCAGATCCTGCAATTGTTAAAGCTTTATTCACTTTCATCCCACTCATCCTTTTCTATCCAAAATAACGATGATAAATCGTTTTTGCTTCGCTTATATCTTTCGTTCCATGTACGAGCACACGGCCATCTTTAAAGGCGACTAACCTCTTGTCTTCAACAGAAAATGATAGTAAATATGGATTTACATTTAAATCATTCACGCGACCTTCCAGCAACTCTTTATATTGTTCAAAATTCATTTCCTCTTTATGAGGTGGTCTAATTTGAACTGTATTTCGCCCGCATAAAACTGCTGTTTTTGATGTGTTCTCTTTATTTAAATACGGATATAATGCATTCTCTCCGCATGAAGAACAATTATGCTGGCGAAGCTTTTGCACATTCATACATGAATACTCATTCTTCCACATATCAAACGATACAAGCCCATCTCGAAGTGATTCGTAATCTTCTACTAACAGTTTAAGAGCTTCTGTTACTTGATGAGAAACGACAAGAGATACAGCAGGTGATATAATACCCGCTGTATCACATGTTGCCCCGCCAAGCGGAATCGACTGCAATAAACATGATAAACATGGTGTTTTACTAGGAATGATTGTGTAAGAAAGACCGTAACTACCTACACATGCACCGTAAATCCATGGAATAGAATATTTTTGTGCTATATCATTCACAATAAAGCGTGTTTCGAAATTATCAGTCGCATCAATAATTACATCAACGTTTGTAACAAGTTCTTCTAGCTCTTCAGCTGTTACATCTTGAACGAGAGCTTTTATTGTTACATCGCTATTAATCTCTTCTAAACGTTTTTTAGCCGCTATAGCTTTTGGGAGATTATTCTTTACGTCGCTCTCTGCATACAATTGTTGTCTTTGTAAATTACTCCAATCTACATAATCACGGTCAACAATTGTTATCTTGCCAACACCCGCTCTTACAAACATCTCTGCATTTGCACTACCTAATGCACCTGCACCGATAATAAGTACATGCTTTTCTCTTATCTTTTGCTGCCCTTCTGCTCCAATTGGAGAAAATAGTTCTTGGCGAGAATATCGATTATTCAACTACGCTCATTCCTTCTAAAGGACTACTTGCAGTTGCACAGCGCTTACGTGCAATACGACCTGCTTCAAATCCTAAACGTCCTGCTTCAATACTTAGTTTCATTGCCTGTGCCATTTTAATAGGATCTTTTGCTCCTGATACAGCTGTATTTAATAACACGCCATCTGCTCCTAATTCCATTGCAAATGCCGCATCAGCTGGGCTACCAATACCAGCATCAACGATAACTGGTACTGTCGCTTGTTCAATAATGAAGCCCAAATTTAATGGATTTACAATACCAAGTCCTGATCCGATTGGAGATGCTCCTGGCATAATCGCATGCACGCCAAGCTCTTGTAATTTACGTGCTAATACAACATCATCAGATGTGTACGGAAGTACGATAAATCCTTCTTCCAGTAACATTTCAGATGCCTTTAACGTTTCTACCGGATCCGGTAATAACGTTCTATCATCACCAATAACTTCTACCTTTATCATGTCACAAAGCCCAGAAGCTTTTGCTAATTTTGCAATACGAACAGCCTCTTCAGCGTTTTTTGCCCCTGCTGTATTTGGTAATAACGTATATTTTTTCACATCAAGTTTCTCTAATAAATTAGGTTGCTTTGCATCAAAGATATCCATACGACGTACTGCAAACGTTAAAATTTCAGCTTCAGAAACGTCAATTGCCTTTTGCTGTACGTCAAAATCAGGGAATTTACCTGTTCCTAATAACAGTCTAGAATGAAATGAAAATGGTCCAATGTTTAACATAATCAACCGCCTCCTACGAAAGTTACAATCTCAATTTGATCTCCATCAAAAACAGATGTATCTGTATGATCATCTTTTTGTAAAATATCTTTATTACGCTCTACTACAACAATTCTGTTATCTAGTTCTAAATGTGTAAGTAGCTCAGCTACTGTTTTTACACTCGCTGGCACTTCAATTTGGTTACCATTAATTTTTAAATTCAAACTTCCATCCCCTTTCTAAACTCTTCTAGAAAGCAATGAATCTAGCAAATAATTCTCTTGCTTTCCTTCTATTAAATCCGCCATATATTGGCCAGAAATAGGACTTAATAAAATACCGTTTCGATAATGGCCCGTGCAAGCATATAAACCTTTTATTTCTTCATGCTCTCCCATATAAGGAGCTTCATGGTTCGATTGTGGTCTTAATCCTGCCCACGTGCTTTCCCATTCTGCTTCTTTTAAAGCTGGCAATATTGTATAAGCACGCTCTAATATAGAAGTTATACTTTCTGGCTGCACAGTTTTATTGAACGTATGGTGCTTCATTGTTGCCCCAATTACGTAACGTCCACCGCGCTTTGGAGTAATGTAAAATCTTTCTTGAAAAATAGGTGCTTTTAAAAGTTGTTTTCTACTTCTTACCGCAACCACTTCTCCTTTAACTGGATATGTCCCCCAATCGTAGTGAAAATAACTGAGTAACTTCGTGCTCCATGAACCTCCTGCAATAACGACTTTTTCACATGTGATAATACCTTCGCATGTCAAAATTCCGGTCACTTTATTATTTTCAATACGAATATCAAATACTTCTGTCTGTTCATATATATCAGCACCTGACATTGCCGCAGAATGTGCGAATGCTTTCGTAAGCTCTGGTGCAATAACATGACCGTCTTTCGGATAATATACTGCTCCTATAATGGATTCGGATAGATACGGCTCTTTTTCCCGCACATGGTCTCCCGTTAGAAAATAGGAATCTTCACCTGTTTTCTGCTGCCAATCCATAATGTGAAGAATTCTTTCCTTCTCATCTCCATTTTGAGCAATACGATAAATTCCTTTTTCTTCATATCCAATATCAATACCCGTTTTTTCACGTAAAACTGCTGCAAGTTGTGGAAATATAGCTCGGCTTTCTCTAGCAAGTTCAAATAGCGGATCATACGCATCCCATTCTGCCTGAACACCAAGTAGACCAGCAGCTGCTTTTGAAGCTTCCGATGCAATTCTTTGCTTCTCCACAATCGCTACTTTATGTCCTCTTTCTGCTAGAAAATGTGCAACTGAACTACCAATTACACCACCACCAATAATCGCTACATCATACTTCTCACACATGTTTTTCCGCCCACTTTCTTATTGATTCCTTATAAGATTTCGCTTTGCTATACGGGTCACTACTACTTACAATTCCGGACATAACTGCTATACCGCTTACACCGTTAGTAAGGACATCCACTGCGTTTTCTGGAGTAATTCCTCCAATTGCTGTAATCGGTATAGATAAACACCTTGCAATGTCAGAAATTTCTTCAAGCCCTCTCGCTGGCACACCTTTTTTACAATCTGTCGGAAATACATGACCATAAACGAGTGAATCCGCTCCATTTTTAAATGCTACTATCGCTTCATCTAGCGAATGCACAGAATAACCAACATGCAAATACGAAAACTTTTCTTTCACTGACTTTACATCTGTGCTTCGATACCCTAGTTGAACACGAGGAATATTTAATAAAATTGCAATATCAATTCGATCATTTATGACAATTTTAGAAGCCGGAAAGCCTTCCATTAAAAGACTTTCCACACCTTCATATAACTCCTTCGTACTCTTCTCACGCTCACGAATATGCAAATAATCAATCTCACTCTCAATTTGCATCGCTACATTCACTAACTCTTCGAATGGCATATGACCATTTGAGATTACGTGGAGCTCATTTTTCATATTCATTCGCCTACTTTAAAATATTTTCGAATAGTTCATCGGCTGGAACGGTTTCTTTCGTCATTCCTTTGTCCTTCAGCCATTTATTTTGTTTCTCCCAAGATTCTTTTGAATCTGATAAAAATGGCTCATCTTTCGTTTCCATCTTCTCTAATAAAATTTTCATACTTTCCTTTTCAACTTCTGGCACAAGTGGGAAGTTTTCTTTTTCTTGATGATTTAATAAAATATTCAATGCTTCATCTGGGTTTTTCTTCATGAAATCATAGCCTTTTTTCGTACCACGTAAGAAAGCTTGCAACGCTTCTTTATCTTTTTTCAACGTTTTATCACCTGTTACAAACACAAGTTCATGATAGTTCGGTACTCCGTAATCAGCTGGATTAAAGTAAGCTGGTTCATGGCCTTCATGACGCATAACCGGTACTTCATGATTAATGTATGCCCCTGTTACCGCATCCACTTTTTTCGTAATTAAGGCTGGTACTAAATCAAATCCAACATCAACTACTTTCACTGTATCAGGATTACCACCAGCTTCTTTTACCATCGTTTTTAAATACATCTCACTTAAAGGTGTTCCAGAATATCCTACTGTTTTTCCTTCTAAATCTTTCGGTGATTGAATACCCGCTGATTTCAGCGATACGACATGATTTAATGGTGAACGTACGACAGCCCCAATTGATTTCACTGGAATTTGCTCATTTGCTCTTGCCATAACAACATCTGGCTGATAATACAAGCCAACTGTCACCTTCCCTGCTGCTGCCAATGTTAATGGATCAGTCGGATTAGAAGGGAATTTAATATTTACCTTTACACCTTCTTCTTTAAAGTATCCTTTTTCAATTGCTGCATAAATAAAGCTATGTACCGCATTTGGATACCAATCTAACATGACTGTTATTTCTTTCTCTTTTTTACTTTTTTCTGATGCTGAATTACTTGAACATCCTGTAATCATTGCAATTAATAATGTAAACACAAAGATGCGCTTTAAAAATTTCATGAATGCTTCCTCCAACTAATGAATTTCTTTTCTAATATGGAAATAAGTACGACGAAGAAAATAGCTAATAATGATAACAATACAATGGGTGCAAATACGCCAGCTCCATCTAACTGCGTCATCATTCTCTTACTGAAATATCCAAGTCCAGCTTGTGCACCGAGCCATTCTCCAATTGCTGCTCCGATAACACTAAGCGGAACTGCAATTTTTAAAGCTGAGAAAAAATAAGGAAGAGCAGACGGCAACTTTAATTTAAGAAAAATATCTCTTTTCGTTGCTCCATATGTAACTAAGAGCTCCTCCCATTCTTTTTTTGTACTACGCAGTCCATCATACGTATTGACCGCAATCGGGAAAAACGTAATTAAAACTGTGACAACAACCTTACTCCAAATTGTGTATCCAAACCATAAAACAAATAGCGGAGCAAGCGCAGTAATCGGAATCGTTTGTGAAGCAACTAATAATGGATAAAATGCTCTTTCCATCCATGTACTCGCATTCATTAACATCGCTAGCCCTACACCTAATACGATAGAAATAACAACACCTATTAAAACGACGTATAACGTTGCAGGTAAATGGACCGTAAATAATATGTCTTTTAGTTTCCATATCTTCATTACAATCGCAGACGGTGACGGTAAAATGTACATCTCATCTACAATTCTTGCTCCTATTTCCCACACAGCTAGTAAAATACTAGAAAGTGTAATAGCAGGAACTAATTCTTTCAATCGGTTCATCACACAAGTACCTGCCTTTGTAACATACTAAGAAGCTCATCTTTCAGCGCTAATACTTCCGGTTTATATAAATCTTTTCGTGTTCTGTTATGATCAAGTGGTACAATCCGCTCAGTCAAAGTCGTTATCGGCTGCTGTTCCACTACTAAAACTCGGTTCGAAAGAAATAACGCTTCTTCAACATCATGAGTAATGAATAAAATTGTTTTTTCCCACTCTTGCCATTGTTCAAACAGCCATTCTTGCAAAGAGGCCTTCGTTAAAGCATCTAACGCGCTAAACGGTTCATCTAATAACAATATCTCCCCGCCCGTTAACAAAGTTCGGATAAAAGATACGCGTTGCCTCATACCACCAGATAAATCTTTCGGATGTTTTGTCTCATATCCTTGTAAACCAAATTTATATAACAGTTCCTTTGCCTTTACTTGTGCTTCTTTCTTCTGTACACCTTGGCACTCTAGCGGCAGAGCAGCATTCTCAATAATTGTTCTCCACGGCAAAAGCATATCTTTTTGCGGCATATATCCTACAGGATGGTGCTTTGTTTCTGTCAGTTCTATCTTTCCAGTACTTACCTTCTCTAGGCCTGTAATAAGGCGAAATAAAGTACTTTTCCCACATCCACTCGGTCCGATAATACTGACAAACTCTTTCTCATGTATAGAAGCATTTAATTCATGGATGATTGGTTTCTCATCGTAATGAAAAGAAACATTATGAAACTGTAGTATGTTCTTGCTCCTCAAATCCCCACATCTCCTTACGATAGGACATATCCCAGAATAAATATTCAAATCGACTGGAATATAAGAAAATCTCCTCTAATCTATCTAGTTCTTTCTCAGACTTTCCAACTGCCATTTCATTTAATAAATCTATTAACCAAATACAAAGATTACCGTATTCTTCCGAACTATATCCTTGAATCCACTCACCAAAAAACTCATGATCTCTTGCTCCAGGAATATCATTTAAACGCTTTCCAATTTCCCAGTAGCTCCACATACATGGAAGAAGCGCTGCTATTAATTCTGCAAGTGTGCCATTTTGAGATACAGACATCATGTAATTTGTATAAGCTAAATTTTTAGCAGATGGTTTTGCAGACTCTATCTCCTCTATAGAAATTCCAAGTCTTTTTGCATATTGTTTATGGATTGTCATTTCGCCATTTAATATTCCATCAATTTGTTCAGCGAACTTTCCCATTACTTGTGGATTCGTTGCTTTTACAACACCAATCGCATATAATTTTGCATAATCTAGCAGATATAAATAATCTTGAATAATATAATACTGAAATTTATCTTTTTCTAACGTGCCATCTCCCATACCCACTACAAACGGATGATTATGACTCATCTCCCAAACCGGTTGCACAGTTTCTAATAATCTATCGCAAAATTTCATTTCTCTATCCCCTTTCAATATATGTATCTAAATAAAAAACCACTTCTATATATAAGAAGTGGTTACAGCAAATAAAATTATACATTTATTCGATGTTCCACTTCCCTTCGCTAGTATTACCTAGATCAGGTGTTATAAGGGTTAAGGATTATTCCTCTCTCAGCAAATCAAGCACCCCTAGTGGTTTCAATATGAAATTTTCAAATAAAAAAGCCCCGTTTCTATACGCAAAGAAACGGGGACTCATTGTTAGTGTCCGAATTGCTTCCCTACGCTAGCATAATCTAGATCAGGTAATAAAAAGGATCAAAGGCTTACGGCCTACTCTCAGCTGGCAACACCAGCTCTCCTAGCAAACTATAAAATTATCACTGTCAGTATAACACCCTAATAAGACATCATCAACTATTTTAATTTTCTTAATTATCAACAAAAAATTAAAGTTATACAATACATACATTCTATTTTAGAAAATAAAACTCCAATTAATTGTTTAAAAAGGAATCATTATCCTCAAAAAATTTATTTTTATATTGATTTCATATTACATTTATGTGAATACACCCACTATATTATATCTTTATACTATAATAAAATTACAACTATACAACTAGAGGAGGTCTCTATTCCATGAATATGAAAGCTACTGCTTTAACAGCAACTACTGTAGCGATTGCTTCTTTACTTCCTTCTATGGGTGAAACAAATGTACAAAAAGCAAACGCTGAACAATTATCTAATGTTAAAACTGGGTATGTCAAAGTCGATCAAGTAGCATTACATACAGAAGATAACGTAAAGAGCACATCAATTGATACAATTCGCTTTAATACAAAAGTGAACATCCTTGAAACAACTAATGGTTGGTATAAAGTATCTGTTCATAATAAAGTAGGTTATGTACAAAAAGATGCTATTTTACTAAAAAACAAACTTCAATCTAATGATCAATACATCGTCAATGCTAATGCATTAAACGTTCGCTCTGAACCTAATTTAGAATCTTCCATTTTAGATGTATTACCAAATGGCAAGTTTATTACCGTTCAAGAAGATCAAGGCGAATGGTATAAAATATCACATAATGGCCAAACGGGTTACGTACAAAAAGCATTCATCTCTAATGGTTCACAACCCTTAGTAAAAGGAATCACCGTTCAAAATAATACAAAATATACTGTTGCAACACCTAATCTGAATGTACGTAGCAACACTAGTACAAGTAGCGCTCTACTCGGTTCATTACAAAACGGTACACAAGTACAAGTAGTAGAAACTGTAGGAACTTGGTATAAAATTCGTTTTGGCACAGGATACGGATATGTAGCAAAACACTATGTAGTACAAAATCAACCACAGACTAAAACAGATCAGCCTTCATCTATTCCAGCTGCTTTCAAATTCCCTGCTCAAGGAAGAATTAGCTCAACCTTTGATATACGCTGGGAACAAATGCATTATGGTATAGATATTGCTGCTCCAGGGAACGTCTCTATCCAAGCTGCTGCTGCAGGTAAAGTTGTGAAATCTTATTATTCAGCTAGCTATGGCAATGTTGTGTTCATTGCGCATCAAATCAATGGGAAATTATATACAACTGTTTATGCTCATATGAAGGATCGCACTGTACAAACTGGTGATCAAGTACAAGCTGGACAATTAGTAGGTCATATGGGCAACACAGGTCATTCATACGGGCAACATCTTCATTTTGAATTACATAATGGAGAATGGAATTTTGAAAAAACAAATGCAGTAAATCCACTGCCATATTTAGTTAGGTAAATTGTATGCCGCGCAATATACCTCTTATAATTGAATACGCAGCCTTTTTAGGTTTAATCTGTTGTTTAATCATTTACAATACAAACATTGTATTTTTATCTATTATTATTGCTTTTGTTGCATTAGAAATTATGATGGAATCATTTCAAGTGCAACTAAAACAAAAAATTGCCCATATTTATAACGCTATATTTCTTTTGAGTGCTCTCATAACAAATATAATTAGTAATGGCTTTTATTTATCTACTGTATTTCCAGTATTCTTTATGGCTGTTTTATTATTTGTAGCTAGATATATTAATGTCCCTTATAACCAAAAACAAAAACAAGAACAAGAAGCTTAGAAAGAGGAGACACTGTGTACCAATCTTTCAAAGATACTCCAATAAAATACATATTGCTTTTGTATAAGAAAGCCAATACTTTTTTTGGTATACAAGGAAGTTATACTGCACAACTTCTCCTATATGGAATGTTGTTTCTTGTTTTAATCACTTTCTCCTTGTTTTACTAACAAAAAAGGATCTCACATAAACTGGAGATCCTTTTTAATTTATATTAATTTTTCATATCGAAAATATTGTTTATCCACAAGCATATTTTTCATAAATAAAGCTCAGATTATATTTTTTCTCTAAGCTCATTCGTTGTTCGTCATCGCACCAATAGAAAAGAATATCATGAATCGTTGCGTAACGCTTATTTTTAAGAAATAGCCTAAAGAATGATGGTAAACAATCATGTAATTGTATAAATATATAATTGCGTAGTGTTTCTTCTTTATATTTAATGCCCTTACAAATATACAGTAATTCTTCACAATAATATGCATGCTGTGGAACTTGTATCATCTCGAAAAATGGCACATAAGATAGTAGCTTTCCAATAAAATGACCGTATCGATCCATTACTCCTATCGTCATATGCTCCATCATTTCTTTCATTACATATAAATAATCATCTACATGTGTTGTCTTTAATGGGTCTAAGCGATCGGAAATTTGAGATAATACAGCTCTTTGACATGCTAAAACTGCCTGACTAGGTCCATAATATGATAGGAAATCTGTACACTTACGATATTTCCGTAATAAATCATGTGTATATAAATCATATACGAAAGTATTACAATACATTGCTAAACTCATCATATCACTATTTAATTGCTCTTTTGATAATGATTTCGCTCTCTTACACATATAAAAGAATGTAAATTCCAATACTTCTTTATGAGATAATAAATGTTTACAATCGGTTATACATTTCTCATTAAATTTAACTCTATCCCAAATTTCAATATCCCTATCTGTCAATTCACCTATACGATATTTAATAATTAAATAGTTTAAAGCAACTGATTGCGTCAAAAGATCCCATGTTTCATATTCCAATGAAGTATGAACAAACTCAGCTAATCCTTGTGCTATCATAAAAGCATTTGCCTCTTCATACCAACCAATCTCTTGGCATAAGCGAAGAATACGCACTAAAGTTGGAATTTCATCTTTATGAAACTGCGGTAAATTCTTTACTTTATTCATGCCATATACGATAAATGCCGCTAAATTTTCTTCTTTATAAAATTCTTTCTCTTTCCATACTAATATAGTTCGTTCTTTCCCCTCACCTTTTGGGTGACAAGGTACAAGCAAAGAAAATAATTCAGCAAAATTATTTGGTTCTATATATGTATCTGTAACCAAATTCCAATTTGGATCGCCCTGTACAGCCTTCATATAATTCCCCTTCCCTTTTCATCTATGTAGGAAATATTAATTTATTATCGTACCACTAAAAATTAATATTGTTATATTCGAAATCTCTCATAATACTTATATCTATCAGTATATCATCTTTTCTCTTATTAAAAATGAAGAATAACAAATTTAAAAAAACTGTGGAAATTATTAACCATATCCTTATTATATAATGTCTCAGATACATCACGCTAACATATTAGTTTAATCCATATATACTAGAATAATGCATCTGAACTTTATATATAATTTAGCTCTTTATGAGTGACCATTAAAATCTCGGTTAATTAAAGTTTCAATTTACTCTGTACGCTCTGAGATTTCGCTCAAGGCAAATCCAGCTTGATCATCTGCCGATTCCCTTATAGCTAAATCTCCTAGTGCTAACATGCCAATAAGCTGACCACTATCAACTACTGGTAACCGTCTAATTTGATACTGTGCCATTAGCTCTGTAGCTTTTTCAATAGAATCATTTGGAGAAACTGAGATAATATTTGTTGTCATTACATTTGTAATTTTATTAGATCCAGGATGTTTTTCAGCAATCCCTCGAACAACTAAATCTCGATCAGTAACAAGCCCAACAACCTGCTCATTTTCAACAACAGGAATTAACCCAACCGATTCTTCCTTCATTTTTACAGCTGCCTCATATACATTGTCTAGCGGTGTACAATGTACAATATGGGTACTCATTAAGTCTCTAACTCGTGTCATTATTTATTTCCTCCTTTTTATACATACCATAGCTTTTCCAAAATTCCTTTATTTATTTCTGGAAAGTAAAATGATAAAAAGGATCAACAAAATAAAAAAGAGCCAGCATAATGCTGACTCTTTTTTGTATGACCCGTACGGGATTCGAACCCGTGTTACCGCCGTGAAAGGGCGGTGTCTTAACCACTTGACCAACGGGCCATGGCTCCGCAGGTAGGACTCGAACCTACGACCGATCGGTTAACAGCCGATAGCTCTACCACTGAGCTACTGCGGAATAATATATGGTGGGCCTAAATGGACTCGAACCATCGACCTCACGCTTATCAGGCGTGCGCTCTAACCAGCTGAGCTATAGGCCCATATACTTTACAGGGGCAGTAGGAATCGAACCCACACTGGAGGTTTTGGAGACCTCAGTTCTACCTTTAAACTATGCCCCTAAATGATGCCGGCTAGAGGACTTGAACCCCCAACCTACTGATTACAAGTCAGTTGCTCTACCAATTGAGCTAAGCCGGCATAAAAAAAATGGTGGCTCGGGACGGAATCGAACCGCCGACACGAGGATTTTCAGTCCTCTGCTCTACCGACTGAGCTACCGAGCCAACATAAATGGCGGTCCCGACCGGGGTCGAACCGGCGATCTCCTGCGTGACAGGCAGGCATGTTAACCACTACACCACGGGACCATTTGGTTGCGGGGACAGGATTTGAACCTGCGACCTTCGGGTTATG
>NZ_CAJCKK010000004.1:0-259696 GCF_903970865.1 Bacillus sp. ME78
TATAGATTATTATAATACGAAACGGATTAAGGCAAAATTAAAAATGAGCCCGGTACAATACCGGACTCACTTTTATCAAGCTGCCTAATGAAATAACCGTGTCTAACTTTTAGGGGTCACTTCAATCTCGAAATGAGATTAGCTCTTTTTTCTATTCCAAAACCAATTACTTATTATAATCCCGGTTAATCCGCCGCACGTATCAAGCAATGAATCTTGCCACATTGGTGTACGGTCCCCCGTATACCATTGATGGATTTCATCAAATGTTGCATAACCTGCAACGAAAAGAAGGGCATATATAAAACATCTTTTCCTCGAATGACCTGATCGATGAAAAGCGTAATAAATCAATGAACCTAGCATAAAGAACACCATAAAATGAGCACCTTTACGAAGGAAAAACTCAATAAATCCGCCTACACCTTTATTCGCAATACTAACAGGGGTTCCTCCACCATAATCGATAGATACCCATGAAAAATGCTCTTTCACGAATTCAACATTTACATATTGTTCAATATCTGAACGCATATCCTGCTTTTTATATGGTTGTGCCGAAGAATAGAAAATCAGCCCCATCCATAGTAATACAGGAATCCAAAATAACCATTTACGATTCATTATCCAGAATTCTCCTCTCTTAATCTTTTAAGGGTACCAAAAAAAAGAAAAAATTTCACGCCAAAACATGACATTTGTACCCTATTTATAAAGTGAAAGGAGGTGATACACATGGCAATTGAAACAATCGTAATGGATTTAACTTTACGTCTAGTCTTAAACAACGGATTAGATAAGAACGGCAAAACAGTTTTCAAGAGCAAACAATTTAAACGTGTTAAAACAAATGCGAGCTTAGATCAAGTACACAACGTAGCTCATGCTCTCGCTTCCTTACAAGCATCATCACTTCACGCTGTCCAACTTGTAAGCACATCAGATCTTTCTAAACTATAAAGTAAAACTCGGATCAGAGGGGATCTTATTCATCCCCTCTGATTATTAGACCGCAATTTAACCGGTAGACCCGAGTCCCGTAAATAGCGGGATAAATACAAAGGAGGGAATAACACATGCAAGTACTAGAGTTAATTTTCGCGAAAGAAGATGGAAAAACAGTCGTTTTTTCTATCGATACGCCCATCACACCAATCGATGCACAAGTCGTAAATCAAGTAATGGATACAATCCTTGCCTCATCTGTATTTTCATCCATTGATGAAAATACAAGAAAAAAGGGAGCTCGCCTTGTAGAAAAAAATGTATCTGAAGTTCCAATTACTCTATAAAATGAAAAAGACGAATCTGCATCATTTTGCAGATTCGTCTTTTTTCTTCGGCATTTCAATCGGAATAAAAATCTTTGAAAAACCGACGCATACGTACTTATAATGTTCTTCACCTATATCAAACTCAGTCGTATATGTTGAGAAGAATATATAATCATTTCGCTTCGTATAATGATCAATTAATAATCCAACTTGTGGCTCAACATACTTTTTCGCTAACTTTTTACCGGCCGATGCCAAGTCGCCAAGGAGACCCTCTTCATTCTCTTTTTGAACTTCATCTAGCTTCTTACTCACATCATTACGCTTCATAAACTGCTTCGCTGCCCATTCTGTATATTCTCCTTTACTCGGATTGCTGTTTGCTAAATATACTAGGAGAATGACAACTAAAGCCATAATAATATACTTTTTCTTCATACTATATCACCGCCTACTCTTTTCTATTTTCATATATATGTACAAGCGATGCAAATTAGAAAGACTATCACCTATTGATTGTAAACGAATAGCCAAAATTTACAATATGAAATAGAATATTAACAATCAATTTACTTAATTTATATATAATTATATTCAGAATGAAAATTATAAGGGAGGATATAGAATTATGGATAATGAAAACAACATTTTTATTTCTAGTTCTACAATGATGCTTGAACCATGTAAACACCCTTATTACCGTACAAAAATTATCGACAGTAGCGGGAACCATCTTTACTCCTGTCAAACTGCTCTCCAACTTATACAGAAATCTTGTCTAACAAATATTCATTCTACTTATCAAGGGAGACGTAATGCCGTAAAAACAAAATTTAAATTTAAACAAAACGTTCCAATTCCGATCAATCATAGAGAATATATTTGTGCTTTCCCAACAGAATCTCCTGCTTCTCCAAATTGTATTTGGCTTTTCTTTAAACATGTTCATACAATAGAGTTTTTCCAAAAAGCTAAACGAGCTAAAATTCATTTTTCAAACGGAGCTACCGTAACGATACAAATTAGTTCCCATAAGCTAAGTCAGCAATTATGGAAAGCTGGATATGTATTATCCCAAATGAACATGCAAGATTCATCACCTTAATAACAAATAGAATGGAAGGTAGTATTTCCTTACCTTCCATTCTATTTGCTATTTTTATCCTCTTACACTATCTCGCATTTTCTCGAGTGCTTGCCGATACATCCATCTTACTTGATAATATGTCATTTCCGTCTCTAAAGCGATTTCTCCCATCGTCTTCCCTACAAAAAAACGTTCAAAAATAATATATTTCTCCTTCTCGTCTAACACACTCATAAAATCCTTCACTCTCATTTCAACATCTTCAAAATGAAAGATGTCCTCATACTCTCCTACACATACACATCTTTCTTGTACAGTAGATTCTTTCTTCAATCTTTCTAATATATAACCACGCACCGTTACAACTGCATATGCAGGGAAACACCCCTTCTTTGCATCAAATCTTTCATACGCATACCAAAGACCAATTAAACCACATTGATAATACTCTTCATAATCTTTACGAATACCTAATTTCTTTATTTGATTTACAATCATCCCTTCATACAAAACAACTGCCTCTTTAAAAGTCGCTGGCTTCACACAGTACCCGTTTCTAAAAGGTATACCTTTCTAGTATTCCGCGGTACCTTCACAATATAAAAATAAAGAAAAGATTTCACTGTGAGTAATTTCAAATACTACCGACGGAATTTGAAATTACACTATGTAGTATTTGAAATTTTGTTGGCGGTATTTGAAGTAAGGGTAAAAATAAAAAAGGTGACTCTCTTGAAGAGTCACCTTTTTTATTTTATTTCCTTATTGGAACATACCTTGTAAAGCTCCCATTCCAAGAGTTAAAACAAAGAAAACAATAGTAATAATTGTTGCCTGCTTTTTAGTTAAACCTGCTGTAATTTGAAGACCTAGCCATGTAACTGCATATCCCCAGATTGTAAACACTTCAAATTTACTTACAATGCCTTTTACAACACCACTACTTGAAGCAAAGATTGGCTCTAGGCCAGTGTACATTTCTTGACCTGATCCACCTAAAATATATGCTAAAATCGTATTTATTAATAAACCTAGTAATGAAATAACACTTGAATATACAGTAATCGCTAATAACTTTTTAAAAGAAGTATCATTGCTTATAAATACCATTAACACTTTATACACCACAGCACTAAGTAGAAAGACAAATGCCATACTAATAGCAATTATTCCAAATCCCATACCATATGTCATTGCAGCTGAAACAGTAACACCTAATTCCTTATTAAGCTTAATTGCTTCAGGTGTTAGAGAATATACATAAGCAGCAAATCCCCCAACAAGCCCAGCTATTAAAACAAGTAGCCAAAATGCACCCCAAACTGCATTACTCGTCTTCATTCTCTCAAACTGCTCACCTGGAGAAGTAATCATTCCAAATAATGATGGCTTTTTTGAAACTACATCTTGCGTATTAATATTCGCTTCCATTATAACGCCTCCTTCTATTTATATAACCCGTTCTAACGGGCGGTTCACTTCCTCACGCAAGAGGCTACGAACCGCCCACTAGAACGGTAATGTGTAGTTCTACTACACTATTAATTATTCATAACGCAATGCTTCAATTGGATCTAATTTCGCAGCTTTGTTCGCTGGAATTAATCCGAAAATAATACCAAGTGTCATCGAGAACAGTACGCCTCCAACGACAACTTCCCATGAAACGAGTGGTGGCCATTTTGCGAATGTAGAAACGATATATGCTCCGCCATACCCAAGACCAATTCCGATTAAACCACCTAGAAGTGTTAACATAACTGCTTCAATTAAAAACTGTAATAAAATTTTACTACGCGTTGCTCCAAGTGCTTTACGTACACCAATTTCACGCGTACGCTCCGTTACAGATACAAGCATGATGTTCATAACACCAATTCCACCAACGACTAATGAAATACCAGCGATACCACCGATGATCATTGTCATAATACCGGTCATCTTCGAAATACCTTCTTGAATTTCTTTTAAATTCATAACTTCATATTTACCAGTTGCATCAGTTGGTTTACGACTATTTAAAACATCTGCAGCTTTTTTACCTGCTTTTTCTAGATTATCTACATTTTTTGCTTGAACAGAAATATTTTGAATTTCATCTTTTCCATACAGTGTCGGCCATAATGAAATTGGAACTAGCGCTTCTGATGGTCCCATTCCCATAAACTCATTATCTGATTTGTAGACACCAATAATTTGCATCGGTTGACCTTTCATTTCAATAATTTTACCGACTGGATTGGTATCCTTAAACACCTTTTCTTCCATTTGTTTACTAATCATAACAACGTTATTACCTTGATCCACATCTGATTCTTGTAAAGAACGTCCCTTTAACAACTTTACTTTATTTACTGCAAAGTACTCACTATCTAATCCAGTAATACTCACCATTTCTTTTTTATCTTCAATATCAAGTGGTTCCATGGTTGAATTTGTTGTTACCACATGTGCGATTTCTGGAATTTTTTTAATTTCAAAAATGTCTTCTTCAGTTATCTTCGGTGCTTCTACCATTCCCATACCGAAAGGATCGTTTATATCTGCACTATAATGAATCGGAACCGTTTGATTACCTGCCCCAACAAACTGCGATTTCAATGCAGCTTCCCCGCCTTGCCCGATTGCAACGACCGTAATAATCGAACCTACCCCGATAATAATACCGAGCATCGTAAGAGCTGAACGTAATTTATGAGCTAAAATAGAAGATAGGGCAATTTTTATACTATCTAGTAAACTCATACCGCACACCTTCTATCTTCTGTAACTTTCCCGTCTCGCAGTACAATGCGGCGGGAAGAATAAGCTGCTACTTCCTCTTCATGCGTAACCATGACGATTGTAGTGCCTTCTGCATTAAGCTTCGTAAAAATATCCATAACTTGCTCACCAGACTTCGTATCAAGTGCACCAGTCGGTTCATCGGCCATAATAAACGTTGGATTATTCGCAATCGCTCTTGCAATCGCTACACGCTGCTTCTGTCCACCTGATAACTCATTTGGTAAATGATGCACGCGATCTGCCAATCCAACTTTACCTAACGCCTCCAAAGCACGCTTGCGACGCTCCGCTTTCTTCACGCCACCATATACGAGCGGAAGCTCAACATTTTCCACTGCGGAAAGACGAGGTAGTAAATTAAAATGCTGAAATACAAAGCCAATATATTCATTACGAATTAAAGCAAGCTTTGACTCGTCTGCTGTTAAGATATTCACGTCATTCAGCATATATTCGCCTTCTGTTGGACGATCTAAACAACCGATAATATTCATAAGCGTTGACTTACCAGAACCAGACGGTCCCATAATAGAAACGAACTCACCGCTCTGAATTGTTAAACTAATACCATGCAAAATCGGCACTGCCAATTTTCCTTGATAATACGTTTTAGCAATATTATTTAACGTAATCATTTCTCTTTCACTTCCATTCCGTCATACACATCGTCGGAAGGATTTTTAACCACCTTTTGCCCCACTGTTACGCCTTCTACAACCTCTGTCCAGTCCCCATCAGTAGAACCTTTTTTCACATTTTGTTTACGAAGCTTACCTTTATCCTCAACATAAACAAATGCATCATCGCCTTTTGCTACAATGCTCTTACTTGGGACAGCAATCATCTTTTTATTCTCTAAGTTTACTTGCAGAGAAACGTGGTAACCTGGAGATAAACCATCTTGGCTATCAAGACTTGCTTTATATGTATATTGAGACATATTTTGAGTTGCTTCACCCATGCCGCCAGCTTGCGCCATCTCTGCACTTGTTGGGAACTCACTTACCTCTGTAATCTTACCTGTCCACTTCTTCTTATTATTTGCTTTTGCCGTTACAGTGAATGTTTGATCTTTTTGAATTTGTGACTTTTGAAGCTCAGTTAACGTACCTTGAACTTGGAATGGGTCTTTAGAAGCTACTTGTAAAAACGCTTTTCCTTGACCACCTAACGCTTGAGATGAGCTTTGTGCCGCATCTTTATCTAACTTTTGAACAACACCAGCGAAATTACTATAAATCGTAAGTTCTTTCTGCTTCTTACTTAACTCTTCTTTCTGCAACTTTCCTTTTTCTTTCTCAAGGTCAATTGTTTTTTGTCCTATCTCTAACTCGTTTACTTGCTCGTCCATTGGATCTGTTACTTCTTTCCCAGCTCCGCTATCTTTCGCCTTCTTAATTTCTTTCTTCAATGAATCAATCTTCTTTTTCCCTTGATCATAACGCATATCCGCCATCTTCTGATCAAGCTCAGCTTGCTTCATTTGAAGGTTAATCTCTTCATTGTCATAAGAGAATAACTTCGTACCTTTTTCTACCTCTTGCCCTTCTTTTACCTCAATATCTTTCACTTTCCCTTTGGCCGGATCTGCATAGAAGCTTTCAATATTACCAGGCTTCACCTGACCAGAAATTAACTTCGTATTATTCAGCTTACGTTCTGTTACTTTCTCAAAACTTACAGCATCAGACGTTGTTGATGCACCCTTCTTCTTACCTTGCATAACAAAAATATTAATCGCCGCTACAATAACAATTAGTGCAATAACCCCAATAATAATCCATTTCTTCTTCTTATTTGGAGTACGAACCGTATTTGGTAACATATTCTCTCTCCCTTTATAAATTAATAGTTTAATAAATACCACAATTGTATAAAACTTTCTGAAAATAAATTGTATATTATTACAATCTTTTTACAAAGTTTTACACATCCATTTATATTGTAACAAAAATTCCAATGATTAGAAATATGACATTATATCTTTTAAGATAGATTTAAGGAAAGGAAAAAGAGCAATTTTAATTGAATGGAAGCCATTCTTTATTAACAAACTTCTTGCCAAAATGAATCATTAAAATCATTTTCCTAATTGTATCATCGCTATTTTGTCATATATATTTGACATTTCATCTATTCAATTATAAAATGTCACATATAAATGACATTTCGGTAAACGAGGTCTACAACCATCAATGGGAGGATTATATTTGAATAACGTTAAACAATATCGAAAATCTGAAGGTCTATCGCAGCTAGAATTAGCTAAAAAAGTTAACGTAGCGAGACAGACAATAAATTTAATTGAAAACAATAAATATAACCCCTCTTTAGCCTTATGTATCGAATTAGCAAAAGCACTAAAAACAGATTTAAATAGTCTATTTTGGGAGGGAGATTAAATGATGAAAATTGAATGGAAAGAAAGAGTTTATAATAGTTTTGTTGGAACACTAAGTGAGAGAGATGAATACCAAAAACAAGAAATCAATAAAGAGTTATCTGTAGCTGGAATTGGTTTGTGGTGGTTAAATATGTTGGTAATGCTTATTATGTTACTTGTTGATACTATGAATCACACAATATCTATAGGGACAATATTCATTTTTCTATCTAATATGATTTATGCTAATTACTTAGCCTTTAAATTCAAGAAAAAAGGTTTAAGTGATACTGAATGTGCAACAAAAGAAGAATATTTACAACACAAGAAAAAATTAAGAAAAGCTGGCTTAAAAGCAGGTGTGCTTTGGGGCTTTCAAATGTTTGTTTTTATGAATTATATCCTTCCCTATGTAGGCTCAGAAGAAATCTCTATTTCTTTATTTAAGGTTGTAATTTTCATCTGTGGCGGCGGATTTTTCGGTCTAACTATGTACGTAATTGGTTTATTAAATCTAAAAAAATTATATTAATTAACAAAAATCATTTATATATTAAACTGCAATTTTACATACTGTTTGTTTTTTCTAATATAAAAGCTATCCAATCACACACAATTGGATAGCTTTTCAAACAAAATATTACGCTACTTTAGGATCTTTTCTCTCATGTCCACGTTGAACAATAAATAAGAAGATTGTTGATAAAACCGCACCTGTTAATAGTAAGATGAAACAACCATCCCAGCCAGAGCGATCAACAATAACACCAATTGCTGCGTTAGCTACAAGACTTCCGCCTACATAACCGAATAGACCACACATACCAACTGTCGTACCTACTGCAAATTTCGGTACTAATTCCATCGCACTTAAACCGATTAAGAACTGTGGTACATAAATTAAACAACCGATAATAGAAACTGCAATACTTACAACAAGTACGCTAGTTGCTTGCCAATATATAAACGTACCAATAACAACTCCAACCATACTAATAATACATAATGGCATACGTTTTCCTTTAAATAATTTATCACTTAAAAAACCAACGATTAATGAACTTGGAATTGCCATACCTTCAAAGATTGCATATGCCGCATGCGCTTCTGCTTTTGAAAATCCTTTAACTGTCGTTAAATAAAGTGGAACCCAGTTAATAACACCGAAACGAATTAAATAAACAAAAGCATTCGCAATACATAAGAACCATACAAATTTATTTTTCACTACATACTTCATTAAAATTTCTTTTGGTGACATCTTGTTAGCATTATCTGCTTTTTCAAGATTTTCATAGTCATTACGATACTCATCAATTGGAGGAAGACCTTCAGATTCTGGTGTATCCTTCGCATTAATCCAAACAAGAACTGAAATTACCATTGCGATAATTGCAGGGAAAATAAACACGCCGCCTTGCCAATGGTTTTCACCAAAAATACCTACACCAATTCCGACAAGTGGTGGCACAAGCATTCCACCAACGTTATGTGAAATATTCCAAAGACCTGTTTTCGTACCGCGTTCTTTCTTCGAGAACCATTTCGTCATAACAATACTACAAGGTGGTGCTCCCATACCTTGTACAATACCGTTAACAACAAGTAATGTAACAATCATCCCAAATGATGATGCAAAGCCGAAACAAATATTTACAAGCCCTGATAAGAATAAACCTACTGCGATAAAGCGCTGGGCGAAAGCTTTATCTGATAAATTACCCATAAAGAACTTACTAAATCCATAAACAATTGCCATTACTGAACCTAGTAGACCAATTTCAGCTGTACTAAAACCATATTCTTGTACTAAATACGTACTTGATAACGTAAAGTTACTACGAACTAAATAATAAGCAGCATATCCAACTGAAATCCCGATTAACACACGAATACGTAGTAATCGATATACACGGTCGATCATATCCGCTGGCAATCTTTCAATTGCAGGTGCTGGCTTGAGCCATTTAAACATATATTTTCGTCTCCTTTTCTCACTTCAGAGAGAGACGCTGTCTATTCCATATCTCGATTATTCCGCTATTTGATATATTTTGGTTCGTCCTTCTAACCGGCTGTCCTTCTATTTCTTTCTCATTCTTCGCAAACATCGTTGGCACGCCAAACGACACTTTTTCTAAAATGTGACCCGATTCTTCTGATAAACAATAATCAATAAATAAATCCGCAATAATACCACTCGGTGCACGTTTTAGTTTAGAAATCGCATTAACGGATAACCCTGTTTGCTCAGGTTCGTTACTTAAAATCGGAAAGCCTTGTTTTTGAAGCATTCTCTGATCTCCCATAAAGTTGATGCCTATCATATATTCACCACTCGCAACAAGTTCTGCTGGGATGTAACCATTCACTGTTACTTCTCCAACTTGTTCTGCCAGATTCTTCACATATTCCTTCGCTTCCTCTCCACCTAATGTATCAATAAGTGATTGAAAAAACGTATATGCTGTACCTGAAACATTTGGATCGGGCATGACAATCTTTCCTTTATATACTGGATTCAATAAATCTTTCCATCTTAATGGATACGAGAGACCGAGCGGCGCTATTTCCTCGTTCCACCGCTCTTTATTAATCGCAATTGCCAGCTTCTCCACTTCATAACCGTACCAATAACCATCTTTATCTTTAACAGTTTTTGAAATACGATTTGCATGTTGGCTTATCACAGGAATAGAAAGATTTTTTTGCTTCATCATTTGATGCGCATCTACTGTACCGCCAATAATAATATCCGCCTTCGGATTTCCAGCTTCTTCTTCCACTCTACGAAGAAGTTCTTCTGTTGAAAGACGAATAAATTCATACGTACATCCGCGCGGCTTACAAAATGATGAAAGTAACGCTTCACCAACTTCCTCACGAGCCGCTACATACGCAACAATATGACGATCATCCAAAATAGGGAGACCATTTTTACTATATTTAATAGAGGTTGTATCTCGAGAGCAACTAGACATCGCTCCTCCAATTACTAGCAAAAAGAAGAAAAAGGCTATCTTTCTCATGACGCATTCTCCTTTACGAATAACTCTGCTAGAGAGCCTTTCATATACATGACATTACCGTTATTATCACCGAGATATTGCACAACAAAGTACGATGGATACACAGAAATCGTAAGAATATCTTCACGATCATTTTTTACGCGCTTACCTGTTTTATAAGCTGTAATATAAGCAATCGGTTCATTCTGCGATTGTAATAACTTCTGAATTTCTCCGTAATCTGTAATTTGCTTTGCGTATCGAATAGAATCAAGTATGTGCGTAAGATTGATAGTACGTACCACATCACCTTGACGTACTACCACATCCTTTGCTGAAGCAAAGAAATCACTAATACGCTCTGGCGTGTAATACAGGCTTAATAAATACGTTTGAAGTGCTGAAATCATCGGATCCATGCCATTCTTTCCGTACATATTTTCCCCATACTGGAACAAGTCACCTACTGCAAAAGTACGCTTATGTCCATTCAAGTACGTTACTTCTCCAGTAAATACTTGTTCTTGGCTCTTAACGTCCCCTGGCTCTATTCGAATTCGGTCAAAGAATGAAACAATCGTATGCAAACGAACTTCATCCGTTACAACAATTTCTCCCCACTTTTCATGTCTTACTTTCAATTCAATTGGAAGAGATTCATTCACCCTTTGTAAAACGGCTTGTTTATCATTTACAATGTTGATTCGATTATAGATTTGCTTCTCCATTACATAAAACAAAACAAGAGAAACAATCATACAAATGACAAACATAAGAATTTGAAATGATAGCCTTTTCATTTCTGCCTACCTCCAAGATAAAAAAACGTTGTTTCGAAAATACCGCATAATTGTTTCATAAATGTATCATTTAACCGCTTTCAAGTTTTTTATGTCTTCCATCCTTCTCGGAAGCAAAAATGTAATGAATATTGTCGTACCTATTTCTTCACTACTCTCAATCCGCATACTCCCGCCCTGCTTATTCATAATCTCCTGACAAATATACAAACCATAACCATTCCCGTAGCTAGAAGGAAGTGCCTTTCCTTTCGGAGACTCATTCCACTCTGTAAGCACCACTTCATCTATACCGATCCCATCATCATGAACAAAAACCTTTGCCTCATGCTCATTTACAATTACATTCATACGAATGTGCGAAGCATCACTATACTTAATTGCATTATCAAGCACATTTAAGAAAATTTGCTTTGTCTTATCAAAATCCGCAACAACATGTACATCTGTTAACTCATTTATCACTTCAATTTCAAATTGATTTAGGCGAGGTTTCACAATTGAAACTGCTTCTTCTGCCAATTCCTTTATATTCACAACTGTAGGAGACACTTCAAACGTACTCGTCCCATATTTCGAGGACTTAAGCAGTTCCTCTACAAGTGATAATAAACGCTCACTTTCCACAGCCACATAACGAAGACTTTCCTGTACATCTTCTTTCGAATGTAACTTCGGAATTAAATCAACATAACCGATAATTGCTGTTAGCGGTGTTTTTAGCTCATGCGTAATGCGGTCTAGGAAATCTTTCTGCTTCTCTTTCTCCTCCTGCAATTGCTTAATATGTAGCTCAATTCCATCGGCCATCGCATTAAAAGATGCTGAAAGCTGAGCGATTTCCACGTACTCATTTAACTCAATCTTACTCTTATAATCACCATTCGCGAGCCTCTGTGCCATTTGTCTCAACTGATCAATTGGTTTATGAAGAGACTTCGCTAAACGAATCGCAAAGAAAATACCGGTAGCTACTAAACAAAGAGACGTCATTAAGAACGTCCAGCTCACATTTGTTAAAACTTCCTTCTCACCCGTTAACTCATTTATAAAACGAATACTTCCAATGACATCGTTTCCATAATAAACCGGGCTTGAAAACAAAAGAATGGGAGCGGGATCCGCCTCCTCGAAAACATAAGACTTCTTCCCCTTCAAGGAACTCTCAATGTCGATGTTACGGTGAAGCAATGCTCCTTTTTGTGTATCTGCAACAACATCGCCATTCTTCCCAATCATCTGCACACGGACATCCATACGCTTCGCTAAATACGACGCAATTAAAAGTGAATTAGGACCAAGCGTATCCACTTCTGCTTCCTTCTCTAAATAATTCATCGTATAAATTTGTGCTTCTACACTTAACTTTTCTAAAGAATCTGCTGCGTTATGATACATATTCTTTTCTAACGTAATATAAACAACTGCATATAAAAGAACAAAAATCGGAATTAACAGCCCAACTATTCCAAACACCATATTTCGCTTTAAAGACATACCATCACCACTTAACAATCCAGTTTATAGCCAACGCCATAAATTGTCTTAATATATTCTCCGCTCGTCCCAATCTTCTTTCGAAGTCTCTGCACCATAATATCAACTGCTCTCGTATTTCCGATATACTCAAATCCCCATACTTTCTCAAGTAACTCATCCCTCATAAACACACGCTGTGGATTTGAAACAAATAACTGACATAAATTAAACTCTCGGTACGTTAACTGAATCTCTTGTCCACTCACATGTACCTTTCTTTCCTTAGGACAAATCACTATCTCTCCAGCCTCAATTACTTCATGACTTACAGCGGCCTCCGTCTTCTTTACACGCCGCGCCATATTCTTAACCCGAAGAATAAGCTCCGCATAATTAAACGGCTTCGTCACATAATCATCAGCACCAAGCTGCAAGCCAAGCAACTTATCATTCATCTGACTCTTTGCCGTTAACATAAGCACCGGAATATCCCTATCCCTCTCACGGAACAAACGAAGCAACTCATACCCATCCGTATCCGGAAGCATAACATCCAAAATCAATACGTCCGGCCCTTCATTCCATCGCTCTAAAGCTTCTCTCCCATCAGCCGCTGCCAATACTTCATAACCTTCCATCTCCAACTGCATCCGAATCAAATTACGAATACTCGATTCATCATCAACCACAAGTATTTTCATTATTTTCCTCCTTCCATCATGTATTATAGTACAGTTTAGTATAGCAAAAATCTTATAAAAAAAGAGAGGGTATTGTCGAACATATTTTGTCGACGATACCCTCTCTTTCACTTATTATATTTATTTAGCATATCCATTCGGTTGCTTTTGATGCCAATTCCAAGCATGCTCAATAATTGTTTTCACATTTACATAATTAGGATTCCATCCTAACTTCTCTTTCGCTTTCTGAGAAGAAGCAACTAAACGTGCTGGATCGCCCGCACGGCGCGGTGCTACCTCAGCAGGAATTTCATGATTTGTAACCTCACGAACTGCATCAACAATTTCTTTTACACTGAAACCATTACCATTTCCTAAGTTATAGAAATCACTCTCTCCGCCGTTTTGTAGATCTTTAAGCCCTAAGAAATGAGCCGCTACTAAATCTTCAACATGAATATAATCACGGATACAAGTGCCATCTGGTGTATTGTAATCATCACCGAACATCATAATCTTCTCACGTTGACCTAAAGCCACTTGCAGTACAAGAGGAATTAAATGCGTCTCTGGACGATGATCTTCCCCGATAATACCATTTGGAGTAGCACCTGCCACGTTAAAGTATCTGAAAATCTTATAACGTAAATTAGAAGCTTGGCTATACCAATGAAGCATCTTCTCGATTGCTAACTTCGTCTCTCCATACGTATTCGTAGGATTTGTCATCGTTTCCTCAGTAATAAGGTCCACATCTACCTCACCATACGTTGCTGCAGTAGAAGAGAAAATAAACTTATCTACCTTAAACTCATCCATTACCTCCAACAAGCAAAGAGCACCATACACATTATTATTATAATATTGAAGGGGCTTCTCCATACTAACCCCAACTAAAGAATCAGCTGCAAAGTGCATAACCGCCTCAATATTCTCTTGTTTAAAAACATCCCTTAAAAAGGATTTATCACGAAGGTCACCATTATAAAACTTCGCACCTTCCGTAATTGCATCTTCATGACCAGTTTGTAAGTTATCTACCACTACTACCGATAAACCTTCGTCTACTAATTTTTTTACAGCGTGAGAACCGATGTAGCCAGCTCCGCCACAGATTAAGATTGAGTTCATTGTTTTCCTCCTACTATTTTCAGATCTCTTAATTATAAAAGGAAAAGGTATACGGGAACTCGTACACCTTTTATCTCTCCTTCATTACTTAGCTACAAAATAATCAGTTACGTATTGCGCCCAAACTTCATGTCCCTTATCACTTGGGAAACCAAATTCTTCTTTTAAATATGGTAGGATAGCCTTTGTTGTTGCATCAGGCCACGCTCCCCAATGATCAACATATGTATAATTATTTTGCGAAGCAAATTGTTTTAATGCTTCAATCGCTTTCGGATAATTCTTCGCACCATACACTGGATTTGATGGTTGAATCATAATCGTAGCACCCTTTACACTAGTAGAAAGTGCTTGAACGAACTTCTGCGTATTCGCGACAGAATTCCCATTACCAGTTTTACCATTATCAGTAATAAACGGTGGTTCATATAAAATCACATCTGGCTTCTCTTTCGCAATCTCTTTATCACGTTTATTCGTAATTAATTCTTCTGTACTTTCACCCTTATATTCCTTTACCGTCACATTCCATAAACCTTTACCATAAGCAGTTTCTAAATTAGCCGTTAGCTTAGCTGCCCAAGCACCTTTTTCAGATGAAGAAGCTTCATCACCAACAATAACAAGATTTACTGCCTTTTTATCCTCAGCAGCTTTCTTTAACTTCTCTTTCACTGCATCTGGCAAGTTCTTCGCGTATGCCTCATTAAAAGATGACTTCGCATCTTGTTTTTTCTCTTCTTTTTTCTCTTCTTTCTTTGCTCCGCTATCTTTTACTTCAGCTTTTGTTTTCGTTACTTCACTCGTTTGTCCTGTTGCATTTGCAATCTTCTTATTCCAGTACAATTTACCGCTCACAATCGAAGCTACAAACAATACAAAAATAACAAGGACAAGTACTGCTTTCTTATTCATCGATTCACCTCATCTATTAATCTCACAATATATAATACTAATATAAATCCATGCAAAAATAAACCCAACTCCTTCCAAAGGAGTTGGGTTATTACATATTACTTAGTCAATTCAAGATGCGCTCTTAACTTATTCGTTAAATCTTGTTTCGCTGCATCTGGAACATAGTAGTACCAAATACCATCAGCAGCTTTGTGGCCATCACCTGGAATTTGGATTTCTTCACTATTCTGCATGCAATCTTTATAATTCTTTTGAATATCAAACATTTGGTCTTGCGTTAAACTTGTTTTAACGTTTTTCTCAATTGCTTTTAATACATCACCGTAACTTGCTAGAGAAGAAACTGTAGCACCCTGTTTAATTACTCCTTGAATTACTTGACGTTGGCGCATTTGACGTCCGAAATCACCACGTGGGTCAAGCTTTCTCATCCTAGAATAATGTAATGCCTTTCTACCATCTAAATGAATGTTTCCTTTTTCAAAATGAATTCCTTCATATGTGAAATCTAAATCATTATTTACATCTACACCACCAACAGCATCTACAATATCTTTAAATCCATCCATATTTACTTCAATATAATGATCAACTGGTACATTAAGAAAATTCTCTACTGTTTTTACAGCCATATCAATTCCGCCAAAAGCATAAGCATGATTAATTTTATCTTTTGTACCTTTTCCAACGATTTCTGTATAAGAATCACGTGGAATACTAACAATTTTCATAGATTTCGTCGTAGGATTTAATGTAAATAACATTAATGAATCCGACCTTCCTTGGTCTTCACCACGTTGGTCTACCCCCATCATTAAAATAGATATTGGTTTTTGATCTGAAATATCTACCTTCTTTTCTCGTTTTTCAGATTTCTCACGATCTAATGGTTTATGAACAGCATCTAATGTATTAGAAACGTTAGAATAAACAGTATAAGCATATACTCCACCACCGACAATAAGAATTCCAATAATACCTAGAACCCAGAATAAAATTTTCTTTTTCATTTTTTAACCTTCTTTCGAAAATCGAAATCTTTTCTCAAAAAACATAGTTACAATTATAGCCTAAATACACTCAAAATATCTATAGTCATCATAAATAATCAAATTCCTTTATGCATTCAATTGCAAGAATTCAAATCTTTATATACACTTCGTATAAAATATCTAATTTAATAAAACATATTTTTAACCAACCATTTGCAATTAGTTCATTATACTCTTATGCTTGATAAACTTCTTAGTTCATATAGATTATTAAAATTGTAATAAGAAATTTGTTTACTGCTTATATTCATACAATTACGTGTATCAAATATAATAGCCTTTCTTGCGTTATCAATAATGACTTGTTCATCTATTTGTTTAAACTCATTATGGTCTGTTAGTACTAAAATACATTCTGCATTTTTTACAGCATTCTCTAGACTATATAAATTAAAATGGACCTGATTTTCATGAACATGAGGATCATGTACAGCAACTTCATAACCCTGTTCTTTAAGTAAATCTACAATTGTCATAGCTGGACTTTCTCTGACATCATCGATATTACCTTTATATGTAATTCCTAAAACTGCAACTTTTGCATTTTTATCTGGAATAATTTTTGCTAATTGCTCTACAACAAATACAGGCATAGAATTATTTATAAAGCGCGCATTAGAAATTAATTGAGACTCTTCGGGTGCCTTTTCAATAATAAAATACGGGTCCACTGCTAAACAATGTCCTCCAACCCCTGGTCCTGGAAGATGTAAATTTACTCGAGGATGATGGTTAGCTAATTTAATAACTTCTAAAGCATTTACGCCAAGTTTTTCAGAGATTTTTGCTAATTCATTTGCTAATGCAATATTTACATCGCGGAATGTGTTTTCCATAAGCTTAGACATTTCTGCTGTTACAGCAGTAGTTTCAAGGATTTCCCCTTTTACAAAACAACCGTAAACTTCGGCTGCTTTTTGCGTAGATTTTTTATTAATCCCACCAACTATTCTTGTATTCTCTACTAATTCAATTAAAATACGTCCAGGTAACACACGTTCCGGACAATGTGCAAGGTAAATTTCTTCCCCTACTTTCCATCCCTGTTCCTCAATAATTGGAGCCACTATATCATCAATAGTTCTTGGTGGAATCGTAGATTCTACAATTACAATACTTTCCTTCTGTAAGAATGGTAAAATAGACTTAGTAGCTTCTACGACATAGTCTAAATTTGCAGTATGATCAGCATTGTGTGGTGTAGGAACAGCAATAATAAACACATCGGCTTTGGTTGGTTCTACACTAGCGCTCAATTTCCCCTTTTCTACTACATCTTTAACTAATTCTCCTAATCCAACCTCTTCAATATGAACTTTACCTTGATTAATCATTTCAATTGCAACAGGGTTTACATCTACCCCTATAACATCATATCCCGCTTTTGCAAAAATAGCTGAAGTTGGTAAACCAATGTAACCTAAACCTACCACACAAACTTTCTTATTCATTTTCACCAATCCTTATCTTTTTATTATTTAGCTCATATATTAAAATTATAATAAATATAAAATCATACAAACTTATACTTACTAGAACATTTCATATAAAAATACTATACTTTATTATTCTTTCAATTAATCAAATCCTATTATTACGTATTAGTGATGATTAATTCTTTAATTATAAAGACTCATTGCACTACCTATAATTTTTTCATTTGGAATATAACTCTTCTATTGAAGATAGCATTTTTTCAATTGTAAAGGTCTCTTCAAATGTCCTAAGACTATTTTTAGATAGCTTGTCATATAATATAGGATCTTTTATAATTTCTAATATTTTTTGTGTTCCCTCTTCAGCATTATCTTTATCAAAAAGATAACCATTATAATCATCAAGCACTATTTCATTATTACCTACAACATCCGTCGCAATAATAGGTTTTTTATATGATAACGCCTCTATTAATGAGTAAGGCATACCTTCATATAAGGAGGTAGATAGGAATATATCAAAGCGATTTAATTCTATATCTGGATTCGAATGAAATCCTTTTAATTTAATAAATTTATCTAAATTATTTTTTTGAACATAATCGAAAACTTCTTTAAAATACTCTCCGTCCCCAATATACACAAACTCAACGTTTTGATTTTCCCTAATTACCTGTTCAGCTATACGAATAAATAACCATGGATTTTTTTGATAATCCATTCTCGCAATTGTTCCTACTATCAATTTCTCTTCACAATCTTTTAAAGGAAATTTACTATCTATAGCGGGAAATGAAATACCATTATATACTACCATTGACTTATTTAACGAAATGACTTTATGCTCCAAGGCAAATGTTTCTTCACCTTTTGAAACATGAAGAACTTTTGTTGTTAAGAAGCCTAATAGTTTTTCAATGTTTTTATATACAAATTTTTTCTTCAGGGATAAATTTGGGTTTTGAAATACATATGCATGTGGTGTATAGTATACCCTTTTTATCCCACATATTTTTGCCGCTATCCTGCCTATTGCACCTGCTTTAGAGCTATGACAATGAACAATTTGTGGCCTAATTTCTCTTAGTATTTTTATAATTGATTTTGTAGCTCTTATGTCATTCTTAATTGATAATTCCCTTACCATTTCTGTGACTTCATAAAAATAAAGCCCTTTTTTCATAAGCTTATTTTTTGCCGATAGAAATACATCATCTACCCGCTTAGTACCATGTACAACATGTACCTCATATTCATCTAAATCTAGATTGGAGAGTACGTCCACTAAATGTCTCCTAACTCCTCCACCTAACGCCTCACATATAAAAACAACCTTTTTCATTGCTCATGACCCCTTTTATCATTAGTTAGAAGATCTACTTAGTAAAGACTTAATACCAATAATTATTTTATTAGGAGCTATTAGCAAGATAAAAGATTTTACTAATCCCATATAACTTTCTAAAACTAGGGGGTTAAAATATTTTTTTTGAATTTTAATTCTGCTATATAACTGTCTCTTTCGCCTACTTAATGAGATACTATTAGGATTAATTTCTTTACAAATGAGAACTTCATCTAAATTTGAAACCTCATACTTATTCATTATCCTAAAGAAAAATTCGTAATCTTCTGCTGCCGGAAAATCCGTATGATATACACCAATATCCTCAATAATCACTGTTCTAAACATAACAGATGGGTGTGGGAAACAACTATTAATATGCATCTTCTTTTTTATCTCTTCTGTTGAAAGCGGCACACGCTCTATAAACACTTCTTTACCATCCATATCTGTATGCCTTACGTTCGATCCTATCAACATATAATTTGGATTATCTAACATATATTGTTTCTGTTTATAAAATCGATTAGGTTCAATTGTATCTCCTGCATCTATCCTGGCAACAAATGTATAGCCATTATCACAAATATACTTTAATCCTAAATTTAAGACATGCTCAATTCCTTTATTGACTTCGGATTTTATAAAAATAATATGGTGAATCCCTACAGTCTCAGGAACATAGATTGGTTCCTTACTACCGTCATCAACAACTACTACATCTACTTTCTCTTTTGTTTCCTTCAATAAAGATTCTAAGGTTTGATTTAAACCAACTTGATCGTTATATACAGGAATTAATAATGCTATTTCTGGCATATACTCGCTCCAATCCACATACTAAAAACATAAAAAAGGATTTAAGAATTTAATTAGTACAGATTCTTAAATCCTCCTTAATATAAAGGTATTCTTATATCCTTAATTTAGTAAACTCCTGGTTTCATTAATCTACTCAATATTAGTATTTAACTTATTATTTTTTAATATATCTATATTACTCGCTGCTACGATTCCCCCCATAAATATAAGCCAATAACTTAATGTAAAATCATAGGGTCTTTGGTAAATTGATAATAAATAAATTATGGTAAAAATCCATACATTACTATTTTTTAAATTAAACGCATAACCCATAAAATATAAAGTATGGAGAATAAATAATAATAAACCATTTATCACCACAAAAGTTTTCCAAGATAACGCTTCTGAACCATATGCATTTGCTTTATAAAGATATTCTTTCTCTTTAATTCCTAATAACAAGTTTCCATCTTGCTTAAATTCTTTATATATTTGCTCAAAACCAGCATTCCCTCTATTGTTTCCCTCTATTTCCTTATTACCCAAATCTAGCCTATACAAAATTTTAGTATATACATAACTATCTTTAGGAACCGTATTCATTAATATTATCAACGTCCCCAATATTACCCATATATATTTATATTTTTTTATTGATACATACACTAGTAATATTATATAAAAAGCAAAAGAAAACGATAGTATACCAGCAATAAAAATTATCTTTTCATAACTTCTCCGCAAAGAAAATCCCTTTGAGGCCAAAATTAAACCACTCACTGTTCCAACAACACCTGGTTCATCAAACATCCCACAAATCCTATCAATACTCCCCCCCCATGGAAAGAAGTATCTTTGATCTGCACCATTAAAGAAATGGTAGATAGAAAGATTATAATAGTTTCTATAAAATGGTTTTGTCCATGATGTACTAGATAATTGTGACCACTGTATATCAAACCCTATAAATAAGAAAATAGCTATAACTATAGCCGGAATAAGTGATATAGCAACAATTTTAATAAATTTATCATAAATCTTTAAACGATCTTCTTGTTTTATTAATACTAAAGGAATTAAGGAAGCTGAATATAAGCATAAATTACGCACTATATTCTCATCCTTAAAACTAAATAAAGTAATTAATATTAAGGCAAAAAAAGCACTTAATATACCTGTCTTATTAATTTTAAAATCTGATATAAATGCCCAAAATAAAAACATTGAAATATGGATTCCCGCAAAAAGAGGAATCATAGCATTATTCCAAGTAAAAAAAGGATGCAACCACAAAAATCCAAAAATCGCTGCAATATATATATATATTTTATAAAAGAGTAAATCTATTCTTCCTCTTTGCATTTACTTATATCATCCTATCCTAAATTCTGTTAAATATCTTAATCATTAAAATGCACATCAACATATCACAATTAAACAAAGCTGATAATATTATTTACAAAATCCTATTTTAATAAATTCAAATACTTTGTAGAATTTAAATTATAACTATAAAATTTCTTTAATTGATCATAATTAAATTCTAACGGATTTAAACTAATTTCTACTAATCTATCAGCAATTTTTTCCTTCTCATTATCTACATTATCAAATAATTCATTTAGGTTGTTTCCAATATTTAAAATCCGTTTGTTAGCATAGAGGTAATCAATAATTTTACTTGGAATTTGACTTGTACTTTTATTATTTAAATTAATTAACAAATCCATTTCCCTCATAATATTAAGAATCTCACTTCTACTTTTAAAATCATTAATTTTAATAGGAAGTTTTTCTTTATCCAATCCTTCCATATTTAAAAATTCTTCTAAAGCTGTCACATTCCCAAAATAGTGAAATTCTATTTGTTTATTCCTCTTACTAGCTAAAGATAACGCATGGATAAATTCCACTGGACTGCGTATGCCCCTATAAAAAGATCCTGCATACATTATATTGAATTTATCTTTATCTACCTCATAATTACTTTCCCCTTGCTCCTCCTCAAATAGTTGGGGAATAACATGAATTTGCGATTTATTTACTCCTAAACTAGTATAGCAATCTATCGCACTTTCCGTTGGAATGACAATCGAATCTACATTATTAAGCATCCTTGATTCCAGAAATCTATCATATTTTCTTATTTCTCGATCCGGGTTATAAGAGAATGGATCACCATAATCAGCTATCCATTTTAAATGGGGAACATCTTTTTTTAATAAATGTCCTGTAATGTGGGTAGACACTGGTAACCCCACAGTCACCATGGCCATACTATTACTATGTAACTTATTTTTTTTTACATAACGGTAAGCATTAATTGCCCATTCAATTGTTCTATCTGGCCAAATAAGTACATCGTATAATTTTTTTAGCCCTTTAGTAAGAAGGTTACTATGAGAATTGTTTAATATATTTCTGTTAACATCCCATCTATTTTTTTCTTTATGAAGTAAAATACCTGGTTTAACTTGATGCAAGGTAATATTATTTGAGTTTTTATTACCTATTTCTTGGTACATAGCATTTTGGGGGAGCACTAGATCCACATGATACCCATCCTTTATCAAGGAGGAAACTATCCCTTTCACATGAAAGGCCCGAGCTACATTTTCTGGATAATACCAGTAACTGATTACTACTACCCTTTTCATTTTCTATCCAGCCACCTTCTCAGTTTATATAATTACATCTCTTTCGTATGCACTACTCACTAAAAACTTATAGATTTTTCTCATCAAATAGAATACATCTTACTTTTCATTTATAATATTCTTGTATAAATTTAATTCTTTTTCACCATTTTTATCCCAGTCAAAATTATTTAGCCAATCATTAGAGAGGTTTATACTGTATTTATTTTTAACGATAGATAAAATTTTTTCAGCCAATTTTTCTTCGAAATATTGATCATCTTTTATAATACAAGTTTTATCAATAATTACTTCCGGAATTCCACCATTACTACTTCCAATTACAGGTATACCGCACGCTTGTGCTTCTAATAAAACTGACCCCAATCCTTCCTGGCGACTAGGTAAAATTAATACATCCATTACACTAAGATAGTCGACTACCTCTTGGGGCGCTACCTTTCCAGTAAACAAAAATTTAGCATTAATTTCATTAAATTTTCTTTCCATCTCTTGCTTTAAATCTCCGTCGCCTATAATGAGAAAAGTAAATTCATCTTCAGTAATTTTATTGAGTTCTTTATATATTTGAGGAATTTTATCTACTCTTTTCACTTCAACTAAATTACCAATATAACCCACCAAATACCCTTTAAGGCCATACTTAGCTCTTAATTCACTCTTCTTTTTTGAACACACTGGATAAAATTTTTCTCTATCGATACCATTATATACAATTGAAAAATTATTCCCACAATAGCCAAGATCTCTAGCTTCTTTTTGTAAATACTCACTCACAAAAATATTTTCATCCGCATATTCTAGGTTCCGAACAATTACTTTTTTTAAATTCGCACTTTGTTTAGGCATAGTATGAATATCACTACCATGCAATGTCAATGCATATGGAATCCCCAAAAAGCGCTTAATATAGTAAGCTAAACTTCCTTGAGTATGTCCCCAATGAGCACTTACCATATCAAACTCTTGTATTTTTACCTTATTTCTTAAAATCACCTCTAAATAAACTAAAAAGTCTATTCCTAACTTTTCTAAAACCTTTTTCGTAATCGTATTCTTCAAAAAGAGTTTTCTATATTTTATATCTTCATATATAAAATACTCCCCCTCTTTTTGATAAATTTTTTTCTTCAATAATTTTTTCAATAATTTCAATACTATTCCATCATAAAAATTTATACAATATTTTTCACTATCAACCTTATCATCGTTCAACTTAATTCTCTTATGAGTTGCATTGAATAATCCGGTTTTATTTTGAGGATCCATATTAACTAAATATAAAATCTTCATAGGTTTCTCCCTTTTAATTTTAATTCTATATACATAATATACCGACAAAAAAAGAATGAGGAATCTTCTCCTCATTCTTTTTTTATACTTTTTTAAAATAAATTCTATTGATGAAAATGGTTATAAAATATGTAGCTGTTGTTGCTATAGCTGCGCCTAACGCTCCAAATTTATAAATTAATATGAAATTAAGGATTATATTAAAGCCAAAAGAAATACAACTCACTTTAAAGTTCAAATCAACTCGCCCTATACTAAGTAATGTGATTCCTTTAGGTGAATAAATACTCCAAAAGAACAATCCTATTACAAGTACTTGAAAATAAGGTACTGAATTCACATACTCTTTTCCAAATATCATTGGCATTATTAACGGTATTATGAAAAATGTTGATGTACATAATAACGCCGTTATCATCAACATTCTACTCTCAAATTTTTTCAACATCTTTTTTATTTGAACCCTATTATCTGTTTGCTCAGATATATACGGTATCATTAATTGATTTAGCGTATTAGGAATAATCATCATAGAAGTGATTATAAGCTGCGCTATACCATAATAACCTACTTCTTTTGGATCCACATTCATGTAATTTAAAATAAGGACATTAAATGTAAGTATTAATTGACCTAATAAATTTGTAATAAACGAATAGCTACCTAATTTTAATGGCTTCGCGATTAATCCTTTGTCTATTCGCTTATATTTTATGGATTGCAACTCAGATTTAATGAAAGGTACAAATAATAATGTGGTTAATGATAATGCAATTACTAAAGTAATTATGTAGCCTGTCATTCCATAAATGTATGCTCCTAAAATACTTATTATTACTACAGCAATTTTAGAAATACTTTGTACATTAGACATTAAATGAATTTTTTTCTGAGATTGTAAGTAAGCGACAAAATACGCACTTATAGAAAGGAAAGGTATTTGAAAAGCATAAATTTTCATTAGATTATTTATTTGGATATCCGATGAAAAACCTCCGAATCCCGCTATAATGAAGGTTAATAAAGTAATAAGTACCGAGAAAATTGCCGTTACCTTGAAACCATCTTCAAATAATCTCTGCTTTTGCTGTATACTAATTTTTTCAGAACACATTTTTAATATGGCAACATTCAATCCTAATCCAGCTATAATTGTTAAATTACTTAAAAAAGATTGCAATACCTTTAATCTTCCAATGTCTTCAACAGATAAAATTCTTGTTAAAAATATCTGCCCTCCGAATCCCGCTATTTGTAGCAAAAAATTCGCACTAAGAAGATGTACGAAGCCTTTCTCCATAGCTTTATTAGTTACTAATTTAATTTTTCCAAATAGATTTTTGCTCCGCAATGCTATCGATTTCATTCTTCATTTCACCATCATTTACTTTCCAAGCTAAATTTAATAATTTGATTTTTTCACAAGTTAACAAAATCTTGTTCAACCTTAGATTGTATAAAAGATTATTAATAAGCACCTTTACGTAATACGACCAATAAAACTGTTTTAAATAAGATAATAATATCTAATTTTAAAGATTGATTGTATACATAATATAATTCTATATCCACCCTTTCTGGGTATCCTACATCACTTCTACCACTCACTTGCCAATAACCTGTTAAACCAGGACTCACAGATAAAAAGTCTGAAGTTTTAGAGCCGTATTCTTTTAATTCCTCCTGAATTACTGGTCTTGGACCAACTAAACTCATATCACCTTTAAGGACATTGATAAACTGTGGTAGTTCATCTAAACTTGTTCTTCGTAAAAAGCGCCCTATATTTGTAATACGTGGATCTTCCTCTGGCTCAAGCTTATAGTTATTATCTACATATTTCTTATATAGAACTTCATTTTTTTCTAATTTCTCTTCTGCATTAACTACCATAGAACGGAATTTATAAATACCAAATACTTTACCATCTTTACCAATTCTGGATTGTCTAAAGAAAACTGGTCCTTTTGCATCCCCACGCATGTAAAGGATAGGAATTATAATAAAAAATGGAGAAAATACTATCAAACCCACAATAGCACCTATAATATCCAGTGTCCTTTTAAAAAATGCATGTAAAATTGATGTTTTTTTCACTACACTTATTTCTTTCTCCACAGATTTATGTATTAATCCTCTTTCTTCCAACCTTTTCACCTCACCTTTACACATGTATATTTTCTATTTTTATAAGTTCAGTCATATACTCCAATAATTCATCTTTTAATTCTTTATGTTGTAACGCCATCTCAATTGTCGTTTTAATAAACCCAAACTTCTCACCAACATCATAGCGAGTTCCCTCAAAATCATAAGCAAATACACGCTGAATTTCATTTAAACGTTGAATCGCATCTGTTAATTGAATTTCGCCACCTGCACCTGTCTGCTGATTCTCTAGGAACATAAAGATTTCTGGTGTTAATATGTAACGTCCCATAATTGCCAAATTAGATGGCGCTGTTCCTTGAACTGGCTTTTCTACAAATTGACGCACCTGATAACGACGTTCATTTTGTTCAACTGGATCGATAATACCGTAACGATGTGTTTCATTTTCTGGCACTGTTTGTACACCAATAACGGATGATTGTGTACCTTCATATTGATCCATTAATTGACGTAAACATGGTGTATCAGCTTGTACTATATCATCACCAAGTAATACCGCAAATGGCTCATTTCCAATAAATTTACGTGCACACCATACTGCATGCCCTAAACCTTTTGGTTCTTTCTGTCTTATATAATGAATATTTATTTTTGAGGAAGCTTGTACTTTTTCAAGCATTTCATACTTCCCTTTTTCTAAAAGGCTTTGTTCTAATTCGAAAGAATGATCGAAATGATCTTCAATGGCACGTTTTCCTTTTCCAGTAACAATAATAATGTCTTCAATTCCTGATTCAATCGCTTCTTCTATTATGTATTGAATTGTCGGTTTATCGACGATAGGTAACATTTCTTTCGGCATTGCCTTTGTTGCTGGTAAAAATCTTGTCCCAAGACCAGCAGCTGGGATAATCGCTTTTCTTACTTTTTTCAATTATACTCCCCCTATAAATCTATTTATTTGTATGTAACAATAACAAAAACCCTACCTATAGAGTCATTTTTATAACTCCATAGGTAGAGTTTCTATTAGAAATAAATTATGGGCATCTAACCCATCCTCACGCCATACTCCCGACGACAAGCGTCTAAGGTAGGCATGAAATAAAATTTCTACCCACAGCACGACCGAGTGCCCCCGTTGATAACGGTTAGGAGACATCACCAATTATTTATTTAAAAAATACCGAACAATTTTTTACGACGAATTTGTTCTGGATCTTCTTTGTAAATTGCCTTCCCGCTAATTAATAAGTACGGATTTTCTTTCAAATCACTCATAACATTCATTCCGAATTCTTTCTCAATTAGTTCATAGCTTTCCGCTAAATGAAATCCTCTTGATGTCGTGTTATGTGCATCTGAAGCGACCATATGTGTTAAATTATTTTCTACAAGTTGAAGTGAAAACTTTTTGATTTTTTTACCGAATTTCCCTAATAAACTACCTGCCGTTACTTGCGTCAGTGCACCTTTATTTACAAGGTTATATAACTTATCTGGCCGCTCGATTAACTCGGCATTACGTTCCGGATGAACAATAATTGGAATCATTCCCTTAACGCGCAGTTCATATAATAGTTGTTCAGCATAACGCGGTACATGATTTGATGGAAATTCAATGAATATATATTTATTTGTTTCATTTAAGGTAACAATTTTACCAGCTTCATAGTCTTCTAATAAATCACCATATAACCTGATCTCTTGCCCCGGTAAAATAGTAAGTGGAATATTATGTTGTTGTAGTTCATCATTTAGTTGTTTTACGTGATGAATAATTGAGGTACGTTCATTTATATATTTGCCATTTTGATGGTGCGGCGTTGCGACAATTGTATGTATTCCTTCTGAAACGGCTTGTTGTGCCATTGCTAAACTATCTGTCATGGTTTGTGCACCGTCATCAATACCATGTAAAATGTGACAATGTAAATCAATCATTCTTTCAGCCTCCCTCTCTCCTATTAGTCTTTTTTCCCTTGAATATGAGACATCTCATATTCAAGGGAAAAAAGGAGATATGGTTGAAACATATCTCACCCTTTTAATTAGTTTGCGCCATAATAATAATATAAGCCTTGTTCACGTTCACGGTCATTTAAAACAACACCTAACAATTTACCTTTTGCAGACTCCAATAACCCTTTTGCTTTTACTGCTGTTTCTTTCTCTGTTGATTCACTACGAACAACAAGAATAGAAGCATCACATACATTTGCCATAATTTGTGCATCTGTTACAGCTAAAATAGGCGGCATATCAAAAATAACTAAGTCGTACATGCTGTATGCTTGTCCAAGAAGTTCTTTCATTGATTTTGAACCTAATAATTCTGCTGGATTTGGTGGGATTGGACCACATGCCAAAAAGTGTAGATTATCAACTAATGTTGTTTGCACACATTTTTCTAAACGTTCACTATGTGTTAGTACGTTCGTAAGTCCAAAAATATTATCTACTTGGAACATTTGATGCATCGCTGGTTTACGCATATCTGCATCAATTAATAATACTTTTTTTCCTTGTTGAGCAAAAACAACTGCCATATTCGCTGTCGTTGTCGTTTTCCCTTCACTTGGGTTTGCAGACGTGACCATTAATGAATGTAAATTCGTATCAACAGCTGCAAATTCAATATTCGTTCGAATATTACGATATTGTTCTGAAATCGGTGATTTCGGTTGTTGATGAGCAATTAATTGACGTCGTTGACGATGATTCTTTTTCTTTTTAAATAAATTAAGAGCCAATTGTTTGTCCCCTCACTTTTCTTGATGATGGAGCGTGTGATTTCACGTTCATTGTTTCTTCATCCATACGAGCTACAATACCTAATACTGGTAAGCCAAGTAAATTTTCCACATCTTCTTCTTTTTTCACTGTGTTATCTAAGTACTCTAGTAAGAATGCAAGACCAACCGAAGCCATTAAACCAACAACGAAAGCGATTGCCACATTTAACATTGGACGCGGTTTAATTGGAGATAGATTTTCTGCAACTTCTGCTTTTGATAATACTGTTACGTTATCAACACTCATAATTTTAGCCACTTCACCTTGGAACACTTCTGCAGTGGTGTTAGCAATATCACGAGCTAGCTTGGGATCTTTATCTTGTGCTGTTACCGCCACTACCTGCGAGTCTTTCTCGTTAGCTACTTCAATTTTCTTATTTAGCTCTTGTACTGTAATATTTAGACCTAACTTTTCTTTCACTTGATCCAAAATAACAGGACTTTTAATAATAACCTTATATGTATTTGTTAATTGAATATTTGTTTGTACCTCATTATACTGAATTGCTGCACCTTCTTGCTTCTTCTGATTAACAAGAATTTGCGTCGAAGATTGATAGATTGGTGTCATAAAGAAGAAGCTAATGATAGCACTTACTATAGCTACACCAAATGCGATTACGAGGATTATTGCTAAACGTTTTTTTAAGATATGAAATAATTCTTTCAGATTAATTGTTTCTTCCATAAGTTCCTCCAACTTTCTAAAATTTACACATAGGAAAAATTATAACATATAAATCTTACATTTTTTATTTTTAATAATTCAGTTCTATATTTGTTCACAACAAACAAGTATAATCTTACAAAATAATCTTAAATATGACAACACATTCCAATGATTTTCCAAATTATTTATCATATCATGCTTTTTATGCTATGTAACTTGAGAAATAAATTTCAAAATGAGAAAAAAGCCAACAAGTATTTCTTATTGGCTTTTTTTATATTTTAGTAATAACCATACTGCTCTTTTTCTTCTCTTTTATCGTTTAAAACGACTCCAAGTATTTTGCCTGATGCTTTATCTAATATTTGTTTCGCTTTTACGATTTTATCTTTTTCCGTCTTTTCACTTCGTACAACAAGTACGATTCCATCACATTTATTTGCAAGTATTTGTGCATCTGTAACCGCAAGGACAGGTGGTGTGTCGATTAATATAATATCAAACATGTTATATGCTTCTAGCAATGCCTCGTCCATTGCCCGGCTCCCTAATAGTTCTGCTGGGTTTGGCGGGATTGGACCTGCTGCCATTAAGTATACGTTCTCTATATCTGTTTTTTGAATGCATTGCATAAGTTTTGCTTGTCCTGATAATAAGTTCGTTAACCCATTTGAACTATGAATGGCAAATAAGTTTTGTATCGTCGGCTTACGCAAGTCAGCTCCAATTAATAAAACTTTCTTTCCTTGTTGTCCGAAAACAACTGCTAAGTTTGCGATTGTCGTTGTTTTCCCATCACCTGGATCTGCTGAAGTAACAATAATAGAACGAACATGATTATCTACAGATGTGAACTCAATGTTTGTACGAATGTTACGGTATTGTTCTGTAATACGCGATTTAGGCTCTTTATGTGTAATTAATTGTCGTAATGGTTTTCTTTTCTTTCTCCCGAACATATTCATAATCTCCTTTTGTGAAATGCGACATTTCCCTTTTCTCTCTCTTATGCTCGATTTCATACGTCTAATTAATATTCTTTCTGATTCCCCACATTTCATCATAATCAATAACATTCTACTTTGTCTTATTTAAGTACCTTAACAATATGACAATGCCCTTATTTCTTTATTACCTTTATCACTTATCCTATTTTCTAGATAAACAATAAAGTAAGTATATGGTAATTACCATCTATTCACAAGTTATTTTCTGATTAGTTTGTAAATTATCGTTTCATCTTTATATAGCAGAAATTAAAAAATCCCCTTGTCTTTTTACAAGGAGATTTTTTAGTACTATCTATTCTTTTTTATCACCAATCGCAAATGTAATTTCTGCCTCACATGCAACTTCACCATCTACTGTTGCGATTGCTTTTCCTTTTCCAATCGGGCCGCGTACTCGTGTCATTTCTACTTCTAGACGAAGCTGATCACCTGGGCGTACTTGTTTTTTGAAACGGCAATTATCGATACCTGCGAAGAAGGCAAGTCTTCCGCGGTTTTCTTCTTTCTTTAATACTGCAACTGCTCCGACTTGTGCTAATGCTTCTACAATAAGTACACCAGGCATAACAGCATAGTCAGGGAAGTGTCCGTTAAAGAATTCTTCGTTTGCGGATACATTTTTAATCCCAACCGCTCTTTTGCCTTCATCTACTTCTAATATTTTATCAACAAGTAAAAATGGATAGCGGTGAGGAATGATTTCTTTAATTTGTTCTATATTTAGCATGTAACAATCGCCCCTTTTGTAATATTGGTCTTACCACTTGGACATATTGCTATTATCCCATTTTGTTTATTGTTTGTCATTACAAAGTAACATTTTATATTTAGCACAACTTCCTAAAAAAAAAAAATGCACACACTCTATTCCATTAAAATAGTTGCACATTTTTGCAACTGACACGGAGGTGGAAAGGAGTGTATGCCCAAATTAGGGAAAGGCAATATGTATTGAAACATTATTTGCCTTAATGTCGTATTCGACTCATTATATTATAAACGTTTTCAATTAAGGAAATATTAAATTTAACCATATATATGAATATTTTACCTGTTTCCTTCATATTTCTCTATTTTCCTTCCATTTTCGCAAAAAAACAAAATAAAAAAATATAAAAACGAAAAAAAGAACTAAGGCGTCAGCCTTAGTTCTTTCAAATTATCTCAAAGCACGCTTTGGTAATCTGTCGATATTCTCTAACATAATACCTGTACCAACCGCAACGCAGTGCATTGGGTTTTCAGCAATTAATACCGGTACTTTTAGTTCTTCTGCTAGAAGCATATCGATACCGTGTAGTAAAGCTCCACCGCCTGTTAGAATAACACCGCGGTCGATGATATCTGCAGATAATTCTGGTGGTGTGCGCTCTAATACGCCTTTTGCAGCTTGTACAATAACAGCTGCATTTTCTTTTAATGCTTCTGTAATTTCTTCAGAGCATACTGTAATTGTACGTGGTAAGCCTGTTACCATGTCACGTCCGCGAATTTCAAGTTCTTCGCTACGTGCACCTGGGAATACTGTACCAACTTTAATTTTAATATCTTCTGAAGTACGTTCTCCGATCAATAGCTTATACTTACGTTTAATATAGTTTAAGATCTCCATATCAAACTTATCGCCAGCCATTTTGATAGAGGAAGAGGTAACAATATCACCCATAGATAGTACAGCGATATCTGTTGTACCTCCACCAATATCAACAACCATGTTACCGCTTGGTTGGAAGATTTCCATACCAGCACCAACTGCGGCTACTTTTGGTTCTTCTTCTAAAAATACTGTTTTACCACCTGAACGTTCAGCAGCTTCACGAATTGCTTTTTGTTCTACTGATGTAATATTTGTTGGACAGCAAATTAAAATACGAGGTTTTGAAAAGAAGCTCTTTACGTCCAATTTGTTAATGAAATACTTTAACATTGCTTCTGTAATTTCGAAATCTGCGATTACACCATCTTTAAGTGGACGAATTGCTACAATATTACCAGGCGTACGTCCCACCATACTTCTCGCTTCTTCACCGACTGCTAATACTTTACCACTATTACGATCAATGGCCACAACAGATGGCTCATTTAATACAATACCCTTACCTTTAACATGAATTAATACGTTAGCCGTACCTAGGTCAATTCCGATATCTCGCGCAAACATTCCCGTTTTTTCCTCCTCGATATTCAAAATCAGGTTACACCCGAATTCTTTTCACCTAATTTCTGATTTTATCATAAATTTAACAGAAACGTAATATTCGCAAAAAGAATTCTTCTGAAAAATATTACCGAATGTGAACGGAATGTTTGCTACTGTAACATTATTGACGTACAGGCTTCTCTACATCTTCTTTTCTATACTTTTGTTTTGTTGCTTCTCCACCTCTTAAATGACGAATAGACTTATGATAATCAAGAATTTCTTTTACTTCATTTGCGAGCTCTGGATTAATCTCTGGTAGACGTTCTGTTAAATCTTTATGGACTGTACTCTTTGATACCCCAAATTCCTTTGCAATGACACGCACTGTCTTTCTTGTCTCCACGATATACTTACCAATCTTGATAGTTCTCTCTTTGATGTAATCGTGCACACCACTCGCCTCCCTAATTTGGATGTGAGAAGGGTGAAATGAGCCTCGCTGCATATGACTAAGAAGTAAGTGTGAGTGCTGTTTGTAAGCGTTAAACATTCTTGGATTTATAATGAAATGATTCACGATTTCTCACCTCAAACACTCTCTTTGCTTTGGTTTATACCATTGTATTGCCCGCACTACTGATATATGCTACATGTTCACTATTTTTGCGGACTAAGTTAAGAAAAATTACGTTTTTTTGTGAGAAATACGTTAAAACTGACTATTATGGCCAAAAAAAAATGACACCTTGTATAAAAGGCGTCATTCTTCTCGTTCCAATTCTTCTTCTAACAACTGATGGTGGGGAACCTCTTTCTTACCGGCAATATAATAATATAAAGTGAATAAAACAAACAATAAAATAATAGCAGTCGACAGAACAAACAAAAATGACACAGTATCCCCTCCCTTTTGTAATATATATTCGAGAATCTCGTCATTTTTCCTTGTTTTTACAACTTTTTTCTCGAAATTGATTATTTTTATATAAAAATAAAAAAATCAGCTCCCCTAGTGAGAACTGATTTTTTCACTTTATTATTCTTGTGAAGAAGAATCGTTAGATGATTCTGTAGAACCATTTGTTGATTTTTCTTCTTTCTTCGGTTCTTCTTTTTTGTCACTAGTTGAACCGCTTGTTGATTTCTCTTCTTTTTGAGACTTGTCTTCTGTTTTATTTTCTGGTTTCGTGCTCGTTGACTTCTCTTCTTTTTGAGATTTGTCATCAGCTTTTTTACCAGAAGCATTCGTAGCCTTTGCAGCACCTGCATCAGCTTTAATTTCTGTTACTGATTTATTTAAGTAACGTTCAGGGTTCACAGCCACATTGTCTTTACGTACTTCAAAGTGAACGTGAGAGCCTGCCTCTTTATTCATTGCACTTAGACCGGATGTTCCTAATACTTCACCTTGTGCAACTCTTGCACCTTTTTCTACTTTCACACTGCCTAAGCTTTGATAAGATACCGCTACACCATTTCCACTATCAACTGTTACAACATAACCAAGAAGTGAATCTTTTTCAGCTTTCGTTACTGTACCACTTAAAGCAGCGGCAACATTGAATTCTTTTCCATTCTTCGCAGCAATGTCAATTCCTTTGTTTGGGGAATATGTGTTGTTATAAAAGACAAGTGCTTTTTCTTGTTCCGCCTCAGTTGCTGCATCTTCATAGAATTTCTTTTGTACGACTACTTCCGCATTCGCGGCAGCTGGCATTTTCACTACTTCTGAAGATTTCGTTACTGGTACTGCTGGATCTTCCGATTGTGTATACGGTGTTGCTTGATCGTGGTTTGGAGTCTTCTTCGGATTAGCTCCTTGGAACCATAGCGCAACCATTAAGATTACCGCTGCACAAGCAATGTATAGTGCCGGAAACACCCATCTTTTTTGAAATAAATGTACTACCTTTTGCGACTTTTTATTATTTCTTCCTCGCATTCCATCATCACCTCAGCAATCATTTTGAACAATATTCACGTATCCTATACAACGTATAACTAATTACTTTTCGACAAAATTTGTAAAAATATGTATAAGGACTGTAAAATTTCCGAGGAAATGATAGAAAAAAGAAAAAACTGAGCGTTTCGGCTCAGTTTTTAGTCCATTTGTTTTTTCTTATATACGATTAAACATGCAATAAGCGCAATAATAAGCCACACTCCAACATTTAATACATGCCCACTAATACTACTAAACCCAGCTCCACCTACTAAGCTGTTAAGTGCTTTCACAATATGAGATGTTGGAAGATATCCAATCATCGTCTTAATTACTTTATTTTCAACCATTGGCTCAAACTGTACAGCCAAATACATCGTCATTAATATCGGCATTCCAATTATTGATGTTTGTGGTACAGATGCAGCTAACAATCCAATCATTGTTCCAATCACAATAAATAGAATTGTTCCACATAAGAAAATAAATCCTAGCAATAATAGATTTCCACTGAATTGATCCAAAATAAATAAGTTCACAATACAAATGCCCAATGTCAAACATGCTGTTAATATACTTTTTCCAAATAGAACTTCAACCGAAGATGCCGGTGATAGCATCAATACACGCAGTGTATGTTTTTCTTTTTCTTCTGCAATTACCATAGATTGAACAAAGCCTGCGACAAATAGGAAGGCCGTTATAGTAGTAATGCCTAACATTTCCTTTCCCACTCCAAATCTGCTAAACAAAAATGAAAGTATAATTGGTAAAAATGCCATCAACAACACTTGTGAATTTGTCTTAAAATCTTGTACTTCTTTTCTAAAAATAGCTGATACACGTTTCATTGAAAATGTCATTATAATCCCCTCCCAGTAACTTCAATAAAGATATCACCTAGCGTTGGTTCGTGTGAATGAATGGATAGTAATTCTCCTTTGTTCATCCATTCTGAAATACGTTTTGCACCTAATTCATCTTTTTGCACTACTGCTTTTTGTTTATCTTTTAATACGACCTCTATTTGATCCTTAGCGTATTGTAAGCGTAGGTTCTCTGGCGTATCAAGCGCTACAATTTCTCCGCTACAAAGGAAGGCAATGCGGTTACAAAGCGTTTCTGCTTCATCCATGTTGTGAGTCGTTAAGAAAATCGTCGTTCCTTCTTCATTTAAGTCTTTTAAGATTTTATGAATGTTTTGTACGTTTACTGGATCGAGTGCAGATGTTGGTTCGTCTAAGAAGAGAATATCTGGTTTATGAAGGATTGCTCTTGCTAGTGTGACGCGTTGCTTCATTCCCTTTGATAGTTTCTTTACTGGTGTTTTTTTATCATCTAATAAATTTACTTGTGCTAGTACTTCATTGATTCGTTCTTTTTTACAATCGTATAAGTCACAAAATAATAGTAAGTTATCATAAATGCTAAGTCTTTCATATAAGCCGCTGTTATCTGTTAAAATACCAATTCGTTTGTAATCGATGCTACTTGGTCCTGTAATATCTTTCCCTAATACTCTTACCGTTCCAACACTATGAAGCAATTGAGAAGTTAAAATTTTTACTGTTGTCGTCTTACCAGATCCACTCGGTCCGAGGAATCCAAAAATCTCTCCTTGCTTCACCTCAATATTTACATTTCGAAGTGCCGTTTTTCCACTGAAACTTTTCATTACATCTTTCATTTCAATTGCCAATGTCATTTCTTCATCCCCTTTGTTTTTCTTCTTTATAGATGAAAGTCGCTTTAGCGCTTTTCGTTTGTTTGTTTCGCTTTTCTTGACTCAATCATATGAAAAACAAAGGGTTTACGCAGTAAAATACCGGTAAAAGGAGTATTTTTACCGGTGAATGAATCGCATGTTGAGCTTATTGGAGCACTTTTTATAGCCCAATCACGCCTTTTAATTCATCCATTCGTCCTTTTGAAAGTGGAATTGAACTTTTTCTTTCGTCGTCTAAAATTAAGCTAAAACTGTTACGAGTCCAAGTAATCACTTCTCGTACTCTTTGTAAATTTACAAGGTACGAGCGATGACATCTAAAGAAACCAAAACCTGTTAATCTCGCTTCTAGTTCACTTAATGTTAAGGCGCATACGAAATCCCCTTCACGAACGTGAATATGTGTTACTCCGTTTTGCGTTTCAATGAAATGGATTTCCATCGGATCAAGTAAAATGATTTTATCGTTCACTTTCGCAGGTATTCTTTCTAACTTCATTTGCGGAATCATTTGAATGACTTTTTCTTCATCGACTTCTTCCACTCCCTCTTGCTCAATTTCTATCTTTTTCACACCATCGTTGTTTAATATGTATACATCCTCTGTTAACGAAAGGGCATCCGATAGGAAAGATGACGTAATAAAAATCGCCTTTCCTTGTTCTTTCATTTTCATGATTGCTTTTCGAATAATAACCGTACTCTCTATATCTACATTTTGCTCTGGCTCTTCCAAAATAACTAAATCCGGATTATGAATCATCACTCGCCCGATATGAAGACGGCGTTTCTCTGAAAATGATAATTTTTCTATTTTAACGTTTAGTTTATCTAGGAGACCAACAGACTGCACAACTTCTTCTATACTTATCTTTGATTCATAAAGCCCTAATAAAAATTTGAAGTATTCTTTCACCTTCAAACGATCATATGCCTCATCTTTCAAAAAACAAAAACCGATGCGGGAATAATTTTTCTTTCCAATTGCTTCCCCTTCAAACAGTACATTGCCAGTCGACGCCTCTTCTTCACCAATAATGATGCGGTGTAACACTTTAGCTGTATGATTATTGCATTGCAAAACAATACATTGTCCCTTCTCCACCTCTAGCTCAATTGCCGGTAACTGGTTCGCCTTCCCTAATTGTTTCAACTCTAGTAACGCCATTTCATTTCCCCCAAATGCCTTTTTATCCTATTATATCAAACAGTTAATGGAAAATTATGATATTTTAAACAGAAAAAAATAGGTGCCAGAGTTCTGACACCTATTTCTTCACCATCAATTTTCCTTCATAATCATTCATCGTCTTTATTTCAACGCCTTTATAGTAATGAGCGACGATATCTGTATATTTCTTTCCTTCCGCTGCCATGCCGTTCGCCCCGTATTGACTCATACCAACGCCGTGACCGAAGCCTTTCGTCGTAACGATGATTTTATCTCCTTGTTGTTTCCACGTAAAATCAGAAGAACGTAAATCTAACTTTTCACGAACTTCTTTTCCTGTTAATGTTTTCCCTTGAAAAGCTACATCCTTTACGCGCTTTCCTTCCGTAAGGTCTTTAATGTTTCCAACCTTCCCATCTGCTAGCACCTTCACACCGAGACGTTTTTGAAAATCAGCTACTGTAAATGTTTGCTCGCTCGTAAACTTTGGAGAGGCTTGATCCCACGGACTATCTACACTCTTCAAGTACGGATAATCATTTCCCCAATAGTCAGCTGCATTTTCTGTTCGACCATTACTCGTTGAAAAGAATGATGCTGAAATAGGTTTTCCATCATACGTTAAAACTTGTCCTGCGGTTTTCGAAACAGCTTCTTCGATTTTCTTCAAATTATTTTCGTAATTATTGCCCCATTGCTTCTTCAATTCATCTTTGCTTTTGTACACTTGATCTTTCACCGTATCTGTCACGTCTGCATTATTTTTCTTTCCTCCGCTTAGCATACGTTGTACTACAAATGTTCTTGCTGCTAATGCCTGTGCCTTTAGTGCCTCTATTTCAAAACTGGCATTCATCTCAGAAGCTACTACACCGGTCACATACTCCTCCATAGGTAATGATTCTACCTTCTTTTGTTTCTCACGATATACAGCAACTTGAACCGCTGTATCTACTTTTCCTGGAGCTGGTATACTTTCTATCGCTGGAGGAGTTTTAGAGGCCGTTTCTTCCCCTACTTTTGCTTTCGCAAATGGGATAACAAGGGCTGCAGGTACAATGATAACGAGCGCTATTAAGAGCGCTACTGTAATAAAAAGTGGCTTTGAAAATTTCATCCTATTTTCCCCCAATATAAAAGCTTTACTCCATTCATTCTTATGGAACAACTCTTTCTTTTAGAACATACTTAAGGGGAAGAGCATAAAACGGAAATTTTCTAAATATTTTTACTGGTACGTGCATAAGTATAGAATTTATTGACTATAACAGTAATAACCCAAAAAAATAGCCCCTATGTCAAAAGACATAGAGACTATTTCAATTAAGCGTGAAGATCAGAAACTTCTTGTTCTTTCACTTCTTCTACTTTTTCGTTTACACGTTCAATAGTTGCACCTAATGCAGCTAATTTCTTATGGAAATCTACATAACCACGGTCAAGATGTTTTAACTCAGTTACACGAGTATAACCTTCTGATACTAAACCAGCTAAGATTAATGCAGCTGCAGCACGTAAATCAGTTGCGCCTACTTCAGCACCTTGTAAGCTGTTTGGACCGTTCATAATAACAGAACGACCTTCAATTTTAATATCAGCATTCATACGACGGAATTCTTCAACGTGCATAAAGCGGTTTTCGAATACCGTTTCTGTAATCATGCTTGTTCCATCAGCTTGTAGTAATAATGCCATCATTTGTGATTGCATGTCTGTTGGGAAACCTGGGTGAGGCATAGTTTTAATATCAACCGCTTTTAACTTATCTGGGCCGATAACACGTACACCTTCGTTTTCCTCAATAATTTTAACACCCATTTCTTCCATTTTCGCTGTAATTGAGCGTAAATGTTCAGGTACAGCATTTTCAATTAAGATGTCTCCACCAGTAATTGCTGCTGCAACCATGAATGTTCCCGCTTCAATACGGTCAGGAATAATAGAGTGGTTTGCACCATATAATTTATCAACGCCTTCGATACGAATCGTTCCAGTTCCAGCTCCGCGTACTTTCGCTCCCATCGCATTTAAGAAGTTAGCTAAGTCAACGATTTCTGGTTCTTTCGCTGCGTTTTCAAGAATTGTTGTCCCTTTTGCTAATGTAGCTGCAGACATAATGTTTTCTGTCGCGCCTACGCTTGGGAAGTCTAAGTAGATTTTAGCTCCTTTTAGTTCTCCCTCAACATATGCCTCAACAAAACCGTTACCAACCTGTACTTTTGCTCCCATTGCTTCGAAGCCTTTTAAATGTTGGTCAATTGGACGTGAACCGATTGCACATCCACCAGGAAGTGCAATACGAGCACGACCGTTACGTGCTAATAATGGTCCCATTACTTGAACAGATGCACGCATTTTACGTACATATTCAAATGGTGCTTCAATGTTTAGTTCTTTAGAAGAATCGATTGTTACTTGATTATTTTCAAATACGACTTCAGCATTTAAATGACGTAATACCTCATTAATTGTGTATACATCAGACAAAACTGGTACTTCAGATAGTACATTCTTTCCATCACTCGCTAATAGGGCTGCAGCGATTATAGGTAATACAGCATTTTTTGCGCCCTCAACACGCACTGTGCCGTTTAACCGCTTTCCGCCACGGACGATGATCTTTTCCAAATTATTCCCCTCCGTGTCCTTTTTTCAGTATCTATTCACTCAATACTCAGAAGTTATGATCGGTGTGCCAACCACAATTGTATCTTTGTTGTCTGTAGAACGTATTGCTATTTGCACATTTATTTTCTCTCTATTTGTTGAAAGAGCGTCATCCCACTTTTTATTGTATGCGGAGACTGACACAAATGCTCTTTCTTCTACTTGTTCGATCGCTCTTGCTGAAAGATCTTTCAAAACCTGATTGGTTTTATTTTGCAAAACACCTTCAATCTTATCATTCAGTACACCTTGAACACAAGTGTAAATTATAGGTTTTTCACTAAAAATTTTATTTACTTTTTGAACATACTTCGGGTCCCATTTCGCCCCACTTACTTCAAAGATAATGAAAGTGTTTTCTTTAGTATTTTCTTTACTCCAAGTTACTACTACTCGTTCTTCATGAGAAGCAAACTTTTTATAGGATGTAGCTTTATATCCATCTGGAGATTGCTCTACTTCCCACTTTTGAATATTTGCCTTGTCCTTCACATTGTTTAACAACTTTTGAAACGTATGTATATTAGAAATTGTTTTTGTTTCTCTAGCTAACCATGACCATTTTTCTACTTTAGCATCATTTTTCTCTAAAGCCTTAATCATGCTCTCCATTTTCTGTTCATCGCTTATCGGTTTCATCTCTCTATATCCAACCAAAAATAAAACAACACTAAGTGCAACAATAAGAATGGCTTTAAGCTTCAATTTCATCCCCTCCTATCCCCATTGTTAACGGAGATTTGAGGTTCTATACACTTACTTTACTAAATACGTTAAACTCTTCGAATAGCCTAAATAATCAAGGAAAAAGTTACTTACAGATGTCCCAATTGCAATTGTAATTAAGATGAGTAATACTCGCGTCTGCAGCACTTTTCCGGACTTCATTAAACGCTCAATGTGAATGCCTTGCAAAGCCCACCACGTAATGGTAATAAACAATAAATGCGAAACAATGGCAATCAGTGCTTGTTGCCCTAAAAGTTGTGCCAAAAAATCGACCCCTTTTTACTCAGCTACTACTTATGAAAGAATATAAAAACGATACCATAATAAGTAGGAGCCACACTTTTTCAAATGCAAATAGACATCTTACATTTTACATCGTGATTTTCTTTCAAAAAACGTATATCTACATTACAAGTTAACACAAAATAAAAAGCGCAGAGTACTGACTCCACACCTTTTATTTTCACTATTGTACCACGTTCCCTAAGAAGAAGAAATCTTTCATTAATGGAAAATATTCATAAAAGAAATTGTACCCAATCATCGGCATAATCCCTAGTATTACAATCGAAATTGCACAAAGACTCATAACAACCTTTATATTTAATGGTAACCGTATCCTCTCTTCTGTCTCTCCGGTGCGGAAAAACATTTGTTGTAAAATACGGAAATAATATACGAATGAAACAACTGTCGTACCCATCATAATCGAAGCTAGTACGTAATGTGCTGGCTCTACATGAAGCGCGCCTAAAAAGATGTTAATCTTTCCAATGAAGCCAGCCGTCCCTGGTATCCCGGCCAGCGATAAAATAAAGATTGTCATCATGATCGCTGCAAATGGTGATTTCTTATATAATCCGGTGAAAATCGTTATATTTTCCTTATCGTTTTGTAAGATTAAGCCGTGGATAATGGCAAACGCGCCTATATTCATAAGCATGTATGCCAGCATATAAAACCACATGCTATCCAGCGTAAATGGTGATAATGCCACAAGTGGAACGAGCAAATACCCAGCATGCGCAATGCCTGAATAAGCAAATAAACGTTTTATATTGTATTGTTTTAACGCGACTACATTCCCAACAATCATCGTAATACTTGCTAGCACCGCAATATATATACTCATATGCCCATATAAAGACTGCATATCTCCTTGTATTAATACACTTGCAAAAACCATAAGGAACAAACGAATAATGAGTAGGAACCCAGCAATTTTAGAAATCGTTCCAAGAAAAGCGGTAACAGGTGTAGTCGCTCCTTCATACACATCAGGTGCCCACATATGAAACGGCACTGTGGCAATTTTAAATGAGAGACCGACTAGCAATAAAAGAAATGCGAGAGCTAGCAATAACTGAATACCACTAGCGAGCTCCCCAGTGAGTACCTTTTGCATATCTACAATGTTAGTTGAACCTGTAATACCGTATAAATAACTCATTCCGAAGAGCGTAATCGCCGTTCCAATTCCTCCGCTAATGACATATTTCATTGCCGCTTCATTTGATGCACGGTTCTTTTTTCGTATTCCGACTAAAATATAAGAAGAAAGTGAAAGTAACTCTAAACCAACGAAAAGGGTGATAAAGTCAACACTAGAAGTCATGAACATCGCACCAAGAAGTGCCATTAAAAATAAGTAATAATATTCGCCCTTATCTTCAATCGGATTCTTCTTATCATCGCTCATTGCGATGCATAAAATGAGAGCTGAGGCGCCTAATAACAACGTTTTAAACCCTTTTGAAAATCCATCTAACACAAACGATCCATTTAAAATATCTCCAGCTGGTTCGCTATATAGCGTAATTAATGACACAATTGCTAATACGATGGCAGCGATCGCACCAAGAGCTACATATCTATGGTTCAGCTTAAAAAACAAATCACATATGGACAGAAGGATGGCGGCGCCGAGAATAATAAATTCTGGCACCATTAGATGCCATGATAAGCTAAGTAACGTATTCATATCCATCCTACTTCACCCCCAATGTTTTCAATGTATTTTGAAGCGGATCCCCTAGTATCTCTGGCATAACTCCAATTGCAATAATACAAAAGATAAGTAGTAAAACAGGGACATACTCCCATCCATGTATATCAGATTTTGCTTCCCACTCTTTCTTTCCAAATGTCACTTGAAGTGTCGCTCTTAATACGTATACAGCAGTTAAAATGATGCCAATCACACCGATTGCAGCAATGACAGGCTCTCCTTGAAATAAACCGAGAAAGGCAAGAAATTCGCTAACAAACCCAGACATCCCTGGTAATCCAAGCGATGCCATTCCTCCTGCTAAGAAGAAGCCGCTAAGTACTGGGACACTTTTTGCGAGTCCACCAAGCGCTGTAATTTCTGATGTTCCGAAACGTTGTTCTATAACACCGAGTAAGAAAAACAGTAAGGCTGCAATTAAACCGTGCGATACAACCTGGAATAACGCCCCTTGTGTACCCGGTGCATTAAGTGACGCAAGTCCCATTAACACAATTCCCATATGCGAAATACTAGAGTAAGCCAGTACTTTCCTAAAGTCCGTTTGGATGAGCGCTAAAAAGGCACCGTACAATAAATTAATTACACCTAATATCGCAATTAGCGTTGCAACATCGTGAAAATATTCCGGGAATAGCCCTTTTCCGAAGCGAATAATACCGTACGCTCCAATCTTTAGCAAAACACCAGCATGAAGCATAACTACAGCTGGATGCGCTTCTATGTGCACATTGACCATCCAACGGTGCAACGGAAAAACAGGTAGTTTAATTGCAAAGGCAATCATTATGGAAATAAATACACCAAGCTGCAAGCTACTTGGGATGATGAGTTCTCCTTCTGCACTTACGCTTCTTAATATCTCTTTCAGCTCCACAATATTTGTTGTACCTGTTTTCGCGAACAAAATTGAGAAAACAATAAGCAAAATAGCTGAGCCAATACCGTTATATATTAAATAACTATACGCAGCCTTTTCGCTCGATAATTTCCCCCACTTCCCAATCAATAAGAACATTGGTGGCAACGTAATTTCAAAGAAGATAAAAAACAACATTAGATTTTGAGCAGCAAAGACGCCGAGCATCCCTATTTCTAGCATGAGTAACAGCATATAAAATGCTTTTAAATTTCTTTTAATAGAAAAGGCTGCAATTGCTGCGAGCATCGCTAGAAGAGCCGTCAGCACCATCATAACAAGCGACAAACCATCAATACCGAGCTCGTAATAAATAGAAAACCACCTTTTATCCACCGCTGTAAAATCTCCGAACTTAATCCATTTCACCTTTTCATCAAATAGTGACAAGCTCTTTCCAGAAGCATATGTGCAAGCGAGGACGATAGCGATTCCAAATGGAAGTGCCGTCCCAAATAAGCCAAGCGCCCGCACTGTACGCAATTCCTTTTTCGGTGTTAATACAAGCAATAAAATTCCTAAAAGCGGGGAAAAAATGAAGAACGTTAACAACAAATCATTCATCGTAAATCCCCTCCTGTATAGAGCAAAATAATGACGAGTACAGCGAGCGAAACCGCCGTTACAGTACCGTACACTTGTACATTCCCGTTTTGAAGTTTCGATCCAAGATTACTTGTACCTTTAACTACGCTTCCAATTAAAACTGCAATTCCCTCGACTACATACACTTCAAATAAGCGAAGCACATGAGCGATTCCTTTTGTAATAGGGATCACCGTCATGTTGTATAGTTCATCCACATAATATTTTTCTTTCAAAAGATTATAAAGCGAGGTTTCCGTACCCCCAGCCCAATCTCTAGAAATTGATTTCTTGCCATATATGAAATATGCAAGAGCGATTCCCGCAAATGAAACGAGCGTCGCAACAATCATAATCCAAACTGGCCCATGCGCTTCTTCAACCTTGAACCCTACATCTTTTGTCAACCAATCTCCGAGAAACGTACCGAACCATGGTGTATTTATATATCCTGCCACTACTGCGAGAACGCCGAGAACAATCATTGGATACGTCATAACGCGGGGCGACTCATGCACATCTTCCTTCGTCTTCGTTTCTCCGGTAAAGACAAGAAAGTATAGGCGGAACATATAAAACGCTGTCAAAAACGCCGCAATTACTGCTAAAGTAAATAAAACGTAATTGCCATTCATCCAAGTCGCCGCTAAAATTTCATCTTTGCTGAAAAAACCGGAAAGGAGCGGAACACCGCTAATGGCAAGGGTACCTATTAGAAATAGCGTACCAGTTACTTTCATCTTCTTCTGTAAACCGCCCATTTTATTAATGTTTTGCGTATGCACTGCATGAATTACACTTCCTGCTGCCAAAAATAGTAGTGCTTTAAAAAAAGCATGTGTCGTTAAATGGAAGACACCAGCTACATAACCTGCAGAACCTAACGCAAGCATCATATATCCAAGCTGGCTAACTGTAGAATAAGCAAGTACTCTCTTTATATCTGTTTGCACGAGACCGATAGAGGCCGCAAAGATTGCAGTGAAAGCTCCAACGATTGCCACGGTCTGCATCGCCACTGTACTTGCTGAAAATAGAGGGAACATCGTCGCTACTAAATATACGCCTGCTGCAACCATCGTCGCGGCGTGAATAAGTGCCGAAACAGGCGTTGGCCCCTCCATTGCATCTGGCAACCACGTATGAAGCGGGAACTGACCTGATTTCCCCATCGCCCCGATAAAAATTAATATCGCTGTTATCGTAATCATGTAAGGAGGTAAATCCCCTGTATAAATCGCCCTAAATATTGCGTCATATTCAAAACTACCTGCGTACCAAAAAATTAAAATCATCCCGATAAATAAACCAACATCCCCAATACGGGTCATAATAAAAGCCTTTTTTGCAGCAGCCTTCGCTTCTTCTTTAAAGAAATAAAAACCGATAAGTAAAAATGAGCCAAGGCCAACTAATTCCCAAAATATATAAAGCTGTAATAAATTCGTTGATATAACAAGCCCTAACATCGCAAATGTAAAGAGTCCTAAATATGCGTAAAAGGTTGGTAATCGTTCATCACCTTTCATATAACCTTTCGAATACACATGTACAAGCAGACTCACAAGCGTAACGATAAATAACATTAAAGCTCCTAATGCAGTCACCTCAAAGCCGAATGATATATCCACATCTCCAGCTCTAAGCCACACCCACTTATGCTTCACGCTTGCTTCTGAAAACCTTTCTATTAACACAAGTACCGCAAGTATAAAGGAGAGAAAGACGAAAAAAATACTAAGTACGCTGCTTCCTTCTCTAATTTTCTTCCCGAATATAATAAGTAACAAAAACGAAACGAGTGGGAAAAGCGGTATGAGCCATGCATAATCGATCATTGTTTCCTTCCCCCTTTTTCGGTCACAATGCTATCCTTTAAGCGTATCCATTTCATCCACCTGAACTGTCGTACGATTACGATACAAAGCAATTAAAATAGCGAGTCCTACCGCCGCTTCTGCTGCCGCTACAGCCATCGTAAACAGTGAGAAAATTTGACCTGTTAAATTCGGAAATAGGCCTAATTTACTAAACGCCACTAAGTTTAAATTGGCAGCATTCAGCATTAATTCGATACAAACTAATACGATTACTGTATTCCGCTTTGTTAAAGCTCCAAATAGACCGATGCAAAACAAAATAATCGCAAGTGTTAAATATGCAGAAGCCGGAACGCTACTCATTGGAATCCTCCTCTTTCTCGTCCTTTTTCGCAAGTATAATCGCGCCAACGAGTGCTACAAGTAAAATAACTGAAGTTAGTTCAAATGGAATAATATATTTTGAATAGAGAAGCGTACCGATTTGAAGTGTGTTGTTTTCATGGAGAGGTAAACTTCCTTGTGTGCTTTCATTTGCAAAATCAACATTATTAACAGCGAAATACATAACCGCTCCAAATGCTACAACTGCAAAGAAGATAATCCATTTTCGAAGAGTAAGACGCGATTCATTTTCCGCGTTATGTTTCGTTAACATAATGCCGAAAATCATAATAATTGTGATTGCACCAGAGTAAAGTAAAATTTGTGCAACGCCTATAAATTCAGCTGATAAAAGAAAATACAAACCTGCAATGCTGAGAAATGTCAGAACGAGAGCTAGCATCATGTGCATAACTTTCGTTAAGTTCAACATAAGAACACCGCCGATAATTGCAGACAAGGATAGTATAAAGAATGCTACAAACTCGCCATTCATGCCTTATTCTCCTTCCTGACGTTTTCGTCGTTTTCGTCAAGCCACTGTAAATTTTTAAATAAGTCATCACGTGAATATTCCGCGAGTTCAAAGTTATTTGTCATGACAATTGCCTCTGTCGGGCAAACTTCTGTACATAAATCACAAAGAATACAAATTTCAAAATTAATATCATACGTGTCGATAATTTTTCCTTTTTTCGTAGGATCTGGATGTTTCTTTCCTGTTAACTGAATACAGTCTGTCGGACAAATGTTAGAGCATTGATTACAAACAATACATTTCTCCGGATAAAATTTTTGAATCCCCCGAAAACGCTCTGGCAACGGCAACGGCTGATTTGGATAATCATACGTTACCTTCTTCTTGCTCAAATTACTTAATGTATATTTTAATCCTTTAAATAGTCCTTTCATCTCTTACTGGCACCCCCCTCATAGATTAGAAGAATAACTCCTTAATCAATGCCGTTAAGAAAATATTTGCAAGTGCAATCGGCAATAATACTTTCCATCCAAACTCCATTAACCGGTCACCTCTTATACGTGGGAACGTGACGCGGAACCAAATTAATAGAAAGACTACACTGCTAAATTTCAAAGCAAACCATACGGCACCTGGGATAAATCCAAGAAACATGACTGGATTCCATCCGCCTAAAAAGAGCACTGTAATTAACGATGCCATCCCGAAGAAATATACGTACTCTGAAAGCATGAAAAACGCCCAGCGAAAACCTGAGTATTCCGTATGATATCCAGAAACAAGTTCTGACTCCGCTTCTGGCAAATCGAATGGTGTCCTATTTAACTCTGCCACTGCTGCGATTAAGAAAACAACGAAGCCAATTGGCTGTACGAAAATGTACCAAACCTTCTCCTGCGCCGCTACAATCTCATTTAAATTCAGGCTACCAGCTAGCAAAACGATACCAATTACACTCATTACGAGCGGAATCTCATAAGAAATCATTTGCGCTGCCGCACGCATCCCTCCTAAAAGGGAATATTTATTATTTGATGCCCATCCCCCAGTTACAACACCTATCGTCGTAATACCGGAAACAGCAATATAATAAAGTAGCCCGACTCCAATATCTGCAAATTGAAATTTATCAGTGAACGGGATAACTGCAAGCACCATAAATGCTGGTGCAAATGCAATGACAGGTGCTAATATAAACAGCGGTTTATCTGCTGCTTTCGGAATACTATCTTCTTTCAATAATAGTTTTAAAACATCAGCTACCGTTTGCAGTAAACCGAATCGGCCTCCAACCTGGTTTGGTCCAATCCGCCCTTGCATAAACCCCATCACTTTCCGTTCTGCCAAAATTCCATATGTAACGAAGCCAAGGACTGCAAATAGTAGAAGCACCGCTAATCCGAAAAAAATGAAGAAATTCGTCCAGCTTGAAGGTGATTGTAAGAGCGTCTCAATCATTAGCCATCAACCTCCCCAAGTACAATATCAACTCCACCTAAAATCGTAATTAAATTAGCGATGTTTTCACCTTTTAATAACTTCGGTAAAATTTGCAAGTTATAAAAAGATGGTCTACGAAACTTCAAACGGTACGGCTCTTTCTTTCCATCACTTGCGATATAACAACCAATCTCTCCGCGCGGCGATTCTATACGTACGAACGCTTCTCCCTTAGGTGCCTTAATAATTTTCGGTACTTTTGCCAGCACAGCTCCATCTTTCGGGAACTGTTGAACCGCTTGCTCAACAATCTTTAAAGACTCCTCGATTTCTTGCATTCGGCAAACGTAGCGATCCCAAGCATCTCCCACGCTTCCAACAGGAATATCAAAATCAAAACGATCATAAATTGAATACGGCTCATCTTTGCGAAGATCCCAGTTTACTCCAGTGCACCGCAAATTTGCTCCGCTTAAAGAATACGAAATCGCTTCTTCCGCGCTATATATACCAACGCCTTTCACACGATTTAAGAAAATCTCATTACCGCTAACAAGATCATGATAACCTGCCAATTGCTCTCTCATATACGGAACAAACTCTTCCACCTTTTCAATCCAACCATCTGGCGCATCCCACTTCACACCACCAACTCTCATATAGTTAAAAGTAAGCCGTGCCCCGCATAATTCATTTAATAAATTTATAATCATCTCTCGTTCACGAAACGCGTACAGAAACGGGCTGACCGCTCCTATATCAAGAAGATTCGTCCCCCACCAAACGAGATGACTTGCAATTCTTCCTAGCTCCATCGCAAGTACTCGCAAATATTCGGCACGCTCTGGAATTTCAAGCCCCATCATCGTCTCTACAGCATGGCAAATGACGTAATTATTCGTCATGGCTGATAAATAGTCCATTCGATCTGTATAAGGAATAATTTGCGTATACTGTAAGCTCTCAGCAATCTTTTCCGTCCCGCGATGCAAATACCCAATAACCGGTGTAGCTTCTTTAATAATTTCCCCGTCAATCTTAATTACGAGCCTGAACACACCATGTGTACTCGGATGCTGAGGTCCTACATTCAAAAGCATCTCTTCCGTGCGGATCATAGCTACACCTCCACATCATACGGTTCATAGTCTTTTCTAAGCGGATATCCTACCCAATCATCTGGCATTAAAATACGCGTTAAATTCGGATGCCCTTTAAATACAATGCCTAGCAAATCGTACGCTTCTCTCTCCGGCCAGTCAGCCCCTTTCCAAAGCGCTGTCACAGACTCGACTTGCGGCGCTTCCCGGTCTAGTTTTACCTTCACCGCTACCGATTGTTTCTTGCCATATGAAAACAAATGAACATACACTTCCATATGTGTCACAAAATCCGTCGCATGTAGCTCTGACATATAATCAAAAGCAAGTCCCTCATGGAATCGCAGTGACTCCATCACTTCATAATATTTTGCGGGATCCACCACAAGAGTTGGCACATCCTTTGACAATTTATTAATATAGGAATCTACTAATGCACCCTCTCCTAACTTCTCCCTAATAGCCTCAACATACTGATTTAAATGCGGTTGATTTACGGACGGTTCTTCCTGCTTTGGCTCATCCTCTTTCTTACCTTCAGCTCCCTTTGTCTTCGCTCTTGCAGCCGCTGCTGCTTTCGCTTTTGCCGCTGCAATTGCCTTGGCCTTTTCATCTCCCGAATCCCCATCACCTTGCGAGGCTTTCTGCTTCGCTAATGCTGCCGCTTTTGCCTTGGCCGCCGCCACCGCCTTCGCCTTGGCTTTCGCTTTTTCTTCTTCCGTTACTTCTTCTGTCCCTTCTCTTTTCTGTTTCGCTAACGCCGCCGCTTTTGCTTTTGCAGCTGCTGCCGCCTTCGCCTTGGCTTTCGCTTTTTCTTCTTCCGTTACTTCTTCTGTCCCTTCTCTTTTCTGCTTCGCTAACGCCGCCGCTTTTGCTTTTGCAGCTGCTGCCGCCTTCGCCTTGGCTTTCGCTTTTTCTTCTTCCGTTACTTCTTCTGTTCCTTCTCTTTTTTGCTTCGCTAACGCCGCCGCTTTTGCTTTTGCAGCTGCTGCTGCCTTCGCCTTGGCTTTCGCTTTTTCTTCTTCCGTTACTTCTTCTGTTCCTTCTCTTTTCTGCTTCGCTAACGCTGCCGCTTTTGCTTTTGCTGCCGCTGCTGCCTTCGCCTTCACTTTCGCTTTTTCTTCTTCCGTTACTTCTTCTGTTCCTTCTCTTTTCTGCTTCGCTAACGCTGCCGCTTTTGCTTTTGCCTTCACTTTCGCTTTTTCTTCTTCCGTTACTTCTTCTGTTCCTTCTCTTTTCTGCTTCGCTAACGCTGCCGCTTTCGCTTTTGCTGCCGCTGCTGCACGTCGTTTTGCTTCTTCTATAGTAATATCATCATTTTTTGGTAGCGCTTTCTCTTTTTCTTGATCTTCTGCCTCAAGCTCACTTATTTCCGCCTCGTGTTTCGCTACAAGGCGTTTTCTCGCTTCTTCTTTTGCACGCCTAGCTGCTTCTTTTTTCAAATCCTCTAAATCTTTGTTTGGATCACTCATTTATTCGTCACCTGCTTCCCAGTCATTGCTTCGTAACGAATTTTTTCTTTTAATTTATTAATTCCATAAATTAAAGCAGCCGGATTTGGGGGACAACCAGGAATATACACATCAACTGGTACGATTTGGTCTACACCTTTCACAACAGCATATGAATTTACATACGGACCACCTGCTGTCGCACAAGATCCCATCGCAATAACCCATTTCGGTTCAGGCATTTGATCATATAAACGCCGAACAATAGGAGCCATCTTCTTCGTTACTGTTCCCGATACAATCATGACGTCCGATTGCCTTGGTGAAGTCCGAAAAAATGACCCAAATCGATCTAAATCATAATGTGATGAGCCTACTCCCATCATTTCAATTGCACAGCACGCCAGTCCGAATGTCATCGGCCATAAAGAATTGCTCCTCGCCCACCCTTTCAACTGTTCCAATGTAGAAAAAAAGATATTTCGTTCTAATTCTGCTCGCTCATTTGGATGTAATTCCTCAAAATTTATAACCATTGTAACACCTTCTTTTTCCAAGCATACGCTAATCCAACTAGCAACATTACAACAAAGATGAGCATCTCAATTAATGCAAATAAACCTAGCTTGTCATACGCAACAGCCCAAGGATATAAAAATAAAGTTTCTACATCAAAGATCACAAACAATAAAGCGAAAATATAATAACGAGCATGAAACCGAATATTTGCATCGTGAAAAGGCTCAATTCCACTCTCATACGTCGTCGCCTTTGCTGCACTTGGTTTATTTGGGCGCAGCATCCTTCCTAATGTAAGAGCCACTACCGGCAGCAATATACCTAATAGCAAGAAAATCAAAACGATCATATAACTATTTTCATATACACTTGCCATTGTGAAACCCTCCCCCCTAAATTAAGAACAAGTTCACATAGTAAACAATATGTCCTAGTTGCAGTAATTATTATTTTTAAATTTTTCTAAATAATGCAACTATTCTAATCATTATAGCAAACTTCAAATTCCTATGTCGATATGTTGGGAGACAGAAACAAGAATTATTAAAATCTATCTTTACAACTTGCTATAATTGTGCAAAATAAATATAAAACTTATATATGCTTTTCAAGGAACCGTAGGTGATATAAATGAAAAAACAAACACATGTAAGTATTCTTATAAGCATTGTATTACTGTCTATAACGCTTCACTACGTAGCGATGCCTTTTCTATATGAATACTCATTTCCCTTTCAACTATTAATCGGAACGAGTACCCTATTAATTGATATTATCGCTTGTAGTTATATACTTTATTTTTCAAACATGAAAGAAGGGCTATCTCGTTTATTTTGGATCATATTATCTGTTGGAGCTCTCTCTTATTTTATCGGTGATATAGTCGTTGCCTATCAGCGTTTAATTGTAAAGGACTTCTATACGTTCGTTGATCCATCTGACTTTTTTTACTTACTTTTTTTAGTTAGTTTTTCCTTTGCCTTTCTATACGAAATCATATATAACCGAGATTTATTAGAAAAACTTTTTATGCTATGTGATATTTGTATTATCGTTACAGCCCAATTTACTTTAAGTTACTACTTACTTATTGAGCGAACCATTCACATCTTTACAACATCCTATATCGACATATTTGTTCAACTTACCTATCCAATGGCTGATTTACTCTTTCTCTTAATAGGAATCAATCTTTTATTCAAACCACTATCCTTATTACCTAAAAAGGTTGGTGCGCTTCTTGGCAGTGCTTTAATTTTATATGCTACTACAGATGCGATTTATGCTTATATAAAATACTTCATACCAGAGTATTCTATGTTTACAGTTACTCCTTTCTATCAAGTAACCTTAGTACTAGTAGCAATTTCCTGTATTCTCCATACAAAAGAACCTGAAAAACAAGAACAAGTACTACTAACACTTAAAATTGGTGAAGCAATCCGCTTATCATTACCGTATATTTCGGTAGTAATGCTTATTGTTTTTATATTAGTCGAATACGTTTTTGCGCCTATTATAGTAATCGGACTTATAATAACTTTCTCTTTCGTTCTCATACGTCATAGTTTAGTTCGAAAACAAAATAAAATATTATTGCTAGCTCAAATGCAATTCAACTCAGAACTCGAGAAACAAATTGAACTACGTACAGAAGATTTAGTAGAACAGAAAAATGAACTTTATCATAATCAACAAATGTTTAAATCTTTATACGAGCATCATCCAGATCCAATCTTCACATTAGATTTGTACGGTAATTTTCTCAAAGTAAATAACGCTGGTACTACTTTACTCGGTTATCAAACGAATGAATTATTAAACCAGCCTTACTATTCACTCATATACGAAGAAGATTTAGAAGAAATGATTAACGCCTTTCATCGTGTAAAAAAGGGATATTCTATCTCTTTAGAAATACGGGCGTACCATAAAAACAGAGATATTTACTACTTGCACGTTACCGCCGTACCGATCTTTTTAAAGGAGAAAATTTCTGGAGTTTATTTAATGATTAAAGATATTACGGAAAGCAAACAACAACAAGAACAAATTAATTTCCTAGCATACCATGATACTTTAACAGAGCTTGCAAATCGTCGTGCATTTCATAAACATTTAGAACAGGCAATTGCACGAGCAAAAGTATCGAAAAAGTCTTTTGCTGTTATGTTTCTCGACCTAGACCGTTTTAAAGTTATTAATGATACCCTCGGTCATCGAGTAGGAGACCTATTGCTCATCGCAGTAGCAAAAAGACTCGAAAGAATATCAACATCAAATATGAAACTCGCGCGGCTAGCTGGAGATGAGTTCACAATTCTTATCGAGAATTACAAAAAAAAGCCAGATGTCCAAAAAATAGCTGATATGATTGTAGCGGCCATGAATGAGCCATTTGAAATCGAAAATCAACATTTACAAATCTCACCGAGTATCGGAATTGCAATATATCCTGAAGCAGGTGAAGATCCACTATCCATTTTGCAGCATGCTGATATGGCCATGTACGAAGCAAAGAATAAAGGAAAAAACGGTAGCTCTCTTTACACGAAAGAACTATATAAAAAAATGGAACGAAAAGCTCGAATTGAAAAAGATTTGCCAATCGCTTTAGTAAACAAAGAATTTTATCTCGTTTATCAACCACAAATTGATACGACAACAAATAAAATTATCGGTGCTGAAGCTTTAATACGGTGGAAACACCCGCTATTAGGTGACATTTCACCATGTGAGTTTATTCCAATTGTAGAAGAGACGCCACAAGTAGTCCCACTTGGACATTGGGTATTACAAGAAGCTTGTCTCCAATTAAAAATATGGCATACCTTTGGCTACCAAAATTTAAAAATAAGTGTTAATTTATCTGCAAAAGAGTTCCGGCAAGATCAATTAATCGAAAACATTTCACAAATATTAAACGACGTGCAAGTCGACCCAAAATATGTAACCCTTGAGTTAACAGAAAGAATTGCAATGATTGACGAGAAAGAAACGTTATTAAGACTGAAGCAATTAAAAGAATACGGTATCCAAACTTCCATTGATGACTTCGGTACTGGGTATTCTTCTCTTGCTTATTTATCAATTTTTCCAATCGACACATTAAAAGTACCGAGAGAATTTACACAATTAGCTGATCATCGTCCTGAAGAACGAGCCATCGTTTCTACAATCCTTTCCCTCGCAAATACTTTAAATCTTTCAGTCGTTGCCGAAGGAATTGAAACCGAAAAACAGCTTAAGTTTCTGCAAAAACATAAATGTAAATATATGCAAGGTTACTATTTCAGTAAACCACTTACTAGCAATCAATTTATAAAGTTTCTACAAAAAACCCCCAGTATGAACAAATAATTCATACTGGGGGTTTTATAGTGCTAAATATTTTTCTCATAATATTCTTCTGCGATCTCTTCGTAAAAAGCCGCAGATGTTGTGTAGAAATATGGAATTAACCATAAGAATCCAATCCCTAACGTAATACAACTTAATATAAACCAACCGATAAAACTTAAACATAAAATGAAATACTCCATCTTATGTCCATCCATCATACGACGACTTTCTGTAATAGCTTGGTTCAGTGAATACTCAGGATGATCATTTATAATAAAGTATGTCATCGCATAAGAAAATGATTTAATAATACCTGGAATAATGAACAATAACGTCCATAAGAAAAGATAAAGATTTACTAATAAATATAATAAAAATGATTTTAGAAATCTCTTTCCCTCTGAAAACCAAATGAATACATTACCGATACTAGCTTGATTTTCACGAAGGATATTTAAACCAAGGTAATATCCACCTAAAGTTAACGGTCCAGTAACAAAAAATGTAAGAATATTCGTTGAAAGTGAACCATTTGTTTTTTGCCAACCGAAAATTAAAGAAAATCCCCAATCAACACTAAAACTAAACGCCGTGATAAGAATTGAAATGAGCAGTGTAGCTCCAACAGCTAATCCCCATTTCCCTTCTAATGAATCTAGTGCTTCTCCTTTTAGATCACTAATCATGCGTAGCCTCGCCTCCTATACACAATAATTCTATTAGTATAGCATGTTCCTATTGAAATTCACCTTTTAAAATGTAGCGATAAAAGTGTGCTGTCGTTGTACTCATATACGGACTAAGCCAAAGAAATCCTATTCCAAAAGTAAGAAGCGCTAAAACAACCCAGCCTATGAAGCTCAGCCATAAAAGAAACAAATCTAACTTATGACCCTTCATAAGATTCTTACTTTCCTTCATCGCCTGCGAAACACTATATTCTGGATTTTCAATCATCACATAGTACGTCAGTGCATAAGAAAAATACATCACAATCATACCAACAATTGAAATTGCTAATAGTACGAAGAAAGCTATTGTAAACGACAGATTTCCTTCTTCACCTAAGAATATGAATAAACCTGTTAACAACATCGGAATCCATGTACCTGTATACAACAAAATCGCAAGCATTGCCCACATTGTTTTCATCATTCTTTTAAAACCACGGAATCCTTCAAACAAGTAATCTACTTTAGCATCTTCTCGTTTACTAATTTGTAGAAACACATTCGTGTAACCGTATGAGGTAATACCATAAGATGCATTACTCAAAATAATCATTATGCAATAGAAAATCCCAAATGTAATAGCTGCTCCAATTGACATCGTTTCCGCCTCAACTGACCCAGCTAAGCTAACAACTAAGAAAAATATAATAATTCCTGGAATTAATAATATAAACATTGCAGCCATCGAAACGACATAACTTAAAATAAAATATAAAATCGTTGATCCAACACCTAGTCCCCATTTCCCCTTTAAAGAGTACAATGCTTCTCGTTTCATTTCACCGATCATTGATTCATCCCCTTCATAAAATATAAATTGTTGTACACTTCTACTTATACAAGCATCAATATAATTATACCAGTTTTGTAAAATTATCCATAAAATACACAAAAAAATCCGTAAAGGCAAGGCCCTTACGGATTTTTTTACTTCATATCAGAAACATTTAAACGGTTCACAGCACGTTGTAATGCCATTTCTGCACGTCTAAAGTCAACATGTGCTTGTTTGTCTTGCATACGTTGCTCAGCGCGACGCTTCGCTTCATTTGCACGATGGATATCGATATGGTTTGCTTCTTCAGCAGATGATGATAATACAGTTACTTTATCTGGACGAACTTCGATAAAGCCACCACTTACTGCTACATAATCAGTGTGTCCACCATTTTTCAGACGAACCGCACTAATTTTTAATGGTGCAACAGTTGGAATGTGACCTGGTAAGATCCCCATTTCCCCACTCTCTGCTTTTACACTTACCATTTCTACTTCTTTTTCGTAAACCGGTCCATCAGGAGTTACAATACTGACTGGAAATGTCTTCATACTTCGTCCCTCCTAAGGCCTTACGCCATCATTTTCTTCGCGTTCTCAATAACTTCTTCAATGCTACCAACAAGGCGGAATGCATCTTCTGGAAGGTCATCATATTTTCCTTCTAGAATTTCTTTGAAGCCACTAACTGTATTTTTTACAGGTACGTAAGAACCTTTTTGACCTGTAAACTGCTCAGCTACGTGGAAGTTTTGAGATAAGAAGAATTGAATACGACGAGCACGATGTACAACTAACTTATCTTCTTCAGATAACTCATCCATACCTAAGATAGCGATGATATCTTGAAGTTCTTTGTAACGTTGTAAAGTTTGCTGCACTTGACGTGCTACTTCATAATGCTCTTCTCCTACGATTTCTGGAGAAAGTGCACGAGATGTAGATGCTAATGGATCTACGGCTGGGTAAATACCCATTTGTGTTAAACGACGCTCTAAGTTTGTTGTTGCATCTAAGTGAGCGAATGTTGTAGCTGGTGCTGGGTCAGTATAGTCATCGGCTGGTACATATACCGCTTGGATAGACGTGATAGACCCTTTATTTGTAGATGTAATACGCTCTTGTAATTGACCCATTTCTGTTGCAAGTGTTGGTTGGTAACCTACCGCAGATGGCATACGACCAAGAAGGGCAGATACTTCAGAACCAGCTTGCGTGAAACGGAAGATGTTATCGATGAACAGAAGTACGTCTTGTCCTTGCTCATCACGGAAATGCTCAGCCATTGTTAAACCTGTTAATGCAACACGTTGACGTGCTCCAGGTGGCTCATTCATTTGTCCGAATACCATCGCAGTTTTCTTGATTACGCCAGAATCGCTCATTTCATGGTATAAGTCATTACCCTCACGAGTACGCTCACCTACACCAGCGAATACAGAGATACCACCGTGCTCTTGTGCGATGTTGTTAATTAATTCCTGAATTAATACTGTTTTACCTACGCCGGCACCACCGAATAGGCCGATCTTACCACCCTTAATGTAAGGAGCAAGTAAGTCTACTACTTTAATACCAGTTTCAAGAATTTCTACTTTAGTAGATAATTCTTCGAATGCAGGTGCTTGACGGTGAATTGGATCACGGTGTACATCCGCAGGAAGTTCACCATCTAAGTCAATTGCATCACCTAATACGTTGAATACACGACCAAGTGTTGCATCACCAACTGGTACAGAGATTGCTTTACCAGTATCTTCTACTTCTGTGCCACGAACAAGTCCATCTGTGGAAGACATCGCAACTGTACGAACTGTATCATCACCTAAATGAAGTGCAACTTCAAATGTTAAGTTCATGCTTCCGTTTTCGTTGCTTTGTTTTACCGTAAGGGCGTTGTAGATTTCTGGTAGCTTTCCGCCATCAAACTTAACGTCTACAACCGGACCCATGATTTGCGTAACGCGCCCTTTATTCATCGGGTTCCCTCCTAGCTTTCTTTTAATTAGCCAGCTTTCTAAGCGAAGTCGGCTTTTAATTTTTTATTAGTTTAGCTTACGCGACTCTTTTGAAAGAGCCGCTTCCACTTTTTATTACTATTCTAACGCTGCTGCTCCACCAACGATTTCCGTAATTTCTTGCGTAATCGCTGCCTGACGCGCACGGTTGAATGAAAGTGTAAGTGAATCGATAACTTCCATTGCGTTGTCTGTAGCACTCTTCATTGCTGTCATACGCGCTGCGTGCTCACTTGCTTTACCATCTAGTAATGCACCGTACACTAAGCTTTCTGCGTATTGTGGCAATAATACTTTTAAAATTTCTTCTTCAGAAGGTTCGAATTCATAAGCTGTCGTCGGTTTATCAGACGCCACATCAGTAAGCGGTAAAATTTTATTTTCCGTTACTTCTTGTGAAATTTTACTTACGTAATGGTTGTAGTAAATATACAGCTCATCATAAGCACCATCTGCGAACATCGCAATTGCTCGAGAAGCAAGATCTTTAATATCAGTAAATGATGGGTGGTCAGATAATCCAACTACTTCATCAATGATGTTAAAGCCGCGACGTTTTAAATAATCACGTCCTAGTCGTCCAAGTACAATAATTGAATATTGATTTGAATCCATATTATGACGTTCACGAATTACGTTACTTACTGTACGTAATACGTTACTGTTATAACCACCTGCTAGTCCGCGATCAGATGTAATAACGATGTATCCTGTACGCTTTACAGGACGCGCATTTAGCATTGGATGATTAATTCCTTTACTTCCTTGCGCAATGCTCGCTACTACTTCTTGAATCTTTTCCATATACGGAACGAAAGATTTAGCATTTTGCTCTGCACGGTTTAACTTAGATGCAGATACCATCTCCATCGCCTTCGTAATTTGACTCGTTTTCTTTGTCGAGGTAATCTTCGCTTTTATATCGCGTAAAGATGCCACAGGTTTTCACCACCTTTTTTCCGGAAGTTGGCACGATTAGTAAGAATCCTCTTCCTAATCTACGTTGCAAGATATTCTTGCTCATGATTGAAGGAAAAGAATAGGTGCACCTACTCTTTTCCTTTACATAACCGTCAGCAATCTCAGAGTCTGAGATGCCTTATATATTATCTAGCATCGGCGGCTTGTACGAGCCGCCGACGCTTTTATTAATCTAGTTCCGCCTCTTAGCCGATGGGGCTGAACAGTCGGCTTCACTTTTATTATTATTCAGAAGCTACGAATACTTTTTTAAATCCGTTAATTGCTGCTGCAAATTTGTCGTCATCCGCAAGTTTCTTAGTTGTGCGGATTTCTTCTAATAAGTCAGTCGCATTAGAATCTAACCAAGCATGGAATTCTTCTTCGAAACGAGTGATATCTACTACTGGGATATCATCTAGGAATCCACGTGTTAAAGCGTAAAGAATGATAACTTGTTTCTCTACACGTAACGGTTTGTGTAATCCTTGTTTTAATACCTCAACAGTACGAGCACCACGGTTTAATTTCGCTTGAGTTGCTTTATCAAGGTCAGAACCGAACTGAGCGAACGCTTCTAACTCACGGTAAGATGCAAGGTCAAGACGAAGTGTACCTGATACTTTACTCATTGCTTTAATCTGAGCAGATCCACCTACACGAGATACAGAAGTACCCGCATCGATCGCTGGACGTACGCCAGAGAAGAATAGGTCAGATTGTAAGAAAATTTGTCCATCCGTAATAGAAATTACGTTTGTTGGGATGTATGCTGATACGTCCCCTGCTTGTGTTTCGATGAAAGGTAGTGCAGTTAAAGAACCGCCGCCTCTTGCATCACTTAATTTTGCTGCACGCTCTAATAAGCGAGAATGTAAGTAGAATACATCCCCTGGATAAGCTTCACGACCTGGAGGACGACGTAATAGTAATGACAGCTCACGGTAAGCCGCTGCTTGTTTTGATAAGTCATCATATACTACTAATACGTGTTTACCATTGTACATGAACTCTTCACCCATTGTTACACCAGCATAAGGAGCTAAGTATAATAATGGAGCTGGTTGAGAAGCAGATGCAGTTACAACGATTGTGTACTCTAATGCACCGTGCTTACGTAGTGTTTCTACTACGTTACGTACAGTTGATTCTTTTTGTCCGATAGCTACATAGATACAAATCATATCTTCATCTTTTTGGTTAATGATTGTATCAAGTGCAACTGCTGTTTTACCAGTTTGACGGTCACCGATGATTAACTCACGTTGACCACGGCCAATTGGTACAAGAGCGTCGATCGCTTTAATACCTGTTTGAAGTGGCTCATGAACAGATTTACGATCCATTACACCTGGTGCTGGACTTTCGATTGGACGAGTGTTTGTTGTATTGATTGGGCCTAAACCATCAACTGGTTGACCTAATGGGTTTACAACACGACCAATTAGTTCTTTTCCTACTGGTACTTGCATGATGCGACCAGTACGACGAACTTCGTCACCTTCACGGATTTCTGTGTAAGGTCCTAAAATGATAATACCTACGTTGTTTTCCTCTAAGTTTTGTGCTAGTCCCATAACGCCGTTAGAGAACTCTACAAGCTCACCAGCCATAACGTTATCAAGACCATGAGCACGCGCAATACCGTCACCAACTTGGATAACTGTACCAACATCACTAACTTCGATTTCAGACTGATAGTTCTCGATTTGTTGCTTTATCAGTGCGCTAATTTCTTCAGCTCTGATGCTCATGTGCTTCACCCCTATCTATTCTTCATTAATTCACGCTGAATACGTGCTAATTTTCCTTGTAAACTTCCGTCATAAATTCGATTTCCAATGCGTACTTTAATTCCGCCTAGTAAATCTTCATCTACAACATTTTTCACGCGAATTGCATCTTTTCCCGTTCTCTTTGCAAATGCTTCTGCAATGTTAAGCTTCTCTTCTTCAGATAGAAGACGAATAGAATATACAGTTGCATCCGCTACGTTACGTTCTTCATTAGCAAGAACAACATATTCATCTGCAATTTCAGGTAAGATATCAATACGCTTGTTATCAATTAAAATATATAACGTATTTAAAATTGATTCAGAAACAGATCCGAATACGTTTGCAAGAAACGTTTTCTTCTGCTCTTTTGAAATGTTCGGTTGCGTTAAAAAGCTATGTAGTTCTCCGTTCTTTACATAAACGTTTTGTACAAGGCGTAATTCTTCTTCAAACATTTCTAATACGTGTTTTTCTTTTGCAATTTTAAAAAGAGCGACAGCATAACGTTTTGCTACAATCCCATTGCTCATCGCGCTTCTCCTACTTCTTTAATATAATCGCGAATTAACTTAACTTGATCTTCTTCTTTTAATTCTTTTTCAATTACTTTAGAAGCAATTTGAACAGATAAAGAAGCGACTTGTTCTTGTAAAGCAGCAATCGCTTGCTCTTTTTCGCGTTGAATTTCTTGTACAGCAGATGCTTTAATTGATTCTGCTTCTTCTTTCGCAGCAGCAACAATAACATCCTTTTGATCTACAGCTTGTTTTTTCGCTCTTTCGATTAACTCTTGTGCTTCAACACGTGATTGTTTTAACATTTCACGTTGTTCTTCTACTAACTTCTTCGCTTCAGCGTTACTTCTTTCTGCAGCGTCGATTTCATTAGTAACATGCTCTTCACGTTCTTTCATAATTCCCATTAAAGGACCCCACGCAAATTTGCGTAGCATTACTAATAGAATTAAGAAAATGAACAATGTATAAGCAATCGTTCCAAATGGAATGGCAGCTCCTAATAATAAAGTTGGCACAAGGATTCACTCCCTTCAAAATATCTAAATTGATCATATGAAAAAAAAAGACATACGTTTCGTTCATAAAGCAATGGCGAAGAAAGTTCGGAAAAACACTCTTCGCCATCTATGTAAGGGGAGTCTCCCTTATTTGTTCATTACGATGAATGCAATAACTACACCGATGATTGGAAGTGCCTCAACTAAAGCAACCCCGATGAACATAATTGTTTGAAGTGCGCCTTTTAATTCTGGTTGACGAGCAACACCTTCGATTGTACGTGATACGATAAGACCGTTACCAATACCTGCACCTAATGCTGATAAACCAATTGCAATTGCAGCTGCGATTACACCTAAACTCATTTAATTTGTCCTCCTTTGTATTATAAAAAAATAAATTTTTTCTTACTTAAATTATATTAATGGTCATGACTTACTTTATGAGCCATATAAACCATCGTTAACATAACGAAAATAAATGCTTGGATTGATCCAACGAATACACTGAATCCCATCCATGCTAACATTGGTACAAGCGCACCTAATGCTCCAAGGAATGATGCCCCGCCTAACTTAGCAAGTAATCCTAATAAGATCTCACCTGCATAAATGTTACCGAATAAACGAAGACCTAACGTTAATGTGTTAGCAAACTCCTCAATAACCTTTAATGGGAATAAGAATTTCATAGGTTGGAAATAACCTTTAACATACTCTTTCGTACCCTTCATCTTAATTCCATAATAATGGGTGAGGGTAACTACCATCACGGCTAATGTTAATGTAACTGCTGGATCAGACGTTGGTGACCTCCACCATGCAATATGTTCGCCAGCTTCAGTTGCTGAATACATGAATGGTAAACCAAGGAAGTTCGATACGATGATAAACATGATAAGCGTAACGCCAAGCGTTAAGAAACGTCCACCTGTTTTCCAGTCCATCGTACTATTGATAATCCCTTTCACGAAGTCAAACACCCATTCCATGAAGTTTTGCATCCCGGTTGGGCGAAGGGCTAAGCTGCGAGTTCCGATAACAGCGATTAAGAAAACAATAACTGCTGCTACAGTAACCATCATAACTGATGACAAATCGAACGTTAAACCTAGAAATTCAACTAATTTACCGTGTTCCACTAGTAATTCACCTCTCTTCCCTGCTCTTATACTCTAAATAAAGAAAATCTATGATCATGACAAGGTATCCTGTCAGCAATCCTACACCTAAGCCCCACATCGCAATTAACTCTTGATATTTGGCTGCAAATAAAATTAATAACCCAATCGTGGCGAATCTTGAATATGTACTTACAGCTGTCGCCTTAAACTTCACGTTTTCTCCATTTGTTACGCGATCTAACAGCTTGTCTGTTCTACGTGCAATGATGCGCAAACTAAGAAAACTGAAAATCGTTCCGATAATCAGCCCAAGAAATACATCCTTGTAAGAGGTAAATCCCCATCCTAGCACTAGAAGCGCAAGCAAGTAGTACATATATTTCTTTTGTCTTTGGACAAGTCCATGTACGTCTATCATCATTGCTCTCCCGAATAGTAATGTCGAATGAGTCGAATCATTGCGTATACCCCTGTTCCTAACCCGAGTAATAACCCTATAATAAGAAACAATGGAAACGTTCCAACCTTATTATCAATCCACTGCCCACCAAAGATTCCAACAAGTATAGAACCGACTAACTGAGCAAGAATTCCTGACATTAAAGCATATGCTTTTATATGGCTGCGATCGTTTTTTTGCAAGGATTCATCCCTCCAATATGTAACCCTCATTCACGATGTGTTAATAATAACTCATTTTTTTGCATAAATCCTATACAAAACAAAAAGTTTACATTTTCGTCACGGAATAGATGTAATTTTGTCACTGAAAGCCCTACCATCTATCCCCGTTGTTAGCATACAATAGGGTATTAACAGTGTCAACGAGAAATCGTAAAAAATCTAAAAATTTGAGTATTAGGCATTTCCTCCCAAAAATGAAAACGTTCCCCTTCTAAATACTGGTTACATATATGCAATTTCTAACAGTTTTCTCTTTATAATAGAAGGAAATGTTCACAAGTTTGTCACTATTATATTTTCGAGATATAACGCTTTCCTTCCATAATATAGTGTTCCTCAGACGTAAGACTTCTATATTATATGTGATGTGTATGCAACTTATGTTGTATATACGATGTATATTTATCCTCCCCCTCCCCTACTTGCTTGCAGCAAAAAAAAAACGAGCAGGGGAATCTCCCCTGCTCGTCAGTTGTCTTACTTCGTTCCGAATAAACGGTCACCAGCATCACCAAGACCTGGTACTACATATCCGTGGTCATTTAATTTCTCATCTAATGCTGCTACATAAATATCAACATCAGGATGTTCTTCTTGTACTACTTTTACCCCTTCTGGAGCTGCAACGATACACATTAATTTAATTTGTTTCGCACCGCGCTTTTTCAGAGAGTTAATCGCTTCAGCCGCAGAACCACCTGTTGCTAGCATCGGATCTAGTACGATAAAGTCGCGCTCTTCTACATCCGTTGGAAGTTTCACATAGTATTCTACCGGTTGCAATGTTTTAGGGTCACGGTATAAACCAACGTGTCCTACTTTTGCTGCTGGAATTAATTTCAGAATTCCATCAACCATTCCTAAACCTGCACGTAAAATCGGAATTAAACCAAGTTTTTTACCAGCGATCACTTTTGTTGTCGCTTTGCTTACAGGCGTTTCAATTTCGATGTCCTTAAGCGGAAGGTCGCGAGTAATTTCGAAAGCCATTAAGCTTGCTACTTCGTCCACTAATTCACGAAAATCTTTCGTACCTGTATTCTTATCGCGAATATATGTAATCTTATGTTGAATTAACGGGTGATCAAATACATACAGTTTTCCCATGTGAATCTCTCCTTTAGATGATATTCATGCGTTTGCACGCTTTTTTACACTATTTACGATTGTAAAGAAAACGCTACTAATATTCAAGGGCAAATTTGGCAAAATCATGATTTTACGATGAATCTATCTAGTATCTTTACCAATTATGGGAGCTGTATCCTTCATTATATCGCCAAAATTTATTCATCATTTGTATACATACTTTAAAAGTAATATATGTCCACAAAAAAGACCGCCAAAACAATTAAGTCTCGGCAGTCTTCTTCAATCTATTATAGATTTGGATACATTGGGAATTTGCTAGTTAACGCTTCTACACGCTTACGTACTTCTTCTAATGCAGCTTCATTTTCATGATTTTTTAATGTATAAGCAATAAGTGACGCAATTTCATCCATTTCTTCTAAACCGAAACCACGAGATGTTACAGCTGCTGTACCGATACGTACACCACTTGTTACAAATGGGCTTGCTGTTTCAAATGGAATTGTATTTTTGTTCACTGTAATACCAACTTCATCTAATACGTGCTCTGCTACTTTACCTGTGATTTCTAAGTTACGAACATCAATCAAGATTAAGTGATTGTCTGTTCCGCCAGAAACAAGTGTAAGTCCTTCTTTTTGAAGACCTTCAGCTAAGCGGTTCGCATTGTTAATGATATTTTGTGCATATGTTTTGAAATCATCTTGAAGTGCTTCACCAAACGCAACAGCTTTTGCAGCGATTACGTGCATAAGTGGACCACCTTGAATACCAGGGAAGATTGATTTATCAATTTGTTTTGCAAATTGCTCTTCACATAAAATCATACCACCACGCGGGCCACGTAACGTTTTATGTGTTGTCGTTGTAACGAAATGTGCATGTGGTACTGGATTTGGATGTAAACCAGCAGCTACTAAACCAGCGATATGTGCCATATCAACCATTAAATAAGCGCCCACTTCATCTGCAATCTCACGGAATCGCTTGAAATCGATAACACGAGGGTATGCACTTGCACCTGCAACGATTAATTTTGGTTTATGTTCTTTCGCTTTTGCTAATACATCATCGTAATTAATACGGTGAGAGTCAGCATCCACGCCATATTCTACGAAATTATATTGTACTCCACTGAAGTTAACAGGGCTTCCGTGTGTTAAGTGACCACCATGAGATAAATTCATACCAAGTACTGTATCGCCTTGCTCTAAAATCGTGAAGTATACTGCCATGTTCGCTTGTGCACCAGAGTGTGGTTGAACATTTACGTGCTCTGCGCCGAAAATTTCTTTCACGCGATCACGTGCGATATCTTCTACTACGTCTACGTGTTCACAGCCACCATAATAACGTTTTCCAGGATATCCTTCAGCATACTTATTCGTTAAAACAGAACCTTGCGCCTCCATTACTGCTTCACTTACGAAGTTTTCCGAAGCAATTAACTCAATCTTCGAACGCTGTCTTCCTAGTTCTGCCTCAATTGCAGCAAATACCTTTTCATCTTGACGTTTTAAATGATCCACCAAAATCCCCCTTTTCTGAACGAATTACATCAATTCCCAACAGTTTTTTCTTATTTATTCAGAAAAAACGAAAATTCAGGTTGTAATTCTTTCGAACCTTCATGTTTTCAACTACATTCTAACATGACTTTCTATATCATAAAAGAAAAAAAAGACCGAAAATCGGTCTTTTCTTTCTTCTACTATAAAGTCAGACAACATACCTTTTATCTTATGATAAACAGCTACTATATGACTTCCTAATTTCTCATATTTAACTGCAAGTGGTAGTCTCTTCCGCCACCGCGTAAACAGCACGTGCTCCACCTATTAGTTTTCCACGTGTTTTAGCCATCGTTACATGTGCACTTCCAATTGCCTTCACACTTGTACGAACCGGAACAGCTACATGTTTTAAATGCATACCAATAAACGTATCACCAATATCCATTCCTGCATCTGCTTTAATAAACTCAACTACTACCGGATCTTTCAAATTGTGATACGCATATGTCCCCAATGCACCACCTGCTGATCTAACAGGCGTAACTGTTACAATTTCAAATTGATATTTTATCGCTACTTCTCTCTCAACCACTAAAGCACGGTTTAAATGCTCACAACATTGAAACGCTAATTCAATACCTGTTTGCTCTTGAAATTGTTTTAACTCAGAAAAAATCGCCTCTGCTACTTCCATCGTTCCTGATGTTCCAATTCTTTCGCCTAGCACTTCGCTCGTGCTACAACCCACTACAAAAATTTGACCGCTTTGTAATGAAGCTTGTTCTTGGAAATCAGAAAGCGACATTTGTAGCTGTTCTCTTACCTTTACGATTTCTGTCATTACGCCTCTTCCTTTCACAGGTTGGTTCACCAAATTATATTTCACACTACTGATAGTTAGAATGTATTACTTTGTTTCGTATGTTTTAATTTTTCCTACACGGTTTTCGTGACGACCACCTTCATAGTCAGTTGTTAACCAGATTTTCGCGATATCACGCGCTAGACCAGCACCAATTACACGCTCGCCCATTGCTAGCATGTTAGTGTCATTATGCTCTCTCGTTGCTTTCGCGCTGAAAGTATCATGAACTAACGCACAACGGATACCATTTACTTTGTTTGCTGCGATTGACATACCAATGCCTGTCCCACAAACTAAAATACCACGATCCACTTCACCATTCGCTACCATTTCAGCTGCTGGAAACGCAAAGTCAGGGTAATCAACAGAACCAGCTTCACATTCACAACCTAAATCAACATATTCAATATTTAACTCTTCTAATAAATTTACAAGTTCTTTGCGGATATTCATACCGCCGTGATCAGATGCTATTACTACTTTCATTTTTACCCCTCCAAAGTTTCAATCAATTATCTTCATTTCACACTCGCTACCTCAATAGGACGAAGTGATCTCCAATATCGTATTATACACGAAACATCAACCTACCGAATGTTTTTTCAGTAAAGTTTGTACAAGTTTTTCCATCTCATCTAACGTTTCTTTATAAATAGAAAGCGAGCCTCCAAATGGATCTGAAATGTCCTTGCCTATACCTTCAGTTAATCCATATAACGTATTCAATTTCTTTTCAACACTCGGATAATGCCCAAGTACAATTTGTTTATGATTTTCTGTCATCGTTACGACAATATCAGCCCAATCAAGCAAAGTTTCGTTTACTTGCTGCGCGGTATGGTCAATTGAAATCCCTTTTTCAGCTAAAGCTTCCTTCGCATGTACCGATGCATCGCTCCCAGGATAGGCGAAAACACCGGCAGATTGTACTTCAAACCTATCTCCTCCGTGATGACGAAGCAACGCCTCAGCCATTGGACTACGACATGTATTGCCAGTACAAACAAATAATACTCGTTTCATCCAAACCCACCCCTATATTCGATTTCTTACCACTCATCATAACTTACATTAGAATAGAACAAAAGAAATGTGAATATACAAAAGGCGCATTTCTCTTATATTTTTTCTAAGAAAAATGCGCCTTATCCACATATATGTGAAACCCTATTTCCAAGTGCCCAGAGTATTTTAACATACCTACTGAATATGCAACAAAAATAAGGAATCCATTTCATACGAAACGGATTCCTCTTATACAGCAATTATTTCATTGTAACTTTCATTACTTCTGTTGAACCTTTTGTAGCTGTTACGCCTACAGTTGTCTTAATAGACTCAGCTGCATCTGTGTTTGTAATAACGATTGGAGTAATTGTACTTTTCGCTTTTTCACGGATTAATTCTAAGTCGAATGAGATTAATTTATCTCCAGCTTTTACAGCTTGGCCTTCAGAAACGTGAGCTTCGAAACCTTCGCCTTCCATTTTTACAGTTTCTAATCCAACGTGGATTAAAATTTCTGTGCCATTTTTCGCTTTAATTCCGATAGCATGTTTTGTGTGGAATAATTGTACGATTTCACCATCAACTGGAGATACAACTACACCTTCAGTAGGATCGATTGCAACACCGTCACCCATCATACGACCAGCGAATACTGGATCTGGTACTTCTTCAATATTTTTCACTGCTCCAGTTAATGGAGCTACGATTGTTTCTTCATTTGTTTTTGAACCAAGACCGAATAATTTTTTAAACATAGGATAGTCCTCCTTATAATTTACCTAAAAGTTTATAGGGCAATCCCTAGTAAAGCTCGGGATACATGTAAGACTTCATACTTCGAATATTATACTGTAAAAACGCTTTCGAAATAAGTTACGTCATTACTAATAGACTCTTATTGTAGCGCTTCACAAAATTCCAGTCAATTCTGATTGTCTGAATAACAATAAGAAGTTAACTTCTATTTATATTTTCTCTTTTTTTGCCCAACTTGTCTAGAGGTCTTTACCACATTTTATTTTTTGTTGTTAATTTGTAAAATTTAATTCAAACTTTTTTCAAAATCAACTTGACTAAAGTAAGTAACTATTTTATTATTACTTACGTAAGGTAAGTTAATAACTTTTAGGAGGTTTTTTAAAAATGATGGATTTCGGTCTACTTATTATTCGTCTTATTATAGGAATTACATTCATGGGTCATGGCGCTCAAAAATTATTTGGTTGGTTCGGCGGTTACGGTTTAAAAGGAACAGGTGGCTGGATGGAGTCAATCGGTTTACGCCCTGGTGTATTTATGGCATTTATGGCTGGCGCAACTGAATTACTAGGTGGTTTCTTATTCGCATCAGGTATTTTCATTGTAGTTGGTTCATTATTTATCGTTGGAACAATGTTAATGGCTATCTTCACTGTTCACGGAAAAAATGGTTACTGGGTAACACAAAATGGATATGAATATAACTTAATGTTAATCGCTGTTGCTGTTGGTGTAGCTTTAATCGGACCTGGCGCATACGTTTTACTTTAATTTTTATCTCAGATTTGAGATTCTTGAAAAAGAACTTACTTCATTACAATTGAAGTAAGTTCTTTTTATGAAACAAAATATTATTTCCAGCAGGATTTTCTCATCGTTATCTTGTAAACAAACAATAAGTATTCATATTTAGAAAGGGGATTACAAGCATGTTATCCATTAATCCAAATGAACAAACTGAAAAAGATAATTACAAATTACTTACTGGAAGTATCATCCCTCGCCCTGTCGCATTCGTTACTTCTTTAACAAAAGACGGTGTATTAAACGGCGCACCATATAGTTATTTTAATATTGTCGCTGCTAATCCACCACTTATCTCAGTATCTGTACAACGAAAAGCCGGAGAAAGAAAGGACACTTCCCGAAACGCAATTGAAAAAGGTGAATTTGTCGTACATATTTCTGACGAATCATATGTAGCAGCAATTAATGAAACAGCAGCTAATCTCCCGCCAAATGAAAGTGAAATTGAACTAGCAAAACTAACACCAATTGAAAGTGAAGTCATCTCCGTTCCAGGTGTAAAAGAAGCAAATATTCGAATGGAATGCGTATTAGAACGTGCAATTCCACTTGGTGGAACAGAAGACTCACCAGCTTGTGATCTACTAATTGGACGCGTCGTTCGTTTCCACGTTGCCGAACATCTATATGAAAAAGGGCGCATTCACGCAGAAGGACTCAAACCAATAAGCCGCCTAGCAGGACACAACTATGCAAAATTAGGAGAAGAATTTGAATTAGTTAGGCCAGTTTAAAAGCGGAAGCGGCTCGCTCAGAATCGATTCCTGCCATCACTCAAACATAAAAATCCCCTGCTTTTTAGCAGGGGATTTTTATCATTGTAATTCTTCCTTCTTTTCCTCTAAAGTAGGCAGTTTTTCTTTTTTCGGTTTCCCTAGCTTAATTACGAAGAAGTATAGGGAAAGCAGTGTAATAAGAAAAACAATTAAAAACGGGTACGGAGAGTAAAAGGCACGCGCCGCCTCAGTCTTTCCCGCAACAAATTTCAATGACTCAATATCTAAAAACTCAGCAAACATTTGTACACCGAGCATACTAAACCAAAAAACAAAAAAACTAATAATAACACCAAAAACTTGCTTCAATCTCGTCATTCATCTCATCCTTTCTATATCTGTAATTTTTAGTGCAATAAATATAGTACAAACAAAATATTCATAGAAAGGAACCATCTCACCATTCACGAATTAACTTAATCCAACCTAACATCGAAATTTGCAAAATAATACCCCAAATTATAAGTATTCTTAGCCATCGAGGAAAGAAGGTTAAAAACTTAACATACCATTCCAATAGCTTGTTCATAATTCCCTCCTACATAAAATTATATAGGAAAAAGGATATATAATCCAAATCCAACCAAAATGATGCCACCTACTATCTCGCCATATGTACCGAGCATATCTTTCGCATGTCTCCCAATTAATAGACCAATCCATGCTAATAACATGCTAACAAATCCAAAAAGTAATATTGTAATGATTGTTTGTGCCCCATAAATACCAAGACTAAGCCCTACTGAGAAACTATCTATACTAACGCCAAATGCAAATACGAATAAGCTAATTCCAATAGGGGCAGTTCTAGTCTCTTCATTTTGTAAAATGGTCGAATATACGATATAAAAACCTAGTCCGATTAATAAAATAGCACCCGCAAAATGTGCAATATCTCCATATTTCTCTGATAAAAAACGACCTAGTACCATTCCTATAAACGGCATAATAATATGAAATATCCCTATCGTCATACCAATATACAGGATTTGTCTTAACTTTAGGGGCATCATCCCCATACCAAGACTCACCGAGAACGCATCCATCCCTAAGGCGAATGCCATAATTATTAAAGGTATTAGCTGTTCAAACGTCATTCATGCCCCTCCTTGGACGTGCTACTTCACAATATGCTTATCCAAGGAGAAATATTCTGTTTGCTAATCGTACCTTATCATTCAATAATAATATGATGTCCTGCCGCTTTTGTTAAACGATTCATAATAGCATTTCCTATTCCTTCATTAGGGAACGACTCACTAAAAATAACATCCACTTCACTTGCATCAAATGTTCTAAGTACATCATATAATTTAGTCGCAACGCTAGCTAAGTCACTTCGAACACCACAAGATAATATAACATCTGCGCTATATACATGCTGATACTCTTCCGTCGTTAATACGCCTACTTTAAATCCTTCTTCCTTTTTCTCATCTACAAGATGCTGAATAAACTCACGTGAGCCCTCAACAATACTAAGTGGTGCTTTCGGCGCATAATGTGTGTATTTCATTCCAGGTGATTTCGGTTTTTCCTTCTCATCCTTTAAAGCTGGATCTAAAGAAACGGTACCTATCACTGCTTCTAATTGTTCTTTCGTAATCCCACCTGGACGTAATATTGTTGGAACCGCGCTTGTACAATCAATTACAGTTGATTCAACGCCTACTCCAGTTGCACCACCATCAACAATACCTGCAATCTTCCCATTCAAATCTTCATATACGTGAGAAGCTAATGTTGGACTTGGACGCCCTGAACGATTCGCACTTGGTGCCGCAACAGGTACATTCGCCTCTTCAATAAGAGCAAGTGCAATTGGATGATCAGGCATTCTTACTCCAACCGTATTAAGTCCTGCGGTCACCTTCTCTGAAATCCCTTCTTTTCTCGGCAAAATAATTGTTAATGGCCCTGGCCAAAAATGCGCCATTAACTTCTCTGCAACTGGTGGAATTTCTTTCACAATGCCATCTAACTGAGATTTTGTACCTATGTGGACAATGAGTGGATTATCACTCGGTCTTCCTTTCGCTTCGAAAATTTTTGCGATTGCTTCATCATCCATCGCGTTTGCACCTAACCCATAGACTGTTTCCGTAGGGAAAGCAACCGCCTCATTTTCTCTTAATAATTTTGCTGCTTCTTGTAACTGTGGATAATATTTTTTTCTTTCCACAACATTATCCACAACCCACATATTTGTATGCATTTTTTTCCACGTCCTTTTCTACCCTTAAATACTTGTCTATTTTTAGTTTACTATGAGATTTATCCAAAAGACAAACAAGGTTTATCCACAAAATGTGGATAAACCTAATTAATCCGTGGATAACTTTGTGAATAGCTGACAATTTAGTATTATTGCATTCTGCTCTTTTATATTTTTACAAAAATGTTCTAACTGTTGAATTCCCTCTGGAACCTCATCCTTTTCTATAGTAAAAAAGTCAAAGAACTGAAAGATTGGTACAGATTGTGGATGGTTTGTTAGTAAGTACAATTGTTGAACACTTTTTTCTTTCATATACTGCAAAAACATTTCAAAAAAATATAAGAAAGTCTGTTTATCCACATGAGGTGTGAATAAACAAGAACGAATAAGTACATCTTCCCCACTTTGTTCATAACCAATTACAGCTCGTATTTCTTCCGCCTCTTCCAAAATCATAAATTGTGCGTACAACTCATTTATTTTATCATCTTTTTTATTAGCTTGTCCGAAAAAAGAATGTAATCTTTCCACATCTGCCTTCGTAGCAAAATACACTTTCTTCATAATAAATCCCTCCTCATTTTTATATATGAGGAGGGATTTATTAATAGTACTATTTAGAGAATAAAGATGTAAAAGCTTCTACAATAAACAATTTAACTTCTGGCTTTTCTTCTTCCTCTTCTACTTTTACATACTCATTTTGCTTTTCTTGTTTTTTCTCCACAGGTTTCTCCACTTTTTCCACAGTTTTTGTTTCTTCTTTGCTTACAGGCTGCTCTTCGACTTTTGTTTCATTTTTTACTACTTTCTTTTCAGAAGATGTTACTTTTTTTACTACTTCCTGTTTTACAACTTTCGTTTCTTTTACCTTATCCACTTTCTTCTCTTCTGTATTTACTACTTCCTCATCTAGTTGTTTCACCTGCTCCTCTTCAGGAGATTCCGCCTTCACAACGTGCTCTTCTTTTCTTACAGCTGTCCCACTCGAAAAATCTAAGAAACACATTGGTGGAAATAATACACACCACCAGTTCGCCCCTTCACCTTCTCCAATTGTAATCAATACCGCTTCATATTCTCCTGCTGGATAAATAAAATTCCCATATACCTTTGTAGGAAACTTTACATTCTTACTAAATTTCACTTGAAATGATTCTTTACTTCCTTCTCTTTTTAACGTATTTTCCACCGTTTTCTCGATTTCTGGAATATGACTTTGAATTACTTTGCGCGCCTCTTCAAATGAAGTTAAATCCGCTACCCATCCATCAATTTGTGCTTTTACTTCATCACGCACTTTACGCTTTAATGCCTGGTCTTTATCTGAATCACTATTTGCTAAAATTCGTAATCGAACGGCCTCTTTCGGAATGACTGAAGGCCCTTTCGCATCAGCTTTCATATATCCAAACTGCACAAGTAACTGTGCACCAATTAATAATATAAGAAGATAAGCAATAACTTGTTTTTTCATTTCCTCCACCGTCCCTTCTACAAACAGTGTGGACAGACTTTCATATTTCTAAACTATTAAATTCAAAATCTATATGAATTTTCCCACAAAAAAATAGAGTAAGGTGTGAACCTTACTCCATCTCTGCAAATACCATACGGTCTTTTCCGTTAATATCAAAAACAACCTCGACATGGGCATGTGGAAAAGCTTGTTGTAACAATCTTTTTACATCCTCACCTTGTCCTACTCCAATTTCAAACGCTACAATTGCTTTCTCCTGCAACACATTCGGCAATTCTTTCATAAAACGGCGATAAAAATCTAATCCGTCTTCTCCACCAACAAGTGCTCTCTTCGGCTCATGCTCTTTCACAACAGGAGAAAGACCACGCCAATCCTCTTCCGGTATATATGGAGGATTTGAAACAACAACATCTAGCTTTTGACCCGTTTTATCAAATGGTGACAATAAATCACCGTGATAGAACGTTACTTCTGCACCTAAAGCTTTTGCATTTTCTTTTGCAACTTCAATCGACTCTTGTGCAATATCTACTGTATATACGTGGAGATTTTTATTTTCTAAAGCAAGCGTAATAGAAATCGCTCCACTACCTGTGCCTATATCTGCTACATGTAGTTCCTTGTCGCCAAAATGGCGCTCAATTCTTTCTAATACTCCTACTATAAGCTCTTCTGTTTCCGGTCTTGGTATTAATACTTCTTCATTCACAAAGAACGACCGGCCATAAAACATTTCATAACCAATCATATATTGAATAGGAATACCTTCTACATGCTTGTGGATAAACTCCGTAAAGCTTGCCTCTTGTTCCTCATTTATTTCTTCACGCATATTCATAAGTAATCCTGTTCTGTTCATCTTTAATACATGACAAAGGACAATTTCTCCCGCATTTTCATCTCGTCCATTTTCCTGTAAAAAAGAAGAAGCCCATTTCAGGGCTTCATAGACACGCATTACTCAGCTGCCTCCATCCTTTGAGCCTGATCTTCCATCACTAAGGCATTGATGAAATCATCTAACTTACCTTGTAAGATTTGATCTAGCTTTTGAATCGTTAAACCGATTCGATGGTCTGTAACACGGTTTTGCGGGAAGTTATACGTACGAATACGCTCTGAACGATCACCCGTACCAACAGCTTGTTTACGGTTTTGATCATATTCAGCTTGTGCTTCTTGTCTAAACTTATCATAAACACGTGCGCGTAATACTTTCATCGCTTTTTCTTTATTCTTAATTTGTGATTTCTCATCCTGACAAGATACAACTACACCAGTCGGTAAATGCGTTAAACGTACCGCTGACATCGTTGTATTAACACTTTGTCCACCAGGACCACTAGAAGCGAATGTATCAACACGAACATCTTTCTCGTGAATGTCGATTTCTACTTCCTCTGCCTCTGGTAATACAGCTACAGTTGCTGTAGATGTATGAATACGTCCACCAGATTCCGTTTCAGGAACACGTTGTACACGGTGAGCACCATTCTCGAATTTCAGCTTCGCGAAAGCACCTTTACCGTTAATCATAAAGATAATCTCTTTATATCCACCTAACTCTGTATAGCTAGCCTCGATAATCTCCGTTTTCCAGCCCTGTACCTCAGCGTAACGGCTATACATACGGTATAAGTCACCAGCAAATAAAGCGGCCTCGTCGCCACCAGCAGCCCCACGAACCTCAACGATAACGTTCTTATCATCATTAGGGTCCTTTGGAACTAATAAAATTTTCAGACGTTCTGATAACGTTTTTTCTTGTGATTCTAACTCAGAAACCTCTTCTTTTACCATGTCACGCATTTCTGCGTCTAACTTCTCTTCTAACATTGCTTTCGCATCTTTTAATTGCTCACGAACATCCTTATACTCACGATACACCTCTACCGTTTCCTGTATATCAGACTGTTCCTTTGAATATTCACGAAGTTTATTTGTATCGCTAATAACCTCTGGGTCACTTAACAATTCATTTAACTTCTCATAACGATTTTCTACAGCTTGCAAACGATCTAACACATCATTCACCTCTACATCCTAGTATCTAATACAAATAGTATATGGTACTTACTCAAAAAAACGCAAATTATATTTAAAAGCGTAAGCGGCTCACACCAACCACACTCTCTATTCTGAAAAAAACCCGCCTTGCGCAGCGAGTTTTACTTATCTTTGTTTGTAGGAACTGCATGACAATGACGACAGCGTGGCTCATACGATTCTGAAGCCCCAACTAAAATAATCGGATCATCAAATGCCGCTGGTTCTCCATCAATTAATCGTTGTGTACGACTTGCCGGAGATCCACATGCAGAACATACTGCTTGTAGCTTTGTTACATGTTCAGCAATCGCCATCAGCTGAGGAACTTGTCCAAATGGTAGACCACGGAAATCTTGGTCTAAACCAGCTACAATGACACGATAGCCACGATTTGCCAATACTTGCACCACTTCCACAATGTCCCCATCAAAGAATTGTACCTCATCGATTGCAATTACATCCATATCTTCAGTGATATGTTCAAATATATCTTTTGAAGCTGAAACAGGAACTGCTTTTACCTTTAATCCGTTATGTGATACAACGTCTTCTTCACTATAGCGATTATCAATACATGGTTTAAATACAATTGCATGTTGTTTCGCAAATTGCGTACGGCGCACACGGCGGATTAACTCTTCTGATTTACCAGAAAACATACTACCGCAAATCACTTCAATCCAGCCATTTTGATTTATTAAGTACATGAAGCTCTCCTTTCATCTACTTTTTAGTTAAAAGTAGGGTAAAGGTATAATATTTTCACAAAAAAAACAGACAAGCGAATACATACACTTGCCTGTTTTATGTTTTTATTACTTGATACCGTATTTCTTATTGAAGCGATCAACGCGTCCGTCTGCAGTAGCAAACTTCTGACGTCCAGTGTAGAATGGGTGAGAATCAGAACTGATCTCAACTTTTAGTAATGGATAAGTGTTACCATCTTCCCACTCAACAGTTTCGCTAGAGCCTTTAGTAGACCCGCTTAAGAATTTGAAGCCTGTGTTTGTGTCCATGAATACAACTTTCTTGTAATCTGGGTGAATTCCTGCTTTCATTCTTTTCATCTCCTTCCGCCCTGAATCATTTTCGAAACAGAGTTTTTCATCTTCAGCTGCATACACAACTATATTGATGAAACACATATGATGAAATTATAACAAGGCTAACTTCATTTTGCAACTACCTGTTTTTGTCTTTTGAAATTTAAAGTGTAGACGGCTCGTTTAGCTCTGACTGGCTAAGGTTCTCTCGCACAAAAGGTGCTTTTTACCTTTAGTGCGGGAGAACCTTAGACACGAAGAGCTAGCCGTCGGAACTAGATACAATTTAAAAGCAGAAGCGGCTCGTTCAGAATGGGAGGGGGATGGAGCTTCTGACGTAGAGGTGCTTTTTACCTCGTAGGAAGACGCGAAGCCACCTACCATTCTAGCCGCTGGAGCTGGATATTAACTTAAAAGTGGCGGGGGCTCGCTCAGCTCTGACCAGCTAAGGTTCTCCCACTTATTTCTCTCTTTAATATCACCTAAAAGGCATAAAAAACTCGCTTACTATAAAATAAGCGAGTCCCAATCTTTTCCCTTTACTTAGTTGTTACATATCTTTTCGAGTCTGCAACAATGTTTTGTAAAAATTCTTCGTTTGTCTTCGTTTGACGAAGCTTACGTAAGAAACTTTCAACAAAGTCTGGTGTATCACGCATTGTTTTACGAATGCCCCATAACTTGTCTAAATGCTCTTTTGGAATTAATAGATCTTCTTTACGTGTACCAGAACGACGAATATCAATCGCTGGGAAGATACGACGTTCAGCTAACGAACGATCTAAGTGAAGTTCCATATTTCCAGTTCCTTTAAATTCCTCGTAAATAACATCGTCCATACGAGATCCTGTATCAACAAGGGCTGTTGCTAAAATCGTTAAGCTACCGCCTTCTTCAATATTACGTGCCGCTCCAAAGAAACGCTTCGGTCTATGGAAAGCCGCTGGGTCGATACCACCCGATAATGTTCTACCACTTGGCGGAATAACGAGGTTGTAAGCTCGCGCTAAACGGGTAATACTATCCATTAAAATGATAACATCTTTTTTGTGCTCTACAAGACGCATTGCACGTTCTAACACAAGTTCAGCTACTTTAATATGATTTTCTGGTACTTCATCAAAAGTAGAACTTACAACGTCGCCCTTAACAGAACGTTCAATGTCTGTTACTTCCTCTGGACGCTCATCAATTAAAAGCACAATTAATTCTGCTTCTGGATGATTTGTTGTAACACTGTGTGCAATTTCTTTTAATAGACTTGTTTTACCAGCCTTTGGAGGCGCAACAATTAAACCACGTTGTCCAAATCCAACTGGTGCGATTAAATCCATGATACGTGTCGGTAACTTTTTCGGTTCCGTTTCCAATTTCATTTGGCGATCTGGGTATAATGGTGTTAATGCAGGGAAATGCACACGCTCTTTTGCTGAATCTGGATCATCTCCGTTTACAGCTTCAACTTGTAATAACCCAAAATAGCGTTCATTTTCTTTCGGAGGTCGTACTTTACCAGAAACTTTGTCTCCATTACGTAAATCGAAACGACGAATTTGCGAAGCTGAGATATAAATATCTTCTGAGCTTGGAGAATAGTTGATAGGACGTAGGAATCCAAATCCTTCTGATTGAATAATTTCTAATACGCCTTCCATGAAAAAGAAACCTTCTTTTTCTGCTCGAGCTTTCAAAATAGAAAAGATTAACTCTTTTTTCGTTAACTTGCTATAATACGAAATCTTAAATTCTTTCGCAAGCTCGTATAACTCTTTTAATTTCATGTTTTCTAATGCTGCAATTGACAAATTCATTCAGACACCACACTTTAACGTTATTCTCTTTTTTCATGGGTAAAGGGAAAAAATACGGAAGGCAAATAATTAATAATGAAAGGCAATAAGTTCAAGTAGGGTAATATTCACTATTGTAACCCTTTTGTCTAGTTTTAATCAATACGTTGGAACACAAATACAAGAAGCGAAGACAAGAAAATTTGTCTTCGCTTCTTATTTAATTTAGTTCCGGCTCCGATAGTTAAAAAGATCGACCATTTTAACCTTTCTGAACGAGCCGCTTACGCTTTTTACTTAATCCAGTTCCAGCGGCTAGAATCTCCGGTCATTTCACTCTCTCACTCGAAGCAAAGAGCGCTTCAAGGTCGAGAGTTCCAATGTCCTGCGATTCTGAGCGAGCCGCTTCCACCTTTTACTTAATAACCAAGTTCGGTTTTTTATTTAAGCTATGACGACCATCTACAAAGCGAACTGTACCTGATTTTGCACGCATAACAAGAGATTGTGTTGTTCCTACGCTACCTTTAAATTGAACACCACGTAATAGTTCACCATCTGTTACACCTGTTGCTGCAAAGATTGCATCGTCACCTTTTACTAAGTCCTCCATACGAAGGATACGATTAATGTCTTCTATGCCCATTTTTTTACAACGTGCTAATTCAGCTTCGTTTTGTGGCAATAGTTTTCCGTGAATTTCTCCACCTAAACATTTTAAAGCAACTGCTGCTAATACACCTTCAGGTGCTCCACCAGATCCAAATAGAATATCTACACCTGTACGGTCAAACGCTGTATTAATTGCTCCAGCTACATCTCCATCGTTAATTAATTTAATACGAGCACCAGCCTTACGAATTTCTTCGATAATTGCTTGATGACGTGGACGGTTTAAAACTGTTGCTACAACATCTTCAATGTCTTTATTTTTCGCTTTCGCAACTGCACGTAAGTTATCAATAATAGGCGCATCAATGTCGACTGCCCCAACTGCTTCTGGGCCAACCGCGATTTTATCCATGTACATGTCAGGAGCATGTAACAAATTACCGTGGTCTGCAATTGCAATAACAGCAAGAGCATTCCAGCCACCAGCTGCTACGATGTTTGTCCCTTCTAAAGGATCAACCGCAACGTCTACACGTGGTCCATATCCTGTACCTAATTTCTCTCCGATATATAGCATTGGTGCTTCATCCATCTCACCTTCACCAATTACGACTGTACCTTTCATCGGAATTGTATCAAATACATCACGCATAGCTGATGTTGCTGCACCGTCTGCCTCATCCTTTTTCCCGCGCCCCATCCAACGCGCTGATGATAATGCTGCAGCCTCTGTTACACGTACTAACTCCATAGATAAACTTCTTTCCACAATAATCCCTCTCCTTTAAGTCTTTATATTTCTGCCGTATTTTGTGAACCGTGTTTTTCTATAAAGTGTACTTCCGCAAGTAGTGATGCTTCGCTTCCCCCTTACGGAAGTATCACTTATGCGTTCTTCATCTCTTCAATTTCTTGTTTTGTCATTTGTTCTCGCCAAATGTTTGCTCCAAGCCCTTTAAGCTTGTCCACTATATTCTCATAACCTCGATCAATATGCTCAAGTCCTGTTACTTCTGTAATTCCATCTGCCATTAACCCTGCAATAACAAGTGCTGCTCCTGCTCGTAAATCACTCGCCTTCACTTTTGCACCTTGCAGTAACACAGGACCAGTTACAATTGCCGAACGACCTTCTACTTTAATTTGAGCATTCATACGACGTAATTCATCAATGTGTTTGAAACGGGCACCGTAAATTGTATCTGTTACAACTCCCGTCCCGTGCGCCTTTGTTAAAAGCGTCGTAAACGGCTGTTGTAAATCTGTTGGAAAACCTGGATATACAAGCGTTTTGATATCAACTACTTTTAACTTTCTATTACCGTTCACTGTAATTTGATCATCATTCGTTTCAACTTGAACACCAGCTTCTCTTAGCTTAGCAGTAACTGATTCTAAATGCTGAGGAATAACGTTATCAACCGTTACTTCTCCTCCTGATGCAGCTCCTAGAATCATATACGTACCAGCTTCAATACGATCTGGGATGATAGTATGGTGACAACCATGTAAAGAGTCCACACCATCTATTCGGATTACATCTGTACCAGCACCTTTAATACGTGCTCCCATGCTTGTTAACAATGTAGCTACATCAATAATCTCGGGCTCTTTCGCTGCATTTTCAATAACAGTTCTACCTTTTGCTCGTACAGCTGCTAGCATAATATTAATCGTAGCCCCCACACTAACAACATCTAAATAAATACGTGCTCCATGTAGTTCATCTGCTCTTAAATAGATGGCACCTTGTTCATTTGTAACATGTGCACCTAGCGCTTCAAACCCTTTAATATGCTGATCAATCGGCCTCGGTCCTAAGTGACATCCACCCGGAAGCCCAATAACAGCTTTTTTAAAACGGCCAAGCATCGCACCCATTAAATAATAAGAAGCGCGCAATTTTTTCACTTTTCCATTTGGCAAAGGCATTGCAACCATGTTAGAAGGATCGACTACCATCTCTTCCTCCTGTCCATAAGTTACTTTCCCTCCAATTTCCTCTAGTAAGTCGCCTAACATTTTCACGTCCGAAATATTAGGGACACCACCAATAGTTACTGGAGTATCTGCTAAAATTGTCGCTGGAATTAATGCAACAGCACTGTTCTTTGCACCGCTTACTCGAATTGTTCCATTTAAAGCTCTTCCGCCTTCAATTAGCAATTTTTCCATATTGAGCTCCCTTCTTGTGAATGTATTTACTTTCTATCTTTTTATAGAAAGCTCCCCTTAAGAATCTCAATTACTCTTTCCATCCCAAAACTCAATAAATAGGAAACCATTATCTCTATTTCCCCTGTAGCACGAATAGATAAAGATCAACTATTCATCGAATTCACTTTATCAATTTAGATACGTTATCACATTTATTAATAGGACTATGCACATTATTTTCTATTTAAAAACCAAAAATGATAAAATCTTTCGACTTGTTCACGCTTTCATTATACAACGAAAGGAAACCGTCTAAAAGACTAGACGGTTTCCAAAACGGAATTTTATTCTTACGCTTTACCGTTAGAACCGAACTCACGCATTTTACCAGCAACAGTTGCTTTAATAGCGTCGCGGCCAGGTCCAATAAATTTACGAGGATCGTAAACTTCTTGGTCTTTGTTTAATACTTCACGAACAGCTTTTGTAAACTCGATTTGGTTCTCAGTGTTTACGTTGATTTTTGAAGTACCTAAAGAGATAGCTTTTACGATATCAGCAGTTGGGATACCAGTACCACCGTGTAATACTAAAGGTACGCCAGTGAAGTCACGAACTTGTTCCATTTCAGCGAATCCTAAGTTAGGCTCACCTTTGTAAGGACCGTGTACAGAACCTAAAGCTGGAGCTAGGCAATCGATACCTGTTGCTTCAACAAGGTGCTTACACTCTGCTGGGTCAGCGTAAATTACGCCTTCAGCGATTACGTCGTCTTCTTGTCCGCCAACTGTTCCAAGCTCAGCTTCAACAGATACGTTACGAGCGTGTGCGTATTCTACTACTTGTTTAGTAGTTTCAACGTTTTCTTCGAATGGGTGGTGAGAAGCGTCGATCATTACAGATGTGAAACCTGCATCGATTGCTTCTTTACATTTTTCGAAGCTTGAACCATGGTCAAGGTGAATCGCTACAGGAACAGTGATGTTCATTTCTTCGATTAAAGCTTTAACCATAGCTACAACTGTTTTGAAACCAGTCATATGACGAGCTGCACCCTCAGATACACCTAGGATTACAGGAGATTTTTCTTCTTCCGCAGCAGCTAAGATAGCTTGAGTCCACTCTAAGTTGTTCATGTTGAATTGACCAACTGCGTATTTTCCTTCTAGTGCTTTGTTTAGCATTTCTTTCATAGAAACTAAAGGCATGGTGAATCCTCCTAAAAAACGTTTTTTGTATCCGATAAGTTCTTATCGCTGGTAGTATGACCAGAATAAGGTAAAATATGTATATCTACATACCGGACTTTTTTCTACACTCAATAGGATAACAACTTGTACTCAAAAACTCAACCGTATTCACCTGCACAATAGTCCATGTAAACGCTTTTTTCCATATTTTTTATAAAAAATTCATTTTTACGCCTCTACAGCGAGCTCATTTCTCACAGCTTGACGAATTTCATCAATATCAAATGGTTTAGCAAAATGCATTAAAGCTCCTAAATCTTTTGCTTCTTGGATCATATCAAGCTCTCCATAAGCAGTCATTAAAATGACTTTAATACTCTCATCAATTTCTTTTACATGCTTTAAAATCTCTATACCATCCATGCCTGGAATTTTCATATCTAACACTACTAAATCTGGATTATCTTTTTTCACGATATCTAAAGCTTGAAATCCATTCGCTGCTTGGAATGTCTGATAACCTTCTTTTTGGAACACTTCATGTAATAACACACGAATCCCATATTGATCATCAACAATTAAAATTTTACCTTCCATAATTCCCAACCTTTCTGTGTAAGTACAAGATTTAAAGCTTCTTATATCTTAACGATTTATTTTCGCTATTCTTTGGCAAATTCCTTCCTATTCTTTCTTATTTTACCGTTTCCTATTTTGTTATGCTACCCTACGATTTCACCTTTCTAAAAAAATAAACTATAATGAAAGCCGGCAAACACGTACGAAGGGAGTAACATTATGTTAAAAATTTTTTCAACTCAATTAAGTGGTTATTTCTCCAGAGTTTCTCAAAAAGAAGAAATGAATATAGAAGATAGTGCTCGTTTACTTGCTCAAGCACTAGTTGGCGATGGTTTCATTTATTTATATGGTACAAATGAAATGGAGGGCGTTGTTGCCGAAGCACTATTCGGTGCTGAACCAATGAAGCAAGCAAAACGCTTATTTGCAAATGGTAAAGAAGCAGAAGTAACCTCTGCGGATCGTGTACTTCTTATTAGCCGTTTTTCAACAGATGAAGCGGTTGTAGAAATTGCAAAAAAACTACAAGAAGAGGGACACTCTATTGTCGGCATTTCTGCTCTTCAAGAAGGTACGGAATCACTGGAACAATATACAGACGTACATATTGATACAAAACTGTTAAAAGGTCTTATTCCAGACGATGAAGGTAATCGCTACGGGTTCCCAAGCTTAATAGTAGCTTTATTTGCTTATCACGGAATCAAATTTACAATCGATGAAATGTTAAACGAATATTAAAAAAAGCGCCGTCACTTTAAAGTGGCGGCGCTTTTTTTATTACTTGCTCTCTTTATTCGTAATAGAAGCTCTTACGAAGTCATGGAACAATGGTTGTGGACGGTTTGGACGAGAAACAAGTTCTGGGTGGAACTGTGCTGCCACGAACCAAGGGTGGTCTTTTAATTCAATGATTTCAACTAGACGGCCGTCTGGGCTTGTACCAGAGAATACGAATCCTTCTTTTTCCATATCCGGACGGAACTGGTTGTTGAACTCATAACGATGACGATGACGCTCATATACAACCGGCTCATTATAAGCATTGTAAGCATTTGTTTCTTCAGCAAGCTTACATGGGTATAGACCAAGACGAAGTGTACCACCTAAGTCCTCTACATCTTTTTGTTCTGGTAATAAGTCAATGATTGCATATGGCGTATCAGGATTGATTTCAGAAGAGTTAGCACCTTCTAAACCTAATACATTACGTGCGAATTCGATTGATGCAAGTTGCATACCTAAGCAAATTCCTAAGAATGGAACTTTGTTTTCACGAGCATATTGAATCGCAACGATTTTACCTTCTACACCACGATCGCCGAAGCCACCTGGTACAAGGATACCATCTGTATCGCCAACTAATTCTTTTACGTTTTCTGCTGTTACGTGCTCAGCATTTACCCATTTTACTTCTACATCTGTGTCGAATGAGTAACCAGCATGACGAAGTGCTTCTACAACAGAAATATATGCATCTTGAAGTTCTACATATTTACCAACAAGAGCGATTTTTGTTTTCTTAGAAAGGTTACGTACTTTGTTAACTAGCGCAGTCCACTCTGTCATATCTGCAGCTGGATTGTCTAATTTTAAGTGATCACAAACGATTTGGTCCATGTTTTGTTCTTGAAGAGATAATGGAACCGCATATAAAGTATCTGCATCGCGAGCTTCGATAACTGCTTTTGTATCGATGTCACAGAATAATGCAAGCTTGTCTTTCATATCTTGAGAAACAGGAAGTTCTGTACGAACAACGATAATGTTTGGTTGAATACCTAAGCTACGAAGTTCTTTAACGCTATGTTGCGTTGGTTTTGTTTTCATTTCACCCGCTGCTTTTAAGTACGGGATTAACGTACAGTGAATGTACATTACATTGTCACGACCGATGTCGCTCTTAATTTGACGGATTGCTTCTAAGAATGGTAGAGACTCGATATCACCAACAGTTCCACCGATTTCTGTAATAACAACATCCGCATTTGTTTCACGGCCAGAACGATATACGCGCTCTTTAATTTCGTTAGTAATGTGAGGAATAACTTGAACTGTTCCTCCTAGATATTCACCGCGACGCTCTTTTTGAAGAACTGAAGAGTAAATTTTACCTGTTGTTACGTTGCTGTATTTGTTTAAGTTAATGTCGATAAAACGCTCATAGTGACCAAGGTCTAAGTCAGTTTCTGCGCCATCATCTGTTACGAATACCTCACCGTGTTGGTATGGGCTCATAGTCCCTGGGTCTACGTTAATGTATGGATCAAACTTTTGAATCGTTACATTTAAACCACGATTTTTTAAAAGTCTTCCAAGAGATGCTGCTGTAATACCTTTCCCTAAAGACGATACTACACCGCCTGTTACAAAAATATACTTAGTCATGAAAAAGCTCCCTTCTATTTTGCTGTTATATAATCACCGTTGCAAAGCGCAACGTATGTAGATAACACTGTATCCATCTTATTGTTAGACTCTTTTTATTTTCTAAACAAAAAACAAAAAAGAAAATTGCTCCCCTCATCACATAAAGTAACAAGTAGGGAGCAATTTTCTTTTATATTTACACTTTAAAAGTATTATCGTCCTTTTTTAAAGAGCCCAAAAATGATTCTACATGGACGATAATGAAAAGTCAAGAACTACAGTTCTTCCTCTTCTTCTTCTTCAGTTTCATCATACTCAAGTTCTTCTTCAGCGAAGTCGTCGTCTTCATCCTCTTCTAAATCATCAAGATCGTCGTCATCTCCGTCTTCATCTTCAAGAACCTTGTCCAAATCTTCTACATCATCTTCTTCGTCTACATTTCCGTCTGCATCGTCAAAGTCATCTTCATCTTCTTCAATGTAGTCGTCAAAACCGTCTTCTTCAACTTTACGTTTCTTCTTCGGTTTTGGCTGCGGTAAGATTTCTTCATCAATTTGCTCATATGGGTACCAGCTGCGTAGTCCCCAACGATTTTCTCCTAAATTAATGAAACGTCCATCGATGTTTAAGTCTGTATAAAATTGTGCGAGTTTCGCATTAACTTGCTCTTGAGATAGTCCCAGCACTTGAGCGATTTCTTGAACCAACTCGTTGAATGTCGTTGCTTGTCTTTTATCCCCTAAAACGCTATGTACAACTTCAATCATTGAACATTCTTTTAGCTCTTCTGGTGAATATTGCTTAAAATTCACTTATGCGGCACTTCCTTTCATCAAATATAACCTTATATATAACGGTCTGCCTAAAAAAATCCATACTATTCATTATAAACAAAAGTCGCACAAATATGCTACAAAAAAAACGGGAAACTTTTATATGGTAATAAAATTAATAATTTGTCTGTTCCTTATTTCGGAAGCATATGGGCACCTTGCAACACATACCTAATTTGCATTTCTGTATATTCTTCGAGCGTATACAGTTTTTGCAGTGCCCAACGTCTAAACCCCCACATTTGTCCTTGTATAAAAATATTATGTGCAAGAAGCTGTATTTCTTTTTTATTTAATATAAATGTTCCATTTTCCGTACACTGTTCTAAAATATCCTCAAACATTCCTACCATTTGAAACTCTTTTTCTAATACATATGGGAGAGATTCTTTCGGTAAAAAACGTACTTCTTGATACATAATTAATACTTCTTCTTGTAATTCGTCCATCACTTTAAAGTAATTCGTTATCGCTACCTTTAAACTTTCTATACTCCCTTTTTCTGTACATACTACTTCCTCTAATCGTTCTTTTACATGTTCATATATACTATCACAAACTAAATACAAAACATCATCTTTTGTACGAATGTACTCATAAAGTGTCCCTATACTAAATCCAGCCGCTTTTGCAATCTCTCTCGTTGTTGTACGCGGAAATCCTTTTTGTTTAAACAGTTGCACCGCACCTTTAATCATTTGCTCACGTCTTAACGCAACTAATTTTTCATCTTTCACCGATGCATGTACATTATGTTTAACCATTCCCTTCACCTCTCTCTATTATTTTTTGGAAGGAAAAAGCGTAGGAGAATACCTACGCTTTCGTTCCTACTTCGTTAACATACGAGAAATTACAAGCCTCTGAATCTCTTGTGTTCCTTCATATATTTGTGTAATCTTTGCATCTCGCATATAACGCTCTACTGGATAATCTTTCGTATAACCGTAACCACCAAATACTTGCACCGCTTCAGTCGTCACCTTCATCGCTGTATCCCCTGCAAATACTTTTGACATCGCTGATTCTTTTCCATACGGAAGCCCTTCTGATTCAAGCCAAGCCGCTTGATATGTCAAAAGGCGTGCCGCTTCTACATCTGTTGCCATATCCGCAAGTTTAAAGCCAATCCCTTGCTGCGCCGCAATTGGTTTTCCAAATTGATGGCGCTCCCTTGCATATTCTACAGAAGCATCTAAAGCCCCTTGTGCAATACCAACAGCTTGCGCCGCAATACCGTTACGACCTCCATCTAATGTTTGCATCGCAACTTTAAATCCTTGCCCCTCTTCTCCAAGTAGATTCTCTACCGGAATACGGCAATCTTCAAACATAATTTCAGTCGTTGGTGAAGAGCGAATCCCTAGCTTGCTCTCCTTCTTCCCAACTGAAAATCCCGGTGTATCACTTTCTACAATAAATGCACTCGTACCGCGCTGCTTCGATTCAGGATCAGTTAGCGCAAAAACAACATAAATATCAGCAATACCGCCATTTGTAATGAAAATTTTTGATCCATTTAAAATATAATGGTCGCCATCTCTCTTTGCGATTGTCTTCATTCCACCAGCATCCGATCCAGATGCTGGCTCCGTTAAGCCGTATGCACCAATTTTCTTCCCTTCAGCCATCGGTCGTAAAAACTTTTGCTTTTGTTCTTCTGTCCCAAATTTAAAAATTGGCCATCCTGCAAGTGAAGTATGCGCAGATAGTGTTACACCTGTTGAAGCACAAACTCGAGATAATTCTTCAATCGCAATTACGTACGCTAAGTAATCGCTTCCAATTCCACCGTACTCTTCAGGCCATGGAATACCGGTTAAACCAAGCTCTGCCATTTGATCAAATAACTCTCGATCAAATCGCTCTTCCTCATCACGCTCAGCTGCTGTTGGTGCTACTTCATTTTTAGCAAAATCTCGAACCATTTTTCTTATCATTTCATGTTCTTCTGATAGTTTAAAATGCATCTCCGTCTCCCCCTCGCCCTTTTATAAAGCACGGCTAATAACAAGTTTCTGTATTTCACTTGTTCCTTCATATATTTGCGTGATCTTCGCATCACGGAAAAATCGTTCTACTGGATATTCTTTCGTATAACCGTAACCACCAAATACTTGCACCGCCTCAATCGCGACTTCAACCGCTGTCTTAGAAGTAAATAATTTCGCAATAGATGCTTCTTTACCGCATGGTAATCCTTGTGCCCTAAGAGACGCCGCTCTATATACGAGTAACCTTGCTGCTTCGACACTTGTTGCCATATCTGCAAGCTTGAAGCCAATCCCTTGCTGCGCCGCAATTGGTTTCCCAAATTGTTCTCGTTCTTTTGCATAATCAATCGCACATGCAAGCGCCGCTTCAGCAATTCCTAACGCCTGTGCACCGATTCCAATTCGCCCAACATCTAAATTCGCCATCGCCACCTTGAATCCTTGTCCTTCTTCCCCAAGTAAATTCTCCGCTGGCACTTTCATATCTTCAAAAGTAAGTTGTACTGTACGAGAACCAAGGAGCCCCATCTTATGTTCATCTTTTCCGATGATTAAACCAGGTGTATCTTTCTCTACTATAAATGCAGAAATACCACTTTTCCCTGCCTCTGGATTTGTAGAAGCGAATACAATGTATGTACTTGCTTCACCACCATTTGTAATAAACACTTTCGATCCATTAATAATATAATGATCGCCTTTTTTGACAGCTCTTGATTTCAAACTCCCTGCATCTGATCCTGCATTTGGCTCTGTTAAAGCAAATGCGCCTAAATATTCCCCGGTTGCAAGTTTAGAAACATATTTTTTCTTCTGTTCTTCTGTTCCGAAATATAAAATCGGATTCATTCCAACTGACGTATGTACAGCTAAAATTACACCAACTGTTGCACTTACCTTTGAGATTTCCTCAATTGCTAGAATATAAGAAATAAAATCCATTTCTGCCCCGCCGTATTTTGCAGGTGCTGGAATACCCATTAATCCAAGATCACCCATCTTTTGCAAAATCTCTTTCGGGAACACCCCTTGTTCCATACTAGGAACAAAGGGAGCTATTTCCTTCTGTGCAAAATCCCGAACCATTTTCCTCATCATTTGCTGCTCTTCATTAAAACGAAAGTTCATATATTCCGCCTCCATTTGCTATATATCCTTTAAATAATTTGGTAAGACCACTATTTTGTAACAAAAGGGGCATTTATTCGTAAACGTAGAATCCACGACCTGTTTTACGCCCTAACCATCCTGCATTCACATACTTACGTAATAACGGACATGGGCGATATTTACTATCTCCTAATCCTTCATGCAACACTTCCATAATGTATAAACACGTATCTAAACCGATAAAATCAGCGAGTGTCAAAGGCCCCATCGGATGGTTCATACCAAGCTTCATGACCTCATCAATTGCTTCTTTCGTCGCTACACCTTCATATAACGTATAAATTGCTTCGTTAATCATCGGTAGCAAAATGCGGTTTGATACAAAACCTGGGAAATCATTTACTTCAACTGGTACTTTCCCAATTTTTTTCGTAATATCTTCAATTGCTTCATATACTGCATCATCTGTAGCCAAACCACGAATAATCTCAACAAGCTTCATAACTGGAACTGGATTCATAAAGTGCATGCCGATTACTTTTTCCGGACGCTTCGTTACCGCTGCAATTTCTGTAATTGGCAGAGATGACGTATTTGTCGCTAAAATTGCGTGTTCTGGAGCAATTTCATCTAGATTCGCAAAGATTTTCTTTTTAATATCCATTTTCTCAACAGCTGCTTCAATAATAAGATCCGCTTCTTTCACACAATCTAAATCAAGCGTTACTGTAAGACGATTTAATGTCGCTTCCTTCTCTTCTTCCTTCATGCGTCCTTTTTCTACTTGGCGCGCTAAATTTTTCGTAATGATAGCCAATCCTCTATCTAATTGCTCTTGTTTTAAATCTTGTACCTTCACGTCATACCCTGCCATTGCACATACTTGTGCAATTCCTGATCCCATTTGCCCTGCACCAATTACAACAATGTTTTGTACACCCATTTTTTCTTCCCCCTTAATTGTTAATAAATTTTATACCCTCGAACTTTAATTAGTGAACTTCAATCATCACTGCGTCTCCTTGACCGCCACCGCTACAAATCGAAGCAATTCCAATTCCGCCGCCGCGCTGCTTAAGTGCATGGATTAGTGTTACGATAATGCGCGCTCCGCTTGCTCCAATTGGATGTCCCATCGCCACTGCGCCGCCATTTACATTCAATTTTTCTGGATCGATTCCTGCGATTTCTGTACTTGCAATTGCTACTGCTGCAAATGCTTCATTAATCTCGAATAAATCGATGTCTTCAATTGTCTTGCCTGTTTTTTCAAGCAATGCGTTAATTGCATAACCTGGCGTTCTTGGGAAATCTTTAGATTCCACTGCAATTGCTGTATGCGCCAAAATTGTCGCTAATGGCTTTCTTCCTTCTTGCTTCGCTCTGTCTTCGCTCATTAACACAAGTGCGGCACCACCATCGTTTAGTCCTGGCGCATTACCAGCTGTCACTGCCGCTTCCTTATCAAATACAGGTTTTAACTTTGCTAACTTTTCAATCGTTGTATCTTCACGTGGCGCCTCATCCTTTGCAACGACAATAGGATCGCCTTTTCTTTGCGGGATCGTTACTGGTACGATTTCCTCTTCAAAACGTCCTTCTTTATGCGCTGAAACCGCACGCTGATGGCTACGATATGCCCATTCATCTTGCGCTTCGCGAGAAATTCCATCTTCCTTCGCAACTTCTCCGCCATAAACACCCATGTGTGTACCTGAAAATGCGCATGTTAAACCGTCAGCAACGTTTAAATCAATAACTTCATTGTTGCCCATTCTGTATCCCCATCTTGCTCCGCGTAAAATGTAAGGAGTATTACTCATCGACTCCATACCGCCAGCTACAATCAGTGATTGATCGCCAGTACGAATAATTTGATCCGCTAACGTAACCGCACGAAGTCCTGATGCACAAACTTTATTCACTGTTTCCGTCTGCACTTCCCAAGGGATTCCAGCAGCCCTTGCAGCTTGACGCGATGGAATTTGCCCCTGTCCCCCCTGAATAACCGTTCCAAATATAACTTCTTCAACATCACTAGCCGCAACATTTGCTCTTTCAAGCGCTGCTTTAATTGCAATTCCTCCAAGTTCCGTCGCTTTTACATCTTTTAAAGATCCTCCAAATTTTCCAACTGGTGTTCTTGCAGCACTTAAAATAACTGTTTTACTCATGTTTCTTTCCCCCATTTCATTTTTTAACACTGAGCGCTCGCTCGGTATCCCTACGTTGAGAAGAGGTGCAATCATTGCACCTCTTTCTAAAGTTGTATACATTCTTATAAACTACATCGCTTCTTTTTTCTGTCCGATAACAGATCGTTCTAAAATCTCTGTCACATCAAGAGTTTGAACTTTCTCTTCTACCTCTTTCGCTTTCGTTCCATCACTGATCATCGTTAAGCAATATGGACAACCTGTACCGATAATGGATGGCTGTACAGCTAATGCTTGTTCTGTACGAGCAACGTTAATACGAGAACCTGTTGTTTCTTCCATCCACATTAAGCCACCACCTGCGCCACAGCACATTCCAGTTTCACGGTTACGTGCCATTTCTACAAGATTCACTCCAGGAATCGCTTTCAAAATATCACGTGGCGCTTCGTACACTTCGTTGTATCTTCCTAAATAACAGGAATCATGGTACGTAACTGTTTCTTCAATAGCGTGAACAGGCTTTAAGCGTCCTTCTTTCACCCACTGAGCTAACAATTCTGTATGATGATAGACTTCTGCTTGCAAGCCAAAGTCCAGATACTCATTTTTAAATGTGTTATAAGCATGAGGATCAATCGTAACGATTTTCTTCACTCCTGCCTTTTCAAATTCTTCGATATTCTTTGTCGCCATCTCTTGGAATACAAATTCATTTCCAAGGCGGCGTGGTGTATCTCCAGAATTCTTTTCTTTATTACCGAGAATTGCGAATGAAATGCCTGCTTCGTTCATTAACTTCGCAAACGATATCGCAATCTTCTGACTACGATTGTCGTATGATCCCATTGAACCAACCCAGAATAAATACTCGAATTCCTCCCCAGCTTTTGATTTTTCTTTTACAGTTGGAACTGTTACTTCTTCATCACCTTGGCGCCATGTTTCACGCTCTTTACGGTTCAGACCCCACGGATTCCCTTGACGCTCGATATTTGTCATCGCGCGTTGTGCTTCCGCGTCCATTTTTCCTTCTGTTAAAACGAGATATCGACGTAAATCAATAATTTTGTCAACATGCTCATTCATAACTGGACATTGATCTTCACAGTTACGACACGTTGTACATGCCCAAATCTCTTCTTCTGTAATAACATCTCCGATTAAACTCGGATCGTAAGCGAGAGTTGTAGCCGCTGATTCTTGTTGTCCTTTTCCAGCTGCCATCATCGCTAACTGATTTCCTTGTGTATTATTGAAGGCAACTACTGGAACCCACGGTGCTTTTGATGTTACCGCAGCTCCTTTATCAGTTAAATGATCACGAAGTTTTAAAATTAAGTCCATCGGCGATAACATTTTTCCTGTTCCTGTTGCCGGACACATATTTGTACAACGACCACACTCTACACAAGCGTATAAGTCAATAAGTTGATTTTGTCTAAAGTCTTCAATTTTACCAACACCAAATGTTTCTTGTGTTTCATCTTCAAAATCAATCTTTTCAAGCTTTCCTGGGTTTGAAAGACGACCGAAGAATACATTAGCTGGTCCCGCAATTAAATGCGCATGTTTTGATTGTGGAACATAGACTAAAAACGTTAACAAAATTAGTAAATGCACCCACCAAGAAAAATAGAACACTGAAATGGCTACGGTTTCATTTATCCCGCTAAAAACGTAAGCGATTGCAGAAGCGATTGGTTCACTCCATGAAAGCTCCTCACCATGCCATATAAGTCCCATACCGTTACCAAGTAGCACAGAAATCATTAAGCCACCGATAAAGATAAGAACAAGACCTGATTTGAAGTTACGTTTTAAACGAACAAGCTTTTCTACATAACGTCTATGAAAAGCCCAAAATACTGCAATTAAAATAACAAGTGTGACAATTTCCTGGAAGAATGTAAATGCAGGGTATAGTGGTCCAAGTGGAAGATGTGATCCTGGTGCGAGTCCTTTCCAAACGAAGTCAATTGCTCCAAATTGGACAAGAATAAATCCGTAAAAGAACATAACGTGAATGATGCCGCTTTTCTTATCTTTCAGCAGCTTTTTCTGACCGAAAACATTGACCTTAAGGAGATCCCAACGCTCTTTAAAACGACGGTCAAATTCAATTTTTTTTCCTAATTGTATGTAGGCCATTCTCGTCCGTATAAGATATACAAACAAATATCCTGCATAAGCAATAACAGCAATGGCAGCCAGCCAATTAATGATCAGTAAGCTATTCATTTTTATGCTACCCCTCTCTTTGTAAGCCCTCTTTCTTTTTTGAATCTTCAAAAATATATAATTTTCTGAATTATATCCCCTATCCCCATTATATAATGAGTGAGCATTCAGTCAACAGTTTTTTGTTATAGAACAACACATTTTTTCATAAAGCTGTTTATTTCGGTGAAACTATAAAGTGAAACTTTAATCAGTGCAACATACTATCATCTGATGAAATTTATAATAACAGCCGTGCTACCCGTATCATTTGTAACACACTGAAGGTGAAAAGAATGTGAAGGAGGGAATTCACTGATGCTCTACTTATCTCTTTTGTTAATATCCGTTGCTCTTTGGATTACAATTGATCTTTCATACGGGAGATTTCTTCATTTAAAACGGGTAAGCTCTCGCACTTTCCCTTTACGTCAAAGTGATTTTCACCTTTATACATACGGGAAAGATTTGTATGACGCTTTATTTACTGATATAAAACAAGCACAGCACCACATTCATATTTTATTCTTCATTGTAAAAAACGATAAAATCAGTCGTGAATTTTTAAATTTGCTGATTGATAAGGCTCAGGAAGGAATTGAAGTACGACTTTTACTTGATCGATTTGGCAGCCATTCTTTATCAAACGAAGCTATTCGCTCCCTCCGAAAACATGGTGTATCTTTTTCATTTTGTCATAAGGTAAAATTTCCTCTGCTTTTCTTTTCTGCCAATCAAAGAAACCATAGAAAAATTACAGTGATTGATGGGAAAACTGGCTATATCGGGGGATTTAATATCGGCGAAGAGTATCTGGGGCATAATGAATATTTAGGATTATGGCGAGACTATCATTTACGTCTTACAGGAGAAGGGGTTCAAGATTTACAAAAGCAATTTTTGCATGACTGGTTTGATGATACGAAACAGGATTTATTGAATGCTTCTCTTTATTTTCCAAAACAAAACCCAGGTACCATACTGCATCAATTTATTCCGACTGATGGTGCTTATTTACAGCATACTTTTTTACATTTAATTAACGGAGCAAAAAAAGAAATCTGTATCGGTACACCATATTTCATTCCTGGAAAAAAAATTATGAATGCCTTATTAAAAGCAAGAGAAAGAGGGGTTCAAATCACAATTCTTGTTCCAGAAAAAGCTGATCACCCTCTCGTTCGAGAAGCAAAATTCCCATACTGCCGAAAATTAATACAGGCTGGTTGCAATATTTATGCATTTCAACAAGGTTTTTTTCACGCCAAAATTATTATAGTGGATGATGATATTTGTGATATCGGAACAGCAAACTTTGATATGAGAAGTTTATATATTAACCATGAAATAAACTGCCTGTTATATAGTAAACATTTCGTTCAAACAGTAAAAAATAAATTCCATGAAGACCTAAAGAATGCATCCATACTTTCCTATAGCGATGTAAACCCAACTTCTCTTATCGATAGAGGAAAGGAATGGATTGGAACAATGCTTGCTTTCTTTTTATAGGAAAGACAATGAATAAAAGAGGTGTATCTTATATGATTATGCGGTTTGGATATGTCTCACATGCAATGGCACTCTGGGACTGTTCTCCTGCCAAAACAATGACGTTTACAAGCTTTAAGAAACTCAGCAAGCAAGAGCGAGAAGACAAACTGTACCATGTTATAAAGCAAAATTTAGAGCACACAATACGTATCCTACATTACAATATAGCGCATGAAATCCCACTATATCGCCTATCGTCTTCAATCGTCCCACTTGCAACACATCCCGAAGTCGAGTTTGACTATATTGGGGTATTCACACCACTTTGGCGTAAAATAGGAGCTTTAATTAAAGAACACAATTTACGAATAAGTTTTCATCCAAATCAATTTACGCTATTTACAAGCGACAAGCCACATATTACTACTAACGCTATTACGGATATGACTTATCATTATAAAGTATTAGATGCTATAGGCATTGCAGATTCCTCTTACATTAATATTCATGTAGGTGGAGCCTATGGAAATAAAGAAAAGGCAATTGAGCGCTTCCATGAAAACATAAAAAAACTTCCTGCACATATAAAAAAACAAATGACTCTTGAAAATGATGATAAAACCTATACAACCGCTGAAACTTTATCAATTTGCCAAAAAGAAAATATTCCATTTGTATTTGATTATCATCATCATATGGCCAATCTTTGCGAGGAACCACTAGAAGAGTTGCTTCCTGCAATTTTTGAAACTTGGTCACATACAAATATCTCGCCTAAAGTTCACATTTCCTCTCCGAGATCGGAAAAAGAATTTAGGGCTCATGCTGAATATATCGATTTAGAGTTTATCAAGCCCTTCTTACACGTTGCAAAAAAAAACAATCATAATTTCGATATTATGATTGAAAGTAAACAAAAAGACTTAGCACTATTCCAATTAATAGATGAACTTTCTGCTATAAGAGGAATTAAAAGAATAAGTGGTGCAAAGTTACAGTGGTAAATTGTAACTTTGCACCATTTTTTCAAAAAAGTAATTTTTATAGTAAAAAACATCCTATTTTATATGCTATTATTTAAATTAGCATTCCCCCGAGATTCAACTTTATTGAAACGGAGTCATAATATGATTAGTCAAAAAAAGTATGTACAATTTGTCATAATATACATATCTATATTCGCTCTTTGGATACTCTTTATTCCAAATGAGTCGCATATAAAGGAAATTGGGATTCTTTTCTTATTCTGTTTCGCTGCACTTTTTTCTTGCCACTGTTTATATAAAGCTATTAAGAAAATGAAACGCAGTGATAAACTATTTTGGATTTTATTACTATGTACTTGCCTATGTGGATTAATTATGGAGATAACCCTATTTCTTAGTTCACTTTCCATACATGATCAATCTATATTTTCATATAAAGCATTGCCTTTTTTTATCATACAATATATTTTGCTCTTTGTTGGATTTGCTATAAAGTTTATAAAGAATTACTCTATTAAGGGGCTTTCGCAATTTTCATTCGATAGCATCTTTATTATTATTATGAACATTTATTTCACCTTAACTTTTATCTTAGATCTTTCAAGTTTCCGCATGTTAACAAAGGATACTTGGATTTTAATTGGGTATTTCATTGCACAATCATTAGTAATTTACGCCGTTATTAGCCTATATAGAAGAGAACAATATTCTTCTAGTAGAGTCGCATTAATTATCGGCTTCACTATTATACTCATATACGGTTATATTCATCTGTTTCAATTGAACTTTGGGATGAAAACTTCTGCTGAAATTAATTATTTAATACACACTGCTTCTATTTTATTAATTGGACTTTCTTCCATACTATATATTTTAGATAAACCAATGCAGCATGAAACGAAAACAAAATATTATCGATTCGATTATGTACGTTTTATACTACCTTATTTTAGTATAATTATTACTTTTTCTTTTATTATCATTCAACCTTGGGATGATAAGTTCATGTTAATCGGTCTCGTATTATCACTTATTTTGTTATTCTTGCGGCAACTTTACATGTGGAAAGATAATCAAGCACTAATCCATACATATGAACAGTTGACTACACAACTAGAGGATGAAGTTGAAGAAGGTGCATTTGCATTATCAAAAAGTGAACAACGTTATAAATCTTTATTCGAAGATCATCCCGATGCCGTTTTCTCTTTAAATATGAATGGCATTTTTCAACACTCTAATAAGGCATGCGAAAGCTTATTTACTGCCTATTATTGCGAAGTGGCAAGCTATTCTCTGGTACACTTCATTGATTCAAAAGACCACGAACTACTAAAGAAGGCTTTACAAATTACAAAGGAAGGTAGGCCACAAACGTTAGAAGTTCGTACAAAAGAACAAGAAGGCTATTATTATTATCTCCATATTACACTTATCCCTACTTTTATAAACAAAGAAGTGGTCGGAATGTTTGGGATAGCGCGTGATATTACCACTTTATATGAAAAACAAAAACAAGTAGAACATTTAGCCTTTCACGATGCACTTACTGGATTACCAAATCGCCGAAAGTTCGAAAAAGATTTAAAAGCCATTTTAAATACAGCCCAAACTAACGCAAATGATGTCGCCGTCATATTCCTTGATTTAGATCGATTTAAAAAAATTAACGATAGACTTGGTCATGACGTCGGAGATTTATTATTAATTGAAGTAGCAAAAAGATTACGCGGTTGCTTGCGTTCAAAAGATGTCGTCGCTCGCCAAGGTGGAGATGAATTTACCATTCTATTACCAGAAATGTACTCAGAAAAAAGTGCAATTTTTATAGCTGAACAGATTTTAACTATTTTAAACAAACCATTCTTCATTCAAGGCGAAGAACTCTCTATTACACCAAGTATCGGAATTGCGATGTATCCTGATTACGGAACTGATGTAAATGAGTTAATGAAAAATGCTGATATGGCTATGTACCGTGCGAAGGCAAATGGAAAAAACAGATTTGTTTTCTTCTCAAAAGAAATGAGTATCGCTCAAAATGAAATTCAATTCTTAGAAGGTGAACTTTCAAAAGCATTACAACAAAATGAATTTTTCCTTGAATACCAGCCACAAGTAAGCACAAAAACAAAACAAATTATCGGTTTTGAAGCATTAATACGTTGGAAGCATCCAAAACTTGGCATCGTATCTCCAGCCCAATTTATCCCTCTAGCAGAGGAAACTGGTTTTATTATTGAACTTGGTAATTGGATTTTACGTACTGCCTGTTTAGAGGCAAAAAGATGGCATAATCAAGGTTTTTCTCACTTAAAAGTTGGTGTGAATTTATCTGTTGTTCAATTTAACCATGCAGATTTAATCTCAACTATTTCAAAGGTGTTGGAAGAAACAGAACTGAAACCAGAAGCACTAGATATTGAAATTACGGAAAGCATCGCAATTAATCAAAATCAATCTGTAGTTGCAAAACTAGAACAGCTTCAAAATCTCGGCATTCAAATTTCAATCGATGACTTTGGAACTGGTTATAGTTCTTTAGCTTATTTAACAAAATATCCAATTAACACATTAAAAATTGCTCGAGAGTTTATTTGTGGAATTACAACTAGCCCTTTAGAAGAAGCAATTGTCTCTTCAATTATTACACTATCAAAAGAACTAAATTTAGAAGTGATTGCAGAAGGTGTAGAAACGGAAGAAGAATGGGAATTTTTACATAGACAAAATTGTGATCACATTCAAGGATTCTTTATTAGCAAACCTGTTTCTAGTAAAGACGTTTGGATGTTACTCCATAAAAAAACAACCGTCTAAATAAGGCGGTTGTTTTTTAAAACTCAAAAGGTAAATCTGCAGCTACTTGTACCTCTTGATCATTATGAGAAATTATTTGACTTTTCTCTAATGCTGTATCACCTAATGAAATACCCCATGCCATTGCTAACGTTAATAAACTACCAATAAGTAATTTCTTCATATTCCATCACCCACATTTTTTACTTTTAATATATCATGAAAATTTATTCACATTGTATGCAATTATGCATATCCACTTTTTAGGTTGTTTATCTGCTGATTTTATTTACAAGCGCTTCTTTATATGCATGCATTTCTAATATATCAAAAAAGAAACTTGCCTTCTTATATGCATCTTCAATCTCTGCCTCTTCATACTCCAACTTCCTTAGGCATTCACCTCTTTGATAATATAGCTGTCCAATTAATGCCATACTATTAATTCGGCATGATATTTCAATTGCTTTATTTACTTGATAAAGTGATTCTTCATATCGACTATCTAAGTATAATGCTTTTGCATGATTATACCTTACCTTCACGTCAAATTCTTCATTATCATGCAATGCCTCTAATTGTTTTAATATTTGTTCAAATAAATCAATACCCTTCTTCAAATAGCCATTTTCAGCATAAATGTTTGCAATTGCGTTTTCAATATAAAGATTCTGATATACATCTATTCCTGTCAATTGTTGATTGAGCAATTTCTTTAATTCTAAAATACAATATTCGTAATCGACTTTTTTCAATACGTAAGCAGCTACATAATATTGCCATTGAAGAAATTGCTGGAATTCAGGATGATATTCTTCCTTTTTCAGCTCATTCCATACTTTATTATAAATTTCTTTATATCTTTTTTGCTTACAAAGCATAATGACTTGATCTTTAAACTGTTTTTTTCTTTCAATATCCGAATAAATGAGTACCTCATAAAAATGAATAATGGGAATTTGTAATTTTGCTGCAATACCTTGCAATATATCCATACTTGGGTATACTGCACCCGATTCAATTCTGCTTACTTCCGATTGATGACATATGTTCTCGGATAACTGTTTTTGTGTTAATCCTCTCAACACTCTAATTTTCTTAATTTCACTTCCTAATTTCTCTGCTTGCATACTTACTCACCATCCCATTATAACAATCTAATTTTTTAAGTTGTCATACCACTACAATAATGTGAATTCGACAATTTTTGATATGAAATAATGCATAATATATATAAAATTCGGCAAATTTTTCATACAATTCATCTCACATATAATAATAGATTAGGAGTGTTATAGATGAATTATAGAAAACTTGCCAGTGCTTTCGTTACATTCGGTCTTCTTTATCCTTTATCAACAGAAGCTATTCATGCTCAAAAATTGGACAAAAGTGAAGTAAAAGTTGAAATCGCTCAGCCTGGTTTAACAATCGGGAAATTAACACAACCTCAAAATGATACGAAAGAAAATATTGCTAAAAAGTATTTAAAAGGTGAGGTAAACGGGGCTAAAGCTCAACAAGAACAAGTCACTACTGAAAAAAATGTAGATTTCCAACCTACAAATAAAGAAACCAAAGAAAATCAAACCGAAGTTCGCCTTGCACAAACATATAAAAACTATAAAGTATATGGCCAAGATCTCATTGTAAAAGTAGATAAAAATGGAGTGATCACAACTGTTAGTGGTAAAGTTGTTCAAAATTTAAATCAACAACCTAATCTTACTATAACAAATTTTTTGTCGAAAAATGAAGTAAAATCTAAATTACGCGATATAGTTCAAATTCCAAGTGATGCAGCTGAGACGGAATTCTCTAGCGAAACCGTTGTTTATAAGAAAAAAGATGGCTATTATACATTCGCAACTGTTATTACATTTACTTATGAAAACAATGAACAAATTATAAACGGCAATGCTATCGTTGATCTAAAAACTGGCGAAGTACTTTTCCAAGAAAAGTTCATTAAAAACAAAGAGAATAAGACTATAAATCAAGTAACATCACCTAGATTATCCCCTGCAAGTGAGCAAGGAACTGGGAAAAATGCACTTCAAGAAAACATCTCTTTCAATATTGCCAAAGGAACTGATGGAAAATTTTATTTAGCCGATTTATCACGCGGAAATGGTATTTATATTTATAATGCAAACTACGCCGATTCCCTCGGGGGATATAGTCAAGCTGGTTATCCAGGGACACTAATTTCAAGTAGCACTCCTAATTTTGCAGATAAAGAAGCCGCGGGCGCTATGAAGAACATGAGTGATATTTATGATTACTTTAAGAAAGAACATAATCTAAAAAGTTACGACAATAAAGATTCAAAAGTTGTTGCTAGTGTACACGGTTTTGATTCTACTGAAGTTAGTGATGGTGTAAAAGAAGACTATGTAAATGCATTTTGGCATCCTGCTTGGAACCAAATGGTATTTGGTGATGGTTTAGACGGAAAACTAACATCAGCTCTTGATGTAACAGCTCATGAATTTGGACATGCTGTATTCAGTGGCACGACAAAAAATAAAGTCGTGAGATATCCAAGCGCTGAAACATCTGCACTAAACGAGGGATTAGCAGATTTCTGGGGTACACAAATCGAATATTACGTAAAGAAAGATAAAGGAAACTGGATTATGGGCGATACATTAGGTGGCCTAACAATTCGTGATATCCCAAGGGAAATTGGTGACGGCGGCCATAAACTATATACAAATTTACAAGATTTCTATAACGATGGTAATAATCAAGAATCACACGTAAATTCTGGTATTATTAGTCACGTATTATATCAATTAGCTGAAGGTAAAACATATAACGGTGTTGCTGTTCAAAAACAAGGTAATGAAAAAGTAAGTAAAGTTGTTATGCGTGCATTGCAAAATTACGCAACTTCCGCTGAAGACTTTGAATCACTTCAATCTCACATCGTACAAGCTGCAAAGGATCTATATGGCACTGCCGTATCAAATGAATTTGCAAAGGCATTTGAAGCACATGGTTACAAGTCATTACAAAAAGTAAATCAAGTAATAGAAGTAAAATAAGTATAAAAAGAAGGTCACCTCTCATAGGTAACCTTCTTTTTACATCCAACCCTTTTCTTCCGCAATTGTAATTGCCTCAATTCTATTTTTCGCATCGAGCTTCGTTAATACTTCAGAAATATAATTACGTACTGTACCCGGTGAAAGATAAAGTACCTTCGCAATTTCGTTTGCCGTCTTTCCTTCTTTCGCAAGCAACAATACTTCCTTTTCGCGATCTGACAACGGATTTTGCTCCTGCCATAAGCCAAACATTAAATCTTGGGAGACCTCTCGTTTCCCCTTCATTACATTACGAATTGCTGCCGCTAAATCTTCACTTGGGCTATCCTTTAATAAATAGCCGTGCACACCAGCTTTCATTGCTCTTTCAAAATATCCCGGCCGTGCAAATGTTGTTAAAATCATTACTTTACATAATGATTTTTCTTTTTTTAACGCTTCAGCAACATCTAATCCACTTTGAATCGGCATTTCAATATCCATAATACTTACATCTGGCTTTAACGATTCAATTAATTTTAACGCCTCTTCCCCGTTCGCAGCTTGCCCAATTACTTCGATATCATCTTCTAGATCAAGCAGGGCCCCTAATGCACCACGAAGCATCCGCTGGTCTTCTGCAATAATAATTCGAATCATGCCCTCACCTCATCTTTTCCTGTTCTAATAACAACTGGAACTTTTACCGTTAATAACGTCCCTGGATTGATTGTACCTAGTTCAACAAATCCATCAATAAGAGCAATTCGTTCTTTCATGCCGCGAATACCATTTCCATCATGATTTTGATCTGTTAAACCGATTCCGTTATCTTCTACTTTCAAAATCAGTTCACCTTGTGATTCTAATACAGAAACTGCGCACCGCGTTGCCTTACTATGTTTTACAACATTTGTAACGGCCTCACGTAAACACATCCCGACAATATTTTGTTCAATTGGTGATAACGAGCTCGATCTTGCTTCTTGCCTCACTTCTAATTCAATATTAGCTGCTTGTAAGATCGCTTTTATTTGCTCTAGCTCTTCTTCTACCGTAATCATACGCATATCAGAAATTAATTCTCTCAGCTGTTTTAAAGCTGTACGAGAAGTTTGTGTAATTTCCTTAGCTTCCGCACTTGCACGCTCTGGATTTTTCACAATTAACTTCTCTACAAGCTGGCTTTTCAAAGTAATAAGAGATAACGTATGCCCTAATGTGTCATGAAGATCTCTTGCAATCCGCTGCCGTTCTTCACGTTTTACTAAGTCTTTAATTTGCTCGTTCGCCTGATCCAATTGATTTCTTAACATCTTTTTCTGATTAAAATTGCGCATACCAAATGGCGTAAGAAGCATTAAAATAAACATTGGAACGATATTTACTAAACTTGTAGTTGTTAGTTGATTCATATTTACAAATAAAAATGCTCCAAGCATGATAACTAACGAACATAACAGCACTCGAAATACTTTCTTATTTGGCGCAAATCCCATCGCACTTGCTGTGAAAAAGCCAAAAAATATCATAAAAGGATTATAAAATAAAGCAAATAAAAAGATGAGTACCATTTGAATACACGCCCAAAAAACAAACGTCCTCTGAACAAAATAAAGCTGACGGTATGTGATAATAAAAAGTATCAACATACTGCTTCCTAGCACAAGCTTCCATCCTGATGCTTGTGCTAAGTGATAAATTGGAAATAATAGATAAACAAACCACATGTATGGAAAAAATCCCATATGTTTCGGAAAAATCTCAATCCTCTTCTTCTCTATCATTTATACCGCTTCCTGTCTTTTTCTTATATATATTGATACTACAACAAATATAAGGAAATAACCTCCTAATACCGCGATATTTTCCCATCCAATTGATTTTCCAGCTACAATATCCCACGCACCACTTCCGAAATGGTATGTCGGTGTCCATTCACCAATCGTTCTTAATATTTTGGGGAATACTTCAATCGGCATCCATAACCCGCCAACTATAGCTAAACTCATATTTAAAATATTTGCTAAGCCAGCAGCTGCGTCCGCCTTCTTAATGGAACCTATTACTGTTCCTAATGCTAAAAATGGTGTTACCCCTAACAATAACCATAATCCCGCACCAATCCATTGCCCTACCGTTAACTCAACATGATTAATTAGTATCCCTGCAATAAAGATAACTAATATTGAAAAAGCATTTACTACTGTTTGTGCAATAATTTTAGCAGTTATATACGCACCCTCTGGAAGTGGTGTGATTTTCAAAAGATGTGTCCATCCTTGTCCTCTTTCCTGAGAAAGTCTCACACCGAAACTAAAGAGTGCAGTCCCTACAATACTGAAAGTTGCCATCGAAATTAAATAGTGTGCTTTCCACGCATCTCCGTTTTGTGGTACTTGAACAACATTTGTAAAAATGTAGTAAAACATAACAGGCATTAATAATGAGAAAAAGATAAATAATTTATTGCGGAATGTACGTAAAATTTCTATTTTGCATTGCATCCATAATGCTCTCATGCGATTTCCTCCTTCTGATTTGCGACAAACTGTTCGAATGCTTCATCAAGACTTCCACGTTCAACTGAAACATCTGTTACAGGTAAACTCTTTTGATAAATGGCTTTTAAAGTTGCATCCGTATCCTCCGTTGTTAAAATGAAGCGTCCTTCGCTTGACTTTACTTCTGTTACATTTGGTAATTCCTTTAGTAATTTTGTAGGAATGCTTTCCTTCGAGTAAAATGTGATTGTTTTTCGCGAAATCGTCGCTTTCATTTCGTCTGGTGTACCATCTGCGATAATCTTTCCGTTCGCAAATAATAAGATACGATTTGCTAAAGCATCTGCTTCTTCTAAATAATGCGTCGTTAAAATAATTGTTTTCCCTTCACTTGCTAACTTTCGAATCGTTTCCCAAAACATTCTTCGAGACGTAATATCCATTCCGACTGTCGGCTCATCTAAAAATAACAAATCTGGATTTCCCGCAAGTGCAAGCGCAAAATTCAACCTTCTTTTTTGCCCACCTGATAACTTCTCACATCTTTGCTTTCGCTCTGATTCTAAATTTGATAACTGCAGTAACATTTCTTTCGCTATAGGATTCGTATAATAACTACGGAATAACTCGATTGCCTCTTCCACCGTAATACTATCAATGACACTTACTTCTTGCAGCATCGCACCGAGGCTATTACGAACATCTCTATGCTTTGGACTCTTTCCAAATATAAAGACCTTACCTTCTGTCGGGTCCTTTAATCCAAGCATCATCGACATCGTCGTTGTTTTCCCCGCACCATTCGGACCAAGTAACGCTACTATTTCCCCTTTATTTACATGAAATGAAACATTATTTACTGCGTTTTTATGTTTAAATGTTTTAGAAACACCATTTACTTCAATAATCTTTTCCATCTCTCCACCCCCGCTGTTTCTTATATTTACATTGTATTACTTGGAAAATTTAGGAAACAGTATGATGCGTCATGACATCGATATGACAATTGTCATGTATTCTTTATGAGAGGAATCAAGCTGCATACCGCAAGCGAGTAGCAGGACGAAAATAAACATGATACAATCGGTTAAGATATATATTCGAGGAAGGACAGTGGTTTTCATGATTATTCGTAATGAACAAGATTTAGAAGGCTTACGAAAAATCGGCCGCATCGTTGCGCTTGCACGTGAAGAAATGAAAAAAGAAGCGAAGCCAGGTATGACAACGAAAGAGCTTGATTTGATCGGTAAAAAAGTATTAGATGAGCATGGTGCTATTTCTGCACCTGAAAAAGAATATGATTTCCCAGGTGTAACTTGCATTAGTGTAAATGAGGAAGTTGCTCATGGTATTCCAGGAGATCGCGTATTAAAAGAAGGCGACTTAGTAAACGTCGATGTATCTGCTGCACTTGATGGCTATTATGCAGATACAGGTATCTCATTTGTTCTTGGAGAAGACGAAGCAAAAGAAAAGCTTTGCCAAGCAGCAGTTGATGCATTTTGGGCAGCAATGAAAAAGGTTAGAGCTGGCTCAAAACAAAATCAAATTGGTCGTGCTGTTTCAAACTTCGCACATAAAAGTGGATACAATGTTATTCAAAACTTAACTGGTCACGGCATTGGTCTTAGCTTACATGAAGCACCAAATCACATTTTAAGTTACTATGATCCAATGGATAATGCGCTTCTAAAAGACGGTCTTGTTATCGCTGTAGAACCGTTCATCTCTATGAAAGCTGATCATATTATTGAACGTGGTGACGACGGCTGGACATTCGTTACACCTGATAAAAGTCTTGTTGCACAATGTGAACATACCGTTGTCGTAACGCGCGGCGAACCAATAATTTTAACAGAAATCTAATACCAAAAACGGCTGTTTTGTAGATTTATTCCACATAAAACAGCCGTTTTTATTTTTGGGAAAATATGTGAACTACTGTTGAACTCTTTATCATTTAAGTATATAATCTTTAGCGGAGGTTACTTAAGCTTATCTTTACTAAAAAGATATTGTAACTAAGGAGTAAAACACCTTCTTTCTTATTGTTTAAACAGTCTCAAAAATGACCGTAGTAACGTCTTAGTCGAATATTCTGTAATTCTTATATTCCTCTAACAATGTAAGAAACTATCATCTTTCAACTTCGGTCCACTAATCGCACAACTCTCTTTAGACAAAATAAATGACTATTTTCAAAGTACATATTGTCTTCATTCTGACCAAAACCAACCCTATCTAGCTTTTTATCTCCACATAACTTTAAGGCAAAAATAAGCCTTCACAAAGGGATACACTACATTGGTTAGTATGTATCGTAAAACTTACCTTTATAACCATTCTTTTTTACTAGATATACATGAAAACTATCTCACATATAAAGGTCTGATATCATTCTTTAATATCAGTATTTTTTTCGACATTTTTTGTCGAATTGTGTATATTTCCATAGAACTGTGTAAATATACATTTTGTTTTACGTTAAACAATTTTACTTTGAACATAATCCTGTTTGTCTGAGAACGAGTATAGAAACGGAGGGATAGCAAAAATAAATAGCTTATAACAAATACTTTTAATATTCCATTTGTTCATGTGGAATAAGTCCCCAATGGACAAATGAATGTTCAGAGGAGGAAAAATGAAAAAACTTTTCAATGTATGTTTAATTGTATTCGTACTATTTTCGCAACTTGCTAGTTTTCCATACAATCAAGTAAAAGCGGAAACCTTAACAGGAGATTCCTTATTTGACACTGTTGAAATGAAAGATGCAACGAATCATATTATTGACGAAGCAAAAAATCCTAACAATTTAATAAAGATAGGATCAACCATTCAAGTAGAATACGCTTGGTCAATAAAGGATCAACAAGCTGCACACGCAAATGATACAGCAGTAGTTCAAATACCACTTGCATTAAAAGTATCTAAAGATTTGCAAGGGGATTTAGTAACAGATCAAAAAAATATTGGTCAATATTTTATAACAGCTAAAGATAATAAATTAAAATTAATATTTAATAATCAAGTAGAAAATTTGAAAGACGCTAAAGGAAAAATTAAAGTTGATACCGTGTTTAACTCAACTTTAAAAACTGGGGAAAAATCAGTTCAAATCGCTTTTCCTTTAGGAACAATGGTTCAGCCTATATCAGTTCCTGTTCAAGTAGAAAACTCTAAAGAAGATGGCACCAAACAGGATACTAATAAACAAGCGCAAGATTCAGTAGCTAAACCTGTTACTGACAATCCGGAGCAAGATCCAGCAACTAAAACTGTTACTGATAATCCGGAACAAAACCCAGCAACTAAAACTGTTACTGATAATCCGAAACAAAAACCAACAACTAAAACTGTTACCGATAATCCGGAACAAAAACCAGCAGCTAAAACTGCCACTGATAATCCGGAACAAAAACCAGCAGCTAAAACTGCCACTGATAATCCGGAACAAAAACCAGCAGCTAAAATTGCTACTGACAATCCAGAACAAAAGCTAGCAAGCGCCCCTGCTGAGAATACAAATTCAGGTCCAAAGCAAATAACAACAAACATTTTAACCAGTGTAAAGTTGACGGATAAAGACGGAAAACCATTTACAGAGGATAACCGTCCAAGTACAGATTCCCCTGCCAATATTGAGTTTACATGGGAACTTTTAAAATCAATGAATGTGAAAAATGGAGATTACTATATTTTTGATCTTCCTAAACATTTTAAGATTTACAATACAATTAACAGTCCTTTATATGATAGTGAAAACCATCAAATTGGTAATTTCACTGTTACAAAAGATGGAAAAGTCACGATGACATTCAACGATTATGTTGAAGAGCATCCAGATGTTGCTGGTAACCTACAATTAAAGACAGAATTTAATAAAGCTGAAATTAAAGGTACAACAACACAAGAAATTCCTTTCCCGATTAAAGATAAGGATGTTTCTATTACAGTTGATTTTAAGCCTAATGTACAAACAGCTACGAATAAAAAGGGTTTACCTGATAGACCAATTAATACAAATGAAATTAATTGGAAAGTAGAGATGAACAAAACGAAAGACACCCTTAAAAACGCTGTTTTTAAAGATAACATTCCACAAGGTACAAGCTTAAATAAAGATTCTATTAAAGTTTATTATTTAGAAGTTGATGTTAATGGGAATGTAACGCGTGGTGCAGAAGCTGAGCCAACAGATTACAATATTATTTCATCAGATGGCTCAAAATTGGAGATTGCTTTCAAAGACTCTATCAATAAAGCATATCAAATCGAATATGCCACAAAGATTACTGATGAAAATATTAAAAGTTTCCGAAATAACGTTACGATAACGAGTGATAATCAAAAGCAACAAAACGCAAGTTCTACTGTAACGGTTTCTCGTGGTACACACTTAAATAAAACAAGTAAATATGATCCAAAGACGCAAACAATTGAGTGGACAATTACTTACAATGGTGATCAAAGAGAGATCAAAAAAGCAGATGCGATTTTAAAAGATATTTTTGACGATACACACGAACTAGATGCAAATTCTATTGTTGTAAAAAACGCTTCATATAATGAAAAAGGAACGCTTGTAACAGGAGACGCTGTTAATAATTACACTGTAAGTAACAAGAAGAATGGATTCGATTTACAGTTTAATGATGATATTAATAGTGCTTATGTGATTACCTATAAAACCAAGCCAACTAATAAAGTTATAGAAGATGGAAAAGTAAAAAATAAAGTTACAGCTGATAATGATTCAAGTAAAGAAAATGAAGCTAGCTTCAAGCAGCAAAATATTATTAAATCTAATAATAAAGCTGAAACAAATTATAAAGACAAAACAACAACTTGGACAATTATAGTAAATAATAACAACTATCCATTAAGCAATGCGATTATTACGGACACCTTTGATCATGGTGGATTACAATTAAAAGATAAGAAACTAGAAATTAAAGACGGAAATTATACCCTTCAAGCTGGGACTGACTATGTTTTAGATGTAACAGATAAAGGCTTCAAAATTACTCTTATAGGTACGTATCAGTCTAATATGACAAAGACATTAGTCGTAAAATATACGACAGACTTTGATTATACAAAGCTAGAAAGTGGTAAAAATTCATTTAAAAATACAGGTAACCTTTCTTGGATAGATACGGATTCTAATCCACAATCAAATAAAGTTGAAGCTAATTTCGATCCTGATACTTTCACAAAGGCAAATGGTTATAAATACGGTTCTTATAACGCCCAAACGAAGGAAATTACTTGGATAATAGGCTTTAACTATAATAATGTTGAGATTAAAGATCCTTATGTTATAGACGTAATACAAGATAAACAAAAATTAGTGCCTGGATCCATTGAAGTGCGCGATATGATTCTAAATGGAAATCCTGATAATGCACAACCTGGTAATGCTGTACCAACTGAGAAATATGAACTTGAAGAACCTACAGAGAAAAATAAAAACACCCTAAAGGTTCATTTCAAACAATCAATTAATTCACCTTACTATATTATCTTTAAAACAAGCCTTGATGGTGAACTTATCCAAGGCACCTACAAAAACGAGGCAGATTTAAAAGATGGTTCTAAAATCGTAAACACCCTTACAGGTGACACTCAAGTAAATAAAGGTGGCAGCTTCGTTACTAAAAAAGCTGTGCAAGACGACAACTATATTAATTGGAGTATCGCAATTAACGAAAGCCAATCAACCATTGCAGATGCCGTTGTAACAGATGACCCAACCGAAAATCAGGTAATTGTGGAAGATTCATTCCACTTATATCCTACAACTGTTGATCCATATGGAAATTTAACAAAAGATACAGTAAACGAATTAAAAGAAGGAACAGACTATAAACTCAAAATCACAACAGACAATAATACCGGAAAGCAACATTTCGAAATTGCCTTCTTGAAAAAAATTGATCGAGCTTATATTTTAGAATATCGCTCACTTATTAATGCAGACGATAAAGAAAAAGTAAGTAATAAAGCGAAAATCACAGGCAATAAGTTGACAGTTAAAAACACAGAAACTACTGAAACGATTGAAGTGAGAATGTCTTCTGGTTCAGGCGGAGGATCTGCTACTAAAGGCCGTGGAAACCTTGAAATTATAAAGGTAGATAACGACAATAAGAACGCACTATTAGCTGGGGCAGAATTTACTTTATACGATCGTACAGGTAAAACTGTTATCCGTAAAATTACAACAGACAAAGACGGTATCGCTAAATTTAATAATTTAAAACGCGATAAATATTTATTAAAAGAAACAAAGGCTCCTGAAGGCTATGTAATTAGCTGGGATTTAAAACAAGGGAAAATTGTTGAACTTGGTACACAAGAGACTACAACATATAAACTTGCAAATAAGAAGTTTGTCGGTAAAGTAGTTTTAACAAAGTCTGATGACCTGAATAAAAACGTCACACTGCAAGGTGCCGTTTTCACACTACTTGATAAAGACAAAAAAATAATTTCAGAACACGAAAAATTAACAACAAATGATCAAGGACAAATTACTGTAGATAATTTAAAACCAGGAACTTATTACTTACAAGAAACAACTGCTCCTGAGCATTATAAATTAGACAGTACACCTATTCAATTCACAATCAAAGAAGATCAAACAACAGTAATAAACCGAACTGCAACAAACAGTTTGATTCCAGGATCGGCCATTTTAACAAAATTCGATAAAGATGGAAAAACTTTAGCAGGTGCGGAGTTCAGTGTACGCGATCGATATAACAAAGTAATTCGTGGATATGAAAAATTAACGACAAATGATCAAGGACAAATCGAAGCAAAAGATTTACGCCCTGGAGACTATCAATTTGTCGAAGAAAAAGCACCTAAAGATTACGACATAGATAAAAAACCAATTGAGTTTACAATTATAAAAAGTCAAAAGAAAGCAGTTACTGTTACTGCGACGAATCACCTCATTAAAGGTGGTGTCACTTTAACAAAAGTCGATGATGTCGATGGCACTGCCCTTGAAGGTGCTGTATTTAAAATTGTCGATGCGAATGACGAGAAACAAGTAATTCGTGAAAATATAAAAACAGGTTCAGATGGAAAAGTTACTGTTAAAGATCTAGAGCCTGGTGCTTATAAATTTATCGAAACAGAAGCTCCTAAGGATTATACGTTAAGTACAAACCCTATCGAGTTTACAATTGATAAAAGCCAACAAACTCTTGCTACTGTTACGGCAAATAACAGCTTAAAAACCGGCGAAGTTGAATTATTAAAAGTTGATGAGTTTGGTGAGAAAAAACCACTAGAAGGTGCAGTATTCAAACTTGTCGATACAAATAATAATGACGTTTCCCCTCACACTAACTTAACTACTGATAAACACGGTAAAGTTAAAGTTAGTAACCTACGTCCTGGTACGTATAAATTTATTGAAATAGCTGCTCCTGAACATTACGTTTTACGAGCAGAACCTATTGAATTTACAATCGATAGAAGTCAGAAAGAAACTCTACTTGTGAAAGCTGAAAATGCTTTAAAACCAGGAGATGTTGAATTAACAAAAGTTGATGATATCGATGGTACAGCTCTTGAAGGTGCTGTATTTAAAATTGTTGATGCAAATGATGAAAAGAAAGTCATTCGCGAAAATGTAAAAACTGGTGCGGATGGTAAAGCTATCGCTACTGGCTTACGCCCTGGCGATTATAAATTTATCGAAGTAACAGCACCGAAGTATTACGACAAAAATACAAAACCAATTAAATTTACAATTACAGAAAGTCAAACAACTCAGGCTACTGTTACCGCTAAAAACAGCTTAACAAAAGGCGGTATTGAGTTAACAAAAGTGAATGCTGCAGATGAAAAGGAAACACTTGAAGGTGCAGTATTTAAAATCGTTAATAGAGATACTAATGAAGATGTTCGTACGGACCTTGTTACGAATAGTAAAGGAATGCTAGTTGTAGATGACTTGCGTCCTGGTAACTATAAACTTATCGAAACAAAGGCTCCAACTTATTACGATGTAAATATAGAATCAATTGAATTTACAATCGAAAAAGGACAACAAAAACTCCTTCCACTTACATTTAAAAATAGTTTAACGAAAGGAAAAGTTAAACTTATTAAAGAAGATGATGTGGAAAGTAGTAAAGCTCTTGCCGGCGCTGTATTCACCTTGCAAGACGCAACTGGCAAAGAAATTATGAAAGATTTAACAACAGATGATTACGGAGTATTAGTTATTCCTGATTTAGCACCAGGGGATTATCAATTTATCGAAACAAAAGCCCCTGAACATTATAAATTAGACAAAACACCTATTAAGTTCACAATTAAAAAAGGTAGTAAGGAAGATCTTCCTATCCCTGTTACTGTAAAAAATAGTTTACTTACAGGTGGCGTCACTTTAACAAAAGTTGATGATGTTGATGGCACTACTCTTGAAGGTGCAGAATTTATAATCGTTGACGCTCATGATACTAAAAAGGTAATTCGAAAAGGTTTAACAACTGATAAAAACGGTAAAATTACTGCTTCTGATTTACGTCCTGGAGACTATCAATTTATTGAAGTAAAAGCTCCAAAAGACTATACCTTAAGCAAAGACCCTATTCCGTTCACTATCGAAAAAAGTCAAAAAGAGAATATTACTGTTACTGCTACTAACAGTTTAAAGAAAGGTGCAGTAACATTAACAAAAATTGATGACATCGATCGTACGATGCTCGAAGGTGCAATCTTTAAGATTGTGGATATGAATGGTAAGGAAGTTCATACGAATCTTGTTACAGATAAAAACGGTAAAATTTCTGTTTCTGATTTACGCCCTGGAGACTATCAGTTCATTGAAACAAAAGCTCCTGAGCACTATGTATTAGATGAAACAACGATTCCATTTACAATTGAAAGAAGTCAAACGAAAGAGATCAATGTTACAGGCAAAAATGCTTTGAAAAAAGGTAGCGTTGAACTAACAAAGATTGACGATATTGATATAACTACAAAACTTGCTAACGCCGTATTTAATTTATTAGATGCAGACGGAGAGCTAGTTAAAGAAGGCTTAAAAACAAATGATGAAGGTAAAATTGTTGTTGAAAACCTACGTCCTGGTACGTATCAATTCGTTGAAACAATTGCTCCTGAACATTACGATTTAGATAAAAAACCTATCGTATTTACAATTAAAAAGAGCCAAACTGAAACTCTTCATATCACTGCTACAAATGCTTTAACAAAGGGTGCAGTTAAACTTTCTAAAGTAGACGATGTTGATGGCACTGTTCTTAAAGATGCAGTATTTAAAATTGTTAATATGAACGGTGATGTAGTTCATAAAGACCTTGTTACAAATGAACAAGGAATAATCGAAATTAACGACCTACGTCCTGGTGATTACCAATTTATCGAAACGAAAGCTCCTAAGCATTACGTTTTAGATGAAACACCAATCAAATTCACTATTGAAAAAGGACAGAAGAAAGCTATTTCTTTAACTGCTACAAATAGCTTAAAACAAGGTAGTATCGAATTACTTAAAGTTGATGATTTAAACACTCAAACAAAACTTGCTGATGCGGTATTTAATTTACTGGATCAAGATGGCAAAGTACTTAAAACAGATTTAAAAACAAACAGTGAAGGTAAAATCGTTATCGAAAACTTACGTCCTGGTACGTATCAATTCGTTGAAACAATTGCTCCTGAACACTATGATTTAGACAAAAAACCAATTATATTTACAATTGAAAAAAGTCAAAAAGATATTGCTACCGTTACTATGAAAAATAGTTTAACAAAAGGCGGCGTGGAACTTTCTAAAGTGGATGACGTCGATGGCACTACTCTTGAAGGCGCAGTATTTAAAATTGTGGATATGAATGGTACTGTAATTCGCAAAAATCTTGTTACGAATCAACAAGGTAAAATTAGCGTTTCTGACCTACGTCCTGGTGATTATCAATTCATCGAGACAACGGCTCCGAAACACTACGATTTAAACAAAGAGCCAATTCCATTCACAATTACAAAGAGCCAAGCTGATCCTATCTCCGTTACAGCTACAAATAGCTTAACGAAAGGCGCTGTGGAACTTTCTAAAGTGGATGATGTAGATGGTACTGCTCTTAAAGGTGCGGTATTTAAAATTACTGATCTGAATGGTAACGACATTCGTACTGAGCTTACAACAGATGTACATGGAAAAATTTCTGTTTCTGATTTACGTCCTGGGGACTATCAGTTTGTTGAAACGAAAGCTCCTGAACACTATAAATTAGATAGTACACCTATTAAGTTTACAATTAAGAAAAGCCAAAAAGAAAAGCTCCAAGTTACTACTACAAATAGCTTAACTGAGGGTGCTGTAGAATTAATAAAAGTGGATGATATAAATCCAGATACAAAACTTTCTGATGCAGTGTTTAACATCATCGATGCGAAAGGTAAAATTGTTCGCACTGATTTAACTACTGATAAAGATGGTAAGATTACTGCTACGAACTTACGCCCAGGAGACTATCAATTCATTGAAACGAAAGCTCCTAAGCATTACGATTTAAATAAAACACCTATTAGCTTCACTATCGAAAGAAGTCAACTAACTCACGCTTCTGTTACTGCTAAGAATAGCCTAACAAAAGGTGGCGTGGAATTAACGAAAGTTGACTCTATAGATAAGAAAGAAATGCTAGAAGGTGCGGTATTTAAAATTACTGATCTGAACGATAACGACATTCGTACGAATTTAGTTACCAATAAAGACGGAAAAATCATCGCTAAAGACTTACAACCAGGAGACTATCAATTTATTGAAACAAAAGCTCCTAAACATTACGACTTAAATGAAGAACCAATTAAGTTCACAATCGAAAGAAGTCAAACAAAGCATGTCTTCGTTACAGCTATTAATAGCTTAACGAAAGGTAGTGTTGAGTTAATTAAAGTTGATGATGCCAAGCAAAACACAACACTTGAAGGTGCAGTATTTAAAATTGTTAATAAGGATGGACACGATGTTCGTACCGATTTAACTACTGATAAAAACGGCCGTTTAGTTGTGGATGAATTACCGCCAGGAGACTATGAGTTTATCGAAACAAAAGCTCCTGAACACTATGACTTAAACAAAACACCTATTAAGTTCACAGTTAAAAAAGGCCAAGAAAAAATCGCCTCTGTTACTGCTACGAATAGCTTAACTAAAGGCGCAGTTGAATTAACTAAAGTTGATGACATCGATGGTACTACTCTTGCAGGGGCTATCTTTAAAATTGTAGATATGAACGGTAAAGATGTTCATTCTGATTTAACTACTGATAAAGATGGGAAGATTTCTGTTTCTGATTTACGTCCGGGAGATTATCAGTTTATTGAAACGAAAGCTCCTAAGCATTATGACTTAAACCAAAATCCTATCAAGTTTACTGTTGAAAAGAGTCAAACTGCTAAAGCTTCTGTTACTGCTACTAACAGCTTAACTAAAGGCGCAGTTGAATTAACTAAAGTTGATAACATCGATGGTACTACTCTTGAAGGGGCTATCTTTAAAATTGTAGATATGGGCGGCAAGGATATTCGTTCTGATTTAACTACTGATAAAGATGGGAAGATTTCTGTTTCTGATTTACGTCCAGGAGATTATCAGTTTATTGAAACGAAAGCTCCAACTGGCTATGATTTAAACATTAAACCAATTCCTTTCACAATTACGAAAGGACAATCTCAGGTTACCTCTGTTACAGCTTTAAATAGTTTAACAACAGGTTCAATTGAGTTAACTAAAGTTGATATTGATCACCATGGAACACTTGAAGGTGCCATTTTCAATATTTTAGACCAAGATGGAAAAATCATCCGAGAAGGTTTAAAAACAGACCAACACGGAAAAGTAATCGTAAATGATTTGAAACCTGGTAATTATCAATTAGTAGAAACACAGGCTCCTAAAGGCTATCAATTAGATGCATCACCAATAAACTTTACAATTGATAAAGCCCAAGCTACACCACTACAAATTACAGTTTCAAATAAAAAGATTGAATCTTCGTCAGGTGGAGATGACAAGCCAGTTACTCCTCCAAATAAAGAAGAAAACAAAGGCAATGAAACATCTGAGAAACACAAAAACGGAACTTCCGAAGAAACATCAAATGAAACAGATAACAAACAGCAAGATGATCGAAATACGGATAAACACCTTCCAAATACAGGTCATAAAGAAGACCCTACACAAACAGTAGGTATCGTCCTTCTACTAGCTGGATTATTAAGTATTTTAGCTACAAAACGCAAAAAACATTATTAATAATGTTTTTACATCCAATCAATCTCTCAATTGATTGGATGTTTTTTTATACAAAAAGGACGATACATAAAGTATCGTCCTTTTAACGGGGTGAGGCTGCCCAAAAGTACGGAAAACCTTTGAACAGCCTCTTATTTTCATATGGATGCCTTACATATATCACTGATAATAATTATGAAATGCGGAAACATAATTACCATCAACTGATTCAAACATGAGAAATGAAACCCTACAGTGGTTCCATTTCTCTACATAATCTAAAGTTTGGGTACACTAGATTCATGCAATGTAGGAGCTTTCAGAGTAGAAAGCGAACCTTCGTTTAAAATGATAGCATACATATCTTCCTCAAAAATATGCAAATATGCATATATTGTTTTTATTTCTCAATGTCAGAATATTGAAAATTAAAAGACGCGAAGGTAAAATAAAGTCATTATCCGTCTTCTTTTGTCAGTCACAGAGAATAGAAGAATAGGAGAGGAAAAAATGAGAAAATCATTGAAACAAAAAATAGTAAGCTCTTTGCTTGCTGTATCACTCGCTGTTAGCTTAGCTCCAATTGGGCAAGCAAAAGCGGATTCCACGTCAGAGGTTACACAAACTCCATCTATTACAAAACAGATTGATCCAAACCGCGCAATTGAACATGTTCGTTTCTTATCTGAAACAATTGGTCCTCGACCCGGTGGAACAAAATCCGAAGAATGGGCTTCTCGTTACATTGGTATGCAGCTTAAATCGATGGGCTATGAAGTAGAATATCAGCCATTTCAGGTGCCCGATCAGTACGTTGGATTCATTGAATCACCACTATCAATAAAACGTAATTGGCAAGCTGGTGCTGCTCCTAATTCACTAATTTCTACAGAAGCTGTTACAGCTCCCCTTATCTTTGTTCAAGGTGGGACAAAATTAGAAGATATTCCAAATGAAGTAAACGGTAAAATTGTTTTATTTGAAAGAGGAACGACAATTACAGACTATAATAAACAAGTTGAAAATGCTGTTAGCAAAGGTGCAAAAGGTGTTCTTTTATACAGTTTAATTGGCGGACGCGGAAATTATGGACAAACCTTCAATCCCCGCCTAACGAAAAAGCAATCTATCCCTGTCTTTGGTCTTGCTTATGCGCAAGGAAATGCATTTAAAGAAGAAATCGCTAAAAAAGGGACAACAATTCTTTCCCTAAAAGCGAGACATGAATCTAAATTAACATCTCTAAATGTTATCGCCACAAAGAAACCAAAAAAGAGTACCGGTAATGAAAAAGCAGTCGTTGTAAGTTCGCACTATGATAGTGTTGTCGGAGCACCTGGCGCAAATGATAATGCTTCTGGAACTGGATTAGTATTAGAACTAGCTCGTGCTTTTCAAAATGTAGAAACTGATAAGGAAATTCGGTTTATTACCTTTGGTTCTGAAGAGACTGGCTTACTTGGCTCCGATTATTACGTTAATAGTCTATCCCAAAAAGAACGCAATCGAATTTTAGGTGTCTTTAACGCAGACATGGTTGCAACAAATTATGATAAAGCAAAGAATTTATACGCTATGACACCTGATGGCTCTACAAACTTTGTAACAGATGCTGCCTTGCAAGCAGGTAAACAACTAAATAATGACCTCGTCCTACAAGGTAAATTCGGTTCTAGTGATCATGTTCCATTTGCTGAAGCTGGTATTCCTGCTGCTCTATTTATTTGGATGGGTGTCGATAGTTGGAATCCATTAATCTATCATATTGAGAAGGTATACCATACACCTCAAGATAACGTATTAGAAAATATTTCACCTGAACGAATGAAAATGGCATTAGACGTTATCGGAACAGGGGTTTATAACTCGCTTCAAAAACCTGTTACTCAAACTGAGCAGAAAGCTGCTTAATCAATAAAAGACCACTGATTTTTATCAGTGGTCTTTTATTGAGAAAAAATATATATGCATAAAAGCATATTTTATCCTACTCATTATCGTATACAATATTAACTGTAACAATATCGATTACAACTTATAAGGAGGCTTTTTCTATTATGAAAAAAATGATTTTAGCAGGTGCGTTAACTTTAGCAGGAATTACCGGCGCTACCGCGTTTATTCCTGAAACAAAAGTCGCTGCTGCCGCTCAAGAACAAAGCTTTACAAAATTTTATTCTTTGCAAACTGGAGGTAGTTCTGAACAAGAACCTGTTTTCCTTCAAAAGGGACAAGAGTTAACAATTCAACCTAACAGCAAAACTCCTAGTTACAGTGTTTATGACTCAAATCATAACCTTATTGGACGTTATTCTGATGGTTACGGCCGAATTTTCACTGCAAAAACAGATGGAAATATGTACGTTCAATTTCATGCACCTTACGTTTACTATAGTCCTGTTAGTTTTTCTGTTACTTATACAATCCAATAAAATAAAGGGCCTTTCTCAAGGGCCCTTTATTTTGCTTCCCAATTCACTTTTACAAAACCATCTTTCACCATTAAACCACTTATATTAAATACATACTTTTCATTTGCTTTTAATGTAGCTTTAAAAGTACCTTTTTTCGATTCACAGATTTCTTTTAACTCTCTTATACCTTCTCCTTCTCCTTTCCTTTCATATAAGCTAAAGCATAAATTACCACGTTTTGCATCTGTTTCATAAGAAAATGTTACTTCTGTATCTTTTGCATACTCAAGTTCAATACCTTTCCCAGCAATATCCCATGATGAGAATTTTGCCTCGTAACTTGTCTCCCCTCGCTTCTCATTTTCTAAATATATATCACCAGCTCTCCACATATCATCTAGCGTTTGAACAAAAGCAAAGCCGCTAAGTAATACAAACATCGCACTTACAAATATGACAACTAATGTTATCTTTTGTTTTTTCATAACCTTCATCGTATGTTCGCCTTCTATTTTCTTGTTACTTCTTCGTATCATATATAACAAAACTCCAATAAAAAATGGCAATACAATCGCTATAACACTCCACCACTTACTTATTCCACACGTTTTCGCATCTGTATACACCCATGATGCTACACATACTAAAAGTGCTATAAAAGCCAAAAACATTGTAATCCCAGCTATCTCAAATACTACAAATGGATTAGCGAACTCTATCATGTAATTTATACTCCTTCTTTAAAAATGACTGTATGACAACGTATATAGGAATGTATAGGTGCATCATAATAACTATCGTTATAATGACAGATATTTTATGATCCAAATGACTAACAAACTGCTCTAGGGTGACTGTTAATACAATCATCCACATAGCATGAATGAAAACAACCCATCTCTTTTCTAATTTCCGAGCATTTCGCACGCTCTGTTTCGTATGATTTATCAGCTCTTCGCTAGGAATCATCTCTCCCGCTAAACTGCTCTTTATTTTCTGTTCAAATTTATCTTCCTTCATGCACGAAACCCTCCAAATGTTCTCGCATTTTCTTTTTCGCATAATTGAGACGATACTTCAACGTACCAATCGGTATATTTAATATTTCACTCATTTCCTTGTAAGAATATTGTTCATAGTAATAGAGTACGAGTACCGTTTTATATTTTTCATTTAATAACTGTATTACTTCCCGTATCATTTCCGCTTCCACTTTTTGAATAAATTCTTCTGATATATTCACTTCATCTGCGAAATCTATTTCTCCACCATCTTCTTTATGAAACAAATCCAATATTCGGTCTTTCCACCTTTTTTTCTTACGATAAAAATCATAAAACGTACGAACACAAATTGTAGTAATCCACTTTTTATAATTATCCACATAAGAAAGTTGGTGCCTTGATGAAAAAACCTTTATCCACGTCTCTTGAAAAATATCTTCCGCATCTTCTTTCGTTTTCGCTAACTTATAGCATAAGGAATATATTTGCTGCTTATATATATCAATTAATTCTTCTACCTTTTCTTCCATCATAAGCCTCCTGTCATTTATATAAGACGACGCAAATTATCCTTTTGTTTGATAAAATTTTATTTTTTTATTATCTCCATACAAAAAGGCAATCACAACATCGTGTGATTGCCTTTTACTGAAAGCGAAAAATCGGCTCCGCTTTGCTAGAATACTCGGTGGCTTCGCGCCTTCCTCCGAGGCAAAGTACGCCTCTCTGTTAGGAGCTCCATCCCCCTCCTATTCTAAACGAGCCGCTTTCGCTTTTCTTAATTACATTTTTTCTGGTGCAGATACTCCTACGATTGCTAATGCATTTTGAAGTGTAGTGCGTACTGCTTTCATTAACTCGTAACGAGCTTTACTTAATTCTAAGTTATCTTGGTTCAATACTTTTTCTGCATTGTAGAAGCTGTGTAATGCTGCTGCTAATTCAAATGCATAGCTTGTAATGCGGTGTGGCAGACGTTTTTGTGCTGCATCCGCAACTACAGCTGGGAATTCACCAAGTTTTTTCAGTAACTCTACTTCTTTCTCAGAAGTAACAAGTTTGTAATTCACGTCTCCATCTGCAGCTAATCCTAACTCTTCACCTTGACGAAGGATACTGCATACACGAGCATGAGCATATTGTGCATAGTATACTGGGTTTTCATTAGATTTTGATACAGCTAAGTCCATATCGAAGTCTAAATGAGAATCACCGCTACGCATCGCGAAGAAGTATCTCATTGCGTCCACGCCTACTTCTTCCATAAGCTCACGAAGTGTAACTGCTTTACCTGTACGCTTACTCATTTTCATTTTTTCACCATTTTGGTACAGTTGTACCATTTGGATGATTTCTACTTCAAGTGTTTCTTTATCGTAACCTAGCGCTTGAATAGCAGCTTTCATACGAGGAATGTAACCGTGGTGGTCAGCACCCCAAATGTTGATTAACTTATCGAAACCACGCTCTAATTTATCACGGTGATAAGCGATATCTGGCGTTAAGTATGTGTAAGAACCGTCATTTTTAATTAATACACGGTTTTTGTCGTCACCGTAAGTCATTGAACGGAACCAAGTTGCTCCGCCTTCTTCAAAGATTTCATCACGCTCTTTTAATACAGCAAGTGCAGCATCAATTTTTCCGTTTTTGTATAATGATGTTTCTGAGAACCATACATCAAATTTAACACGGAAGCTCTCTAAGTCTTTTTGAAGTTTTGCTAACTCATATTTCAAACCATATTCACGGTAGAATTCATAGCTTTCTTTTTCATCAGCTTTTGCGTAACGATCACCAAACTCTTCAGCTAAACGTTTACCGATTCCAATGATATCCGCACCATGGTAACCGTCTTCTGGCATTTCTTTCTCTAAACCTAATGCTTGCATGTAACGAGCTTCAACAGAAAGAGCTAAGTTATGAATTTGGTTACCAGCATCATTAATATAGTACTCACGAGATACATCGTATCCTGCTTTTGCTAATACGTTACATAAAGTGTCACCTACTGCCGCACCACGTGCATGTCCTAAGTGAAGGTCACCTGTTGGATTCGCAGATACGAACTCAACTTGTACTTTTTCACCTTTACCAGTGTTCGTTTCACCGTAAGCTTCACCAGCGTTTACGATTGTTGGAATTAAATCTGTTAAGTAGCTATTATCCATATAGAAGTTAATAAAACCAGGACCAGCGATTTCGATTTTTTCAATAGAAGCTTTTGCTTTATCGAAGTTTGCAACTAGTTCTTCTGCAATCATACGAGGTGCTTTTTTCGCAACGCGTGCAAGTTGCATTGCCATATTTGTAGAGAAGTCACCATTTGTTTTATCTTTTGGAGATTCTAATACAACGTTTGGAATCTGTTCTTCTGTCGCTAATTCTGCCTTTAATACAGCAGCTTGAATTTCTTCTTTAATCAATCCTTTTACCTGTTCTAAGGAATTCATTATTTTGCCTCCTTCAAATTAATTGTAATTGTATATCTGCCAGCTTCTTGTTCACTTAGAAGCAATGCGTACGTTAAGAAGAGTTGTCCTTTTTTCTTTTCATCCGACCATTTAAAAAGAACGTTATCAGTTTTCGTTTGCAGTGCAAACGTACCAAGTTCACTCGTATACGTACCCGTTGTCCATTCACCTTTCACATGCGTCTGACGCATAGAAATAGCACCTGAACGCATAATGAGAACTTGTTCATCTTGAATTTTAATAATTGTTTTCACTTCGCCTTGTTCGTTCGGCTCCTGGAATGTTACATATGTACCTTGACCTTTTACATAGTATTGACCATTTGCTTCAAAAGCAACGGTTTCCTTCCTCGCCCCTTCACGGATTTCTGTTACGAAATGAACGTGTACCGGCAAGCCTGCAAGTTGTTTCTTCACGTCTTGCACACCTTTCAAATGTTATAGATATTAAATACTACTTATAATAAATCACTTTTCCTATCATATCAAAAAAAGACGCTGTCTGTCTGCTGAAAAATCAGGAAAACTCCATTTCAAAAAATAATTCACTTCTACTTTATTTCATGTGATAAAATATTTTTTAAATCTAAATATTCTTTTAATTATAGAGGTGAATTCAGTGATACCAACAAAGTTAAAAAAGGGTGATGAAATACGCGTGATTTCACCATCCTGTAGTTTAAGTATTGTTTCAAATGAAAATAGAAAACTTGCTATAAAAAGATTAACTGACATGGGCTTTCAAGTTACATTCTCAAAATATGCCGATGAGATAGATCAATTTGCTTCCTCTTCTATTTCTTCCCGCATTCAAGACCTCCATGAAGCATTTGGAGACCCTAATGTAAAAGCTATTTTGACGACACTTGGCGGATACAACTCCAATGGTTTATTGAAACATCTCGATTATGATCTAATTCGTAAAAACCCGAAATTTTTCTGTGGTTATTCTGATATTACTGCCTTAAATAATGCAATTTACACAAAAACAGGGCTTGTTACATATTCGGGTCCCCACTTCTCTTCATTTGGAATGGAGAAAGGGCTCGAGTATACAAACGATTACTTTTTACAATGCTTAACCACTAATGAGCCTATTGAAATCATTCCGGCGGAAATGTGGAGCGATGATTCTTGGTATATGGATCAGGAAAATCGAGAATTTATAAAAAATGAAGGGTATGTTCCAATTCAAGAGGGGGAAGCAACAGGAGAAATTATCGGTGGCAATATGAGCACACTTAATTTACTACAAGGCACACCATATATGCCAAACTTAAAGGGCAAAATTTTATTCCTTGAAGAAGACAGTTTAACAGGAAAATCAACGCTTAAAACTTTTGATCGCTATCTACATTCCCTTATGCAGCAACCTGATTTTGAACATATAACAGGTATTGTAATAGGAAGAATGCAAAAAGAAGCAGAATGTACGATAGCGGACATTCAAGAAATGATTTCTTCAAAACCTGAACTTGCAAATATTCCTATCATTGCAAATGCAAATTTTGGACATACAACTCCAATTTTTACTTTTCCAATTGGTGGACATGCCAAAATCATTTCTAACAAAGAAAATACATCTATCACTATTTTAACGCACTAAAAAAGGAGCGAACGATTCGCTCCTTTTATGATTTTTCTATTTTTTGCAACGCTTTTTGCGGGATTGACTCTTTCGTTATTTCAGCCCATCCTTTTCCTTGCATACCTTTTGCATAAATTTTTATAAAAGCACCTGCATGCAATTCACGATTTACCATTCTTTTAATAATTTGTTGCTTTCCGTCCTCTGTATACCCTTTAAATGTATACAAATATTCACCGTCTTTTTTCTCACCTTTATCTACAACCGCATAATAATCTTGTATTTCTTTATTTGAAAAGAAGTTGTCTACAAAAGCATGTACACCTTCTGTTTTTTTGTTTAAATAATATGCTGTTCCCCCTAAAATGATGGCGAATACAGCTAAAACTTTAATTACCAATTTCATACATGCGCCTCCTGTTTGCACTTCTTTCTCACTAGTATTATATCTATACTTGTATTATACGGAAAAGAGCATACTATACTCTATCTAAAAGTCTTACACTTTCCTTACATTATTGTAAGGGATTTTTTCTTAAAGCAAGTTCCCAAGAAAAAATTTTTCCGTTTCATACACTTTTATATTATTATTGAATGATACGAATTTTTATTACAAAAATCAAAGGAGACAGTTTTCAAATGGCTATCTTGCAAGGTTTAGCACTATTACTTGTTGTACTTTGTCTATTTACACTTTTCAGTTACCGTGCGCCTTACGGAATGAAGGCGATGGGCGCTTTAGCTAATGCAGCAATCGCAAGTTTTCTTATTGAAGCATTTCACCGTTATATAGGTGGAGAAATGTTTCATAATGACTTTTTACAATCAGTAGGAGAAGCTTCTGGTAGTATGAGCGGTGTCGCAGCAGCGATTTTAGTCGCATTAGCAATCGGTGTTTCCCCCGTATACGCTGTTTTAATTGGTATCGCTACTAGTGGATTCGGTATTTTACCAGGATTTTTCGCCGGATACGTTTGTGCCTTCGTCGTGAAATTTCTCGAAAAGAAATTACCGGCTGGTGTGGAATTTTTAGCAATCCTATTTATCGCTGCACCAATCTCACGTGGAATGGCAATGCTTATGGATCCGCTCGTTAACGCAACACTTGGTAAAATCGGTTCTATGATATCAGTTGCAACTACAGAAAGTCCTATCATTATGGGTATTATGCTTGGTGGATTAATAACAGTTATTTCTACCTCTCCACTGAGTTCTATGGCACTAACTGCAATGCTTGGATTAACAGGTTTACCAATGGCAATTGGTAGTCTTGCCGTAGCAGCCTCAGCCCCGATGAACTTTATTTTCTTTAAGCGACTAAAAATTTGCTCAAAGAAAGACACAATCGCTGTAGCAATCGAGCCTTTAACACAAGCAGATGTTGTTTCAGCAAATCCAATTCCAATTTATGCAACAAACTTCGTTGGCGGTGCACTTGCCGGTATTATTACATCGCTATTCCAGCTTGTTAATAATGCACCAGGAACAGCATCACCAATTCCAGGTCTTCTTGTCCTATTCGGATTTAATGACGTTATAAAAGTAACGATTGCTGTTGTACTATGTGGAATCGTTACCACTATTGTCGGATACATCGGGTCTATTGTGTTCCGTAAATATCCGATCCGCTCTGCTGATGAAATTCGTGGAGTTACTTCGGAAGAGAAGGTTGCATAAGAAAAAGAGCTATTCCCATCGTTTGAGAATAGCTTTTTTTGTGTTGCGTAACGGTAAATGAAATTATATCGGCGATTTTTTTAATATATCGACTTACCGACACATAACGACAAAATAAGAGCCCTCTAATCATATAGAGGGCTCTTACTTTATCTAGCTGCAGCGGCTAGAATGATCGGTGGCTTCGCTTCTTCCTTCGAGGCAAAAAGCGCCTCTACGTCTGAAGCTCCATCCCCCTCACATTCTAAGCGAGCCGCTTCCGCTTTTATTTTACCCAACCGAGCAGCATTTCCCGCACGAATTTGCTTGCTGCGACTGGTGTTTGATCACTATGGTCGTAGACTGGGGCTACTTCTACTAAGTCTGCTCCAACTACATTTATATTTGAATTTGCAATTGCTACGATGGAATCTAATAATTCTTTAGATGTGATACCGCCAGCTTCTAACGTTCCTGTTCCTGGAGCGTGAGCTGGGTCTAATACATCAATGTCGATTGTGACATAGACTGGGCGTCCAGCAAGTTTCGGTAATACTTCTTTTAACGGTTCTAATACGTCAAATTTATATAAGTTCATACCTACTTCTTTCGCCCATTCAAATTCTTCCTTCATTCCAGAACGAATTCCGAAAGAATATACGTTTTCCGGACCAATTAAATCACACACTTTACGAATTGGTGTAGAGTGGGATAAAGGCTCCCCTTCATACGATTCACGTAAATCAGTATGAGCATCCATATGGATGATTGCTAAATCCGGATATTTTTTTGCCATTGCCTTAAAAATTGGCCAAGACACTAGGTGCTCACCGCCGAGACCTAGTGGAAACTTATCGGCATCTAAAAGTTTTGATACATACTCTTCAATCATGTCTAAGCTGCGTTGTGCGTTTCCGAATGGTAATGGGATATCACCCGCATCAAAATATTTTACCTCTTCTAATTCACGATCTAAATACGGACTATATTCTTCAAGACCGATTGATACTTCACGAATACGTGCAGGGCCAAAACGAGATCCCGGACGGTAACTTACTGTCCAATCCATAGGCATCCCATAAATAACTACCTTTGACTCTTCAAAACTTGGATGACTTTTAATAAATACTTTACCTGAATAAGCTTCATCAAAACGCATATTCTTTTCCTCCTTATGTGGAACTTAAGGTATCCCAACCTTTCACTATTTCTCAAATTTGGAGCGAATTGCTCCTCTTTCTCGATTTACCGGGTCTTCTTTTTAACAACAAGAAGACGATTTTCTCTACAGAAGTGTAAGTAGCTAGCATGTTCAAGTCTTCTGGACAAACACCTTAAATGAGCTACTCACACTTTATTTGTTCAAGCTCGATTTTCTTACTTAATTAAATCGCCAACAAATTTCGGTAATGCGAATGCTGCGTTGTGTAATTCTTTTGTGTAGTATTTCGTTTCGATTTCGTGGAAACGCTCTTCACTTACTTCTAATGGATCATGTTTTTTAGATCCAATTGTGAACGTCCAAAGACCACTTGGGTATGTTGGAATATTAGCTGTGTATAAACGAGTAATTGGGAAAATTTCTTTTACATCTTTAAACACAGTCGTAATTAACTCTGGTGTGAACCAAGGGTTGTCCGTTTGTGCAACGAAAATACCATCTTCTTTTAACGCTTTTGAAATTCCAGCGTAGAAGCCTTTTGTAAATAGGTTTACTGCTGGTCCTACTGGCTCAGTAGAATCTACCATAATTACATCGTATTCATTTTCGCTTTCTGCGATATGTAGGAAACCGTCTCCTACTTTTACTTCTACACGCTCATTATCTAATGCGCCTGCAATTGATGGTAAGTATTGTTTAGAGTACTCAATTACTTTTCCATCGATTTCAACAAGAGTTGCTTTCTTTACACTTGGGTGTTTTAACACTTCACGAATAACACCACCATCACCGCCACCAACAACTAATACGTTTTCAGGGTTTGGATGTGTAAATAAAGGTACGTGCGCTACCATTTCATGATAAACGAACTCATCTTTTTCTGTTGTCATAACCATGCCATCTAAAATAAGCATGTTTCCGAACTCTTCCGTTTCAACCATATCAAGTTTTTGGAATTCTGTTTGCTCCGTATGTAATGTGCGGTTAATACGCGCCGTAATCCCAAAATGTTTTGTTTGTTTTTCAGTGAACCATAGTTCCATCGTACAATCACGCCTTTCAATGCAAATTTATAATAGGGACATCATTAATGTCCCCTAACAAAAATAAAACAAAACATCCAAAATGTATAGTTAAAAGTACAAAAATACCGAAAATATATTTTAGTCAGAGGGTTCTAACATATATGTATAAAGAAAACCCTTTCTTAAGAAAGGGCTTTTGTCTCTATTTCTACTGGTTTACGAATTGGAATTAGGATCATAATACAACCAACTAACACCACAATTCCACCTACTAAAAACGGACTTTGTGGTGAAACAGTATGACCGATAATTCCTGATAAAATCGGAGCAATTGCGCCCCCTAACCAACGAACAAAGTTATAAACACCTGACGTAACAGATCTTTCATAAGGTGAAATATCCATTACATAACTTGTATATAATGCATTGTTTAAGCCAGATGCTAATCCTGATAAAACGATAAGAGTAATTTGTAACCACATAATTTTCACAAAGAATAGTGCAATTAAGAAAATCGCAAATACAAGTAAACTACCCTTCAATAATGTTTTTGGTTCATATTTCCCTTCTAGCTTATGTGCTAAAATTGCAGAACCGTAAGCTAACGCTAATCCCCATCCGCAAAATACAAAGCCTAATTGAATAGCTGATAAATGCATAATAAGTGGTGAATATGCTAACACAACGAAAAATCCGTAGTAGTATAACATTCCTGAAATCGCACCTTGCATAAACGGTTTATACTTCACCAGGTTAAGTAATTCTCCTACGCCAGCAGCCTTACGCTTCACTTTTCGCTCCGGTTCTTTTACAAAAAAGAATACTAAAATAAATGCTAAGAAAATTAAAATACTCGTCGCGAAAAATGGATAACGCCAAGAATGTCCACCTAATATTCCACCCAATAACGGCCCCCCAGCCATACCTAAGCCGATCGCTGCTTCGTATAATCCTACTGCTTCATGAACTTCTTTACTTAATGCTATTAACAGCGTCATTGCTGTAGCAAAAAACATCGCATTTCCTAATCCCCATCCAGCACGGAAAAGAGATAATTGAGCAATCGTTTGCGATATACCACATATAAACGCAAATACAGTCACAATCGCAAGACCGATTGTCATCATCCGTTTATCACCAAATCTTGATGCAAATATACCAGCTGGTAACATCATGATTGCCATCGTTAAAATATAAGCAGTAAATAACATTTCAACTTGCCAATGCGTTGCACCAATTTTCTCTGCAATAATCGGCAAAATTGGGTCGACTACTCCTATACCCGAAAAGGCAAGGAAGGTAGCCACCACTGTAATCAATCTCCCTAGTTTTTGTTTGCTCTCCATTTTGATTACTCTCCTTTTGTGCTCTCTAAAAATGTTACTGCACGATGTAAACTATCTTCAAGTTCTGCCTTTACACGTTGCATTTGCTCCATTTTTTCGTCTAACGTTTGCACTTGTTTTTCAAGCATATCTTTAATTTCTTGAATCACTTCACGATCACGAGGGTTCTCGCTATTTCTTCTTTGCTCCATTCTTTCTTTTAGTGATAAGAAATGCTGCATTTCTTGAAGTGTGATTCCTAGCACTTCTTTCGCTTCTACAATTCTTTTAATTCTGGCAATATCCTCATCCGTATACAGACGAATATTCCCCTCACTACGTTCTGGGGGATGAATTAAACCAATTTCCTCATAATAACGAAGTGTACGTTTTGTTAAACCGACTTGCTTTGTTACTTCATCAATTTTATACATGTTTATTCCTCCCTTCACTTGATTATTACATTTTACGTTAACGTTAACTTTTCTGCAACTGTTAGACTTTTGTAAATGTTTATCATATTCAATTGTATTTTCCCTAAAGCAGTTTCATAATGAAAGAAAAGAGATAATAAGGAGAATTTCACATGAGTAAACCACTTATTTTCGCTCACCGCGGAGTAAAAGGTACACATCCCGAAAATACGATGATTGCCTTCCAAGAAGCAGAACGCATTGGCGCTCACGGAATTGAACTCGATGTCCACTTATCAAAAGATGGTGAACTTGTCGTAATTCACGATGAAACCGTCGATCGTACAACAAATGGCGTTGGACTTGTTTCGGAAAAAACGGTAGAGGAACTACAATCATTGGACGCTGGTAGCTATAAAGACCCTTCTTTCCATGAAGCAAAAATCCCAACGTTGCGTGAGATTTTCATTTGGCTTTCCACAACGAACTTACAACTAAATATTGAATTAAAGACAGATGTTATTCATTACCCAAATATTGAGGAAAAAGCTGTTGCACTTGTGCGCGAATATCATCTTTCTAATCAAATTGTATTTTCATCATTTAACCATGACTCTGTTTCATTATTAGCAGAAATTGCTCCTGAAATCCCAAGAGCAATTTTATATGATACACCGATTGCTGATCCAATTGCCGAAGCAAAACAGAGAAAAGCAAGTGGATTACATCCAAACTTCCAGCTATTAACGAAAGAATTTGTGCAATTAGCACAAGAGCAAGGATATGTTTTCCGTCCATATACAATTAACGAATACAAAGATTTACAAACTATGATTGATTATGGTGTAGATGTCATCATTACCGATTGGCCAGCACGTGCCTTTGAGCTCCTTTCTTAATGGAAGGAGCTTTTTATTTTCGAAATTTCATTGTTTAAAATAAATGAAAACCCTCAATACTAATACAATAACGCTTGTATTAATGAGGGGCTGAAAAAAGATGGATCAAACTATGAATCCAAAACTTAAAAAATATAAACGTCTTTTCTTCACCGCAATGTTTTCTTGCGTCCTTTTCTTCGTTTTTTCTTTTTTTGTTATTATTATAGTTGCAAAAATTATGGGACCTCCTCCTGTTGCGGTCCCACAAACAAGCGTCTTTTACGCAAACGATGATACTGTTATTGGACAAAGTAATGAAATTCAAAAACGTTACAATGTCTCTCTTAATGAAATTTCACCTTATGTAAAAGAAGCGACCCTTTCTATTGAAGATCAAAGATTTTATAAACATCACGGCTTCGATGTGAAACGGATTGCAGGTGCAATTGTTGCTGATTTAAAAGCGATGGCAAAGGTACAAGGAGCTAGTACAATTACACAACAATACGCGCGTAATCTGTATTTAGATCATGATAAAACGTGGAAACGGAAATTATTAGAGGCAATGTACACTGTCCGCCTTGAAGTAAACTATAATAAAAATCATATTTTAGAAGGATATTTAAATACAATTTATTACGGACATGGCGCTTATGGAATCGAAGCTGCGTCCCATCTATATTTCGATAAAACAGCAAAAGATTTAACATTAGCAGAAGCTAGTATGCTCGCAGGTATCCCGAAAGGGCCAAGTGTCTATTCTCCCTTTTTGAAAGAGGATCGTGCTAAAGGACGACAAGCTCTCATATTAGATGAAATGGTCGAACAAGGATATATTACGAAGCAACAAGCAGCCTTAGCGAAGAAAGAGCCACTAACTTTTGCCTCATTAGATACGAAAAAAGTAGCAGAGGTCGCACCATATTTCCAAGATGCTGTACAAGCTTCGCTTCTTCGTGATGTTGGATTAGACGAACAAGCTTTACAACGGGGTGGCTTGCGAATTTATACAACGCTAGACCCTAAACTACAAGCTGTAGCAGAGCAAGCTGTAAAAGATCATATACCTGACACAACAAACATACAAACTGCTCTCGTCTCTATGAATCCAACGACAGGTGAAGTGGCTGCTCTTGTTGGCGGAACTGATTATACTACGAGTCAATTTAACAGGGCTACACAAGCCGTTCGTCAGCCTGGTTCTACATTTAAGCCATTTCTATATTATGCAGCATTAGAACGAGGATTCACGCCTGCTACGCGCTTAAAAAGCGAATATACTGTATTTACTTTAGGTGACGGCGTTTCAAAGTATAAACCAAAAAACTATAAAGATTATTATGCAGATGATTTTGTAACGATGGCACAAGCTCTCGCAGTCTCTGATAACATATATGCTGTAAAAACGAATTTATTTTTAGGAGATGACGCACTCGCAAAAACAGCAAAACAATTTGGAATTACAAGTGCATTAAAAGATGTGCCTTCTCTAGCTCTCGGCACATCACCCGTAAAACCAATTGAAATGGTTAACGCTTATAGCATGTTCGCAAACGGTGGAAAAGAAGTAAAACCTACTTTCATTCGCCGCATTATGGATCATGAAGGAAATATATTATACGATGCTCATTTAGAGAGTAAACAAGTTCTCGACAAGAGCAAAGCGTTTGTAATGGAAGAAATGATGACCGGTATGTTTAATAAGAAACTAAGCAGTTATGCTGCTGTAACTGGCCAATCGATGTTATCAAAATTATCAAGAACATATGCCGGAAAATCTGGTTCTACTGAAACGGATAGTTGGATGATCGGATTTACTCCGCAAATCGTAACAGGTGTATGGGTCGGATATGATCAACCTAAATCTATTTCAAACGTAGCAGAACAAGGATATGCGAAGAAAATATGGACTGATACGATGGAGAAAGGCTTAGATGGACAGCCCAAAAAAGAATTTAAACAACCAGGTGACGTCGTAGCGGTTAATATCAACCCAGAGAACGGTAAAATTGCTACAAAAAATTGTCCTATTTCTGTGAAAATGTATTTCGCTAAAGGTACCGAACCGACTGAATATTGTATGGATCACGTCGATGATAAAGAAGAATTTGAAAAAACGACTGAAGAAAAGAAAAAAACAAGTTGGTGGAAAAAATATCTTCCTTGGTAAAAAAAATAGCTGACGGGCATCCGTCAGCTATTTTTTATTCACTTAATAATGCAAGGCGCAATTCTTCACTAGATTCGTTCCAAATCGCTTCATTATGTTCTTTCAAGAACGTACCAAGTACTTTTTTAGATGATTCATCCATATGGTCAACCATAATGTGACGCTTCATTGATTTATCCATTTTGTTTACGTGTTCTGGAAGTGATTTATATCCGCGACGAATTTCACGGTCTACTGTCATTTCACAAGCTGTTACACCTGCGTAATAAGCACCAGTTGCAGTTCTTTCAATCGTTACCCAAACAAGCCAAAATGGTTTTCCGTTTGGAACTTCATCTTTATTTGTTAAAAACTTAATACCTTTTTCTACTGTACTACGCGCATGCATCGCACCGATATCAACGAATGCAGTTTTCTCTAGTACATCAACAAATACAGGTGAAATGTTTTCTAGGCTTAATGCCCCAACACCAAATCCACCATGTCCATCTGTTGAATCATTTTTCACGATATTAAAACCGATTTTTTTCTTTTTCTCTGTCATATGTAAAATCCTCCTCACTTAAAAATTATAAAAGGCCAAAAATAGGCGCAATGATACTTTGTAAAAACATTAATACATGCGGAATAACTACCTGGAAAATAGGTTGAATTGTGTAATTACTAAGCGGTGTAATAACGAGAATTAATAACGCAATCGCTCCATATTTTTCATACTGTGTCATTTTCGCGCGAATATTTGCTGGTGCTAAATCTTCCACTACACGATACCCATCAAGTGGCGGGATCGGTAATAAATTAAATACAAGTAAAACAATATTTAACATAATAAAGAGCTCAAAAAACTTTCCTAATGTTTCAGCTACTGCAACTGGAACTGCATCTAACACTCCAAATACTGCTAAGCTATACAAAATAATTAAACCAATTGCACTTAAAATTAAGTTACTAATCGGCCCTGCAATTGAAACTAATATGCCTGCAAGACGCGGTCTTTTAAAGTTATATGGGTTAACAGGAACCGGTCTTGCCCAACCGAATCCAAGAATTAATACTGCAATCAAACCGATAGGGTCTAAATGAGCCATCGGTGATAGCGTTAAACGCCCTTGTCTCTTTGCTGTATCGTCCCCAAATTTATATGCAACATATGCATGTGCAAATTCATGAACGGATAATGCAATAATAATCGCCATTGCTACCAACGGAATTTCGTGCAATGGATATCTAAATAACTGATCCATACTTCATCTCCTCTTCCATATGTCAAAAAAAGAAATTATTTGTTTTTTCGATTGTTCTTCCCCATAATCCGCTATAATAAGAGTGTAACTTACATAAAAGGAGCGATTGTACATGCCATACGTAACAGTGAAAATGCTAGAAGGACGCACAGAAGAACAAAAGAAAGCTCTTGCTGAGAAAGTAACAGCAGCAGTAAGCGAAACAACTGGTGCTCCTGAAGAAAACATCGTTGTTTTCATCGAAGAAATGTCTAAGAATCATTATGCAGTTGGCGGAAAACGCTTAAGCGACAAATAATTTCAAGTTTTTCATAAGAAGCAGCCACTAGCTGCTTCTTATTTCTTTCCTTCTAACAACTCAATAATTCTCTCTTTATATTTTCCTTTTCTTCCATCTTCATAGATTAAATCATGTGGATAGAATAGCTTTTGGTCCGTTCTTTTCTTACCTGTAATCGCCTCAACAATATCCGATTCACGTGAAAGCTCTCTAAGCTCTCCGTTTGGCATAAGAAGTAGGATTGGCAAACGCTCTTCTTCTTCTCCTGCACGATAAAAGTCATACGGTAAGTCTGATGTTGAATCAACTACTAAATAATACTCCGGATCAAGTCCAATCTTTTTAAATAAACTACTTAATTCCATCCAATTATCTAAACCGTGTTTATCTGTAAACTCTACATATTTAAATAGATTTCGATTCATAAAACGGCGGCATAGATCGCTTAAAATTGGATCTTCTTCTTCCTGCCATACTTGGAAGTAGTAATACATAACGTTCTCGTCTAACTTTAAATAATCCTCTACTGTTACTTCTTCTTCAAATAAAGAATAGAAATGAACAGGATGATTTTTAAATGTATAATACTTCTCGTGCAATGATTTAGCACGGTGTAAAATCTTCGTTAAAATAACTTCTGCACTTCGCGTTACCGGATGGAAATATACTTGCCAATACATTTGATAACGACTCATAATGTAATGCTCAACAGCATGCATACCACTATTTTTAATGACTACTTGATCCCCATACGGGCGCATTACACGCAGTATACGTTCCATATCGAAGTTTCCATACTTTACGCCTGTAAAATAAGCATCTCTTAATAAATAATCCATACGATCCGCATCAATTTGGCTCGAAATCATACTAATTGCTAATTTATTAGTAGACGTTTTTGCAATTACATCTGCTACCTTTTGTGGAAACTCCTTATCAACACGACTTAATACATCATTAATCTCCGTATTGCCAACAATAATCTTTTGCGTAAATTTCTCATGATCTAATGAAAATACTTTTTCAAACGAGTGAGAAAATGGGCCGTGACCGACATCATGAAGTAATGCCGCACATAAACATAACAATCTATCTTCAGCATTCCAATTTGGTCTGCCATCAAACACATCATCAATCATACGACGAATAATTTCGTATACACCTAACGAATGAGTAAAGCGACTATGCTCTGCACCGTGAAATGTAAAAAATGTCGTTCCAAGCTGCTTAATACGGCGCAAGCGTTGAAATTCTTTCGTTCCGATTAAATCCCAAATAACACGATCACGCACGTGCACATATTTATGTACTGGGTCTTTAAACACTTTTGTTTCGCTGAGTTTGTCGTTTAAATATACCACTTTCCGACATCCCCCTTTCTTTACTACATTCTTACTTTATATTATAAACGAAATGAGAAACAGAAAGAAATGAAAGACTGTATTAATTACCTTTATAAAAAGAAAAAATCACCTTTACCGAAGTAAAAGTGATTTCCTTTATACATTATTTACCTAAAACGAATTCAGCAACTTCGTCTAAGATCATATCTTTCCCTAATGGGAAGTAACCTTTGTTTAAGTCTTCATTTTTAATTGTGAATACGTGGTTGTTTTTAACAGCGTTCATGTTTTTCCAAATTGATTCTTCTTGGAATTCTTTTAAGCGCTGAGAACCGTCACCAGTTGTAAATACGAATAAGTAATCTGGGTTGTAATCGATTAAAGCTTCTTTTTGTACTTGTACTAGTGGTTTATCAGTTGGTGTACCTTTAACTGCTGGTAGTTTTAAATCATTAAAGATTACGCTACCGTAACCGTAGTCACCGTATACGCGGAAAGCATTTGGATACGCAGCCATTTTCATGAATGTTGCTTCACCAGTTTTAGCGACGATTTTGTCATGTAATTTGCTTGCTTTTTCATCATACTTTTTGAACCATTCTTTTGTTTCTTTTTCTTTACCGAAGATTTGACCTACTTCTTCGAATTTTGGACGCCATTGATCTAATGGAGTGTTTAACATAACTGTTGGTGCAATTTTAGATAATTGATCATAAATCTTTTCTTGACGATTATTTACAAGAATTAAATCTGGTTTTGCAGCAGCTACTGCTTCGATGTTAATTTTATCGCCCCAAGCAGAACCAACTGGTTTAACGTCTTTTAGTTTCTTTTCAATATGTGCATCAATTTTTTCTTGAGATGTATTAGCAGTAATAACCGGTTTCATACCGAAAATTAATAATTCTTCTGTTGAACCACTAAGGTCAGCAATTTTCTTTGGGTTTGCAGGAATTTTAATTTCCCCTTTTGCATGTTTTACAGTGCGCTCTTCAGTCTTTGCATCTGCTTTCTTTTCTTCTTCTTTGTTAGAACAAGCAGCAAATAGTACAGAAGTCACAACTAATACCATTGCTAATAGTGCCATTTTAAAATTCTTCATGTTCCCACTCCTTCTAGCTGTATTTATCTTATAAGTTGCAATGAACTATAAGAAACGAAGATAACAATTAATCAATATATTTTTATTAATTGTTGTTAATACCCCATTCTAACGGGCGTTCAACTTCCCATTCTTATATAAGAAGCTCAACGTCCATTAGAAGTCCCCCCTCTTCACGAGGGGGTTCTACTTAAGCTTTTTTACGCAATTGATTACTAATCATCGCTAAATCATATGTTAAGCAAATTGGCTTACAGTTTACTGGACATGGAACGATTTGAGCTTCAATCTCAAATACGTTACGAAGTGTTTCACTTGTCATAACTTCATCTGGTGTTCCTTGTTTCATTAACTTACCTGCTTTTAATGCAATCATATGATCTGAGAAACGAGAAGCGTGGTTTAAGTCATGGATAACCATAACAATCGTTCTACCTTCTTCTTCATTTAACTTTTTCAATAAGTTTAATACTTCTAATTGATGAGCCATATCTAAGTACGTTGTTGGTTCATCCAATACAAGTAATTCTGTTCCTTGTGCAAGAGCCATTGCAATCCAAACACGTTGACGTTGACCACCAGATAGCGCTTCTGCTGGACGATTCGCAAATTCTTTCATTCCTGTCACTTCAAGTGCCCAGTTAATGTAGCGATAATCCTCTTCTTTCAACGTGCCAAACCCTTTTTGATGAGGGAATCTTCCGTATGACACAAGCTCAAATACAGTAAGACCCGTTGGTACTTCTGCAGTTTGTGGTAAAATCGCCATTTTCTTTGCAATTTCTTTCGTTGGCTGTTTCTCAATTGCTTTTCCGTCAAGATAAACAGTACCTTGTTTTGCCTTCAAAATACGAGACGCCGTTTTTAATAATGTGGACTTCCCACAACCATTTGGCCCAATAATTGTTGTAATTTTCCCTTCCGGAATTTCAACTGTTAATCCATCAATAATTAAACCTTCATTATAGCCAACAGATACCGCATCAACCGCTAAAGTTGCCATACGAAAAGCCTCCCTTTATTTTGTCCTCATAAGTAAATAAATGAAATACGGTGCACCAATTACAGAAATAACAAGACCGACTGGTATTTCTGAAGTTGTTAGTACACTTCTTGAAATTACGTCTGCGAATAAAAGTAAAAACGTTCCTATTAGCGCAGCTGTGGGCAACATGATTTGATGTTTGCCACCAACAAGGCGCCTTGCTAAATGCGGGGCCATTAAACCGATAAAGCCAATTCCACCGGCAACAGCAACAGATGCACCCGCTAAACAAACTGCAATAAATAATAATTTACGTCTTTCTTTTTCTACATTTACACCAAGGCCAACTGCTGTAGAATCGCCTAGGTTCATTACATTTAATATGTGTGCTTTACTTATAGCAAGCGGTAAGAAAATAACCATCCATGGAAGTACACTTAATACGAATTTCCAATCTGTACCCCACAGACTTCCCGCCAGCCAAATCGTAGCAAAACGAAAATCGTTAGATGTCATCTTCATAGAGAAAATTAAACTAACAGCTCCAAATCCAGCTGCAACGGCAATACCGACTAGTATTAATCGAGTCGATGAAACGCCGTCTTTCCATGCTAATAAATAAATAATTACCGCTGCTAATATCGCTCCAACTAGTGCGAAAAATGGAAGAATGAATACAGATAAAAATGTACCAGTCCCTACTTTCCCGAAGAAGAAGTAGACGAATATAACAACTGTTAATCCCGCTCCAGCATTAATCCCTATAATACCTGGATCAGCAAGTGGATTTCGTGATAAACCTTGCAAAATCGCACCTGACATAGCTAAAGCAGATCCGACTAGTATAGCAATTACCATACGCGGCATACGGAATTCAAATAAAATAACAGACTGATCTTCAGCCCCTAGTCCAACCAATGACTTTAATACGTCCATTGGGGGTATTTTAAAAGTTCCTGTATTTAAACTAATAAGAAATATAGAAACGATTAGTCCTACTAAAATCGTTAATATAGAAATGTTCTTTTTTGTTAAGACACTCGTCCTCACATCTTTCCTCTCCCTTCATTACGTGCTAAGTAGAGGAAGAATGGAACCCCAATTAGCGCTGTAATTGCTCCAATTGGCGTTTCAAATGGCGGGTTAATAACGCGAGATAACATATCTGCACATTCAATTAACAGCCCGCCTAAGACCGCAGAACATGGAATAACCCATCTATAGTCCGAGCCTACAAGGAAACGAGTCATATGCGGGATTACAAGACCAACAAACCCTACTGATCCTGCCATGGAAACTGCGGAACCCGTTAAAACAAGAACAAGTACTGTTCCGATAAATTTAATTAATGTCGTATTTTGACCAAGTCCAATTGCAATTTCTTCACCGAAGCTCAAAATTGTAATATATCTCGACATCATAATTGCGATAAAAAGACAAACAAGGCCAATTGGCACTAACATATTAATACTTTGCCATTTCACTCCAGCAACTCCGCCTGCATTCCACATGCTCACCTCTTGGGCAAGATTAAAATACAATGCGATTCCAGATGAAATTGCCCCTAATAAAGCACTAATAGCTGCACCTGCTAAAGCTAATTTCACAGGTGTTAATCCACCTGGTGAAGAAGACCCAATTCCATATACAATGCTTGCACCAAACGCAGCTCCAATAAAAGATGCGATAACAAACATTAAATAAGGTGAATTAGGGAAAAATGCATACATAATTGCAATTCCAAATACAGCCCCATCTGTAATTCCCATTAACGATGGTGAAGCAAGTGGATTTCGCGTCATGCCTTGCATAATTGCTCCTGATACCGCTAAAAAGGCACCTGCAACTACGCCCCCTATTGCTCTAGGCATGCGAAGCTCTTGAATTACGTTATGATGTGTAATAGATCCATCAAACTGAAATACAGCTTGCCATACAGTCTTTAAACTAATATCTGCAGCCCCAAAAGAAATAGAAACTGCCATGCTTAAAGCTAACAAAACTGTACCCGCTACTAAAATAATAGAAGCGATGAGCGGTCTGCTCTTAATCTCTTTAACATTCTCTTCTTGCTGTTCTATACTGCTTGCGCTCGCTTCCATCCCTCAACCATCCTAACCAACAACATATATTTATTAAAATGAAATTTATTCTCAAATAGTAATAAAAAAATTAGGTGAATTGTTATTTTCCTGATAATGATTCTCAGAATCAGACACTTCTATTCTACCTATCGCTTTAAAAGACTGTCAACCATTATTTTGAAATATAAATTTATATAAATTGGAACTTTAATACAAAAGTTATATCCATCCTTTAGAAAACGTTCGTCCACACAAGAGTACTTTCGCAGAATAAATCTTTCCTCTTATGGGCATAAAAAAAGAAGAGTAATCTTTTCACTCTTCTTTTTCTTACTTATTTAACTTTGCTTCAATTTTTACGATTAACTCATCTTCTGTTGGAGCCGCAACTGGACGGTTATTTACAAATGCGAATGATTTTTTACGACCAGGACCACAGTAAGACTGACATCCAACTTCAATCGTTGCACATGAATCTACTTTTTTTAACTTCGGAACTAACGTTTTAACGTTCGTTGCCTGACAGTCATCGCACACGCGAAATTCGTTTCCCATTATATAACACTTCCTCTATTTTAAACTTTTCTCAAGTTCGTTTAAAAATAAACACTAAATGGTATTTTACCGCTCTTTGAAGCTCGTTGCAAGTTTCCCTACAAAGCCTATTCTCTACATAATGCTACATATTTATATGCTCTCCTACAGAAGCGCTCACCATTCATGGGAAAATTTTTACCTTTCATCGAAATCTACCATATTTTTAAAAGCTTTGTATAAAAGTTTATTTTTTTGCCCATTATAAAAATAGGAAGTTCATAAAAAGAAAGGGAGTTGAATCTATGAAAGTAAGACAAGATGCTTGGACAGATGAGGATGATTTATTACTTGCTGAAACGGTACTTCGTCATGTTCGAGAAGGAAGTACGCAATTAAATGCATTTGAGGAAGTAGGAGATCAGTTAAATCGTACATCTGCTGCTTGTGGTTTCCGCTGGAATGCTGTCGTTCGCTATAGCTATGAACAAGCTCTTCAACTAGCAAAAAAACATCGTAAAGATAAAATGCGTGCTGCAAGCGGTGAACAAGCGAAAAAACGTTTACTTTATACACCACCAGCTTCAGATTCGATAACTGATTATGAAGAATTAGTACAAGAGGAATCAATCGTACAATATAAAGAAGCTATTCCATATCAAGAATCTACTGCTCCTGCTGCAAGAAGCTCTATGACAATGCAAGATGTTATTTATTTTTTACAAACAGTCGGATCTTCAAATATAAAAGTGACAGCTCTTGAAAACGAGAATACGAGATTGAAACAAGAAATTAAAGCACAAATCCTTCGGAATGAGGAACTAGAAAAGAAACTAGAAAAGTTAGAAAAGCAATCTCATACTGTACAAGAAGATTACGAAACACTTATGAACATTATGAACCGAGCTCGTAAATTGGCAGTCATGGATGACGAAGAACGTTCTCAAACATCTTTCCGAATGGACCGAAACGGTAATTTAGAAAAAATTGCAGAATAAAAAGGATGCATGTAATGCATCCTTTTTATTATTTCACCTTTAAGCTCCCCCTTTATATGTGAGAAAACTCCATTCTTCATTTTTTGCTATAATAGAGATTGTCATTTTAAAGATAAGGGGTTAGTTATATGAGCAATTCCCGTTCCATTTTATCTCAGCCAGAGTGGCGCATTGTAGATCAGTCTAGTTTGGGACCAACATTCCACGCACTTCAGTCATTCGCAATGGATGACACATTATGCACAAGCATTGGAAATGGCAAGTCAGCCGCAACAATGCGTTCTTGGGTTCATCACAATACAATTGTCCTTGGCATTCAAGATTCACGCCTTCCGCATTTAGAAGAAGGTATTTCTTTTTTAAAACAACACAACTTCAATGTTATTGTTCGTAATTCTGGCGGGCTTGCAGTCGTGCTTGATGAAGGTGTTTTAAACGTATCACTTTTATTCCAAGAAACAGAAAAAGGTATCGATATTGATCTTGGATACGATACGATGTGGCATTTAATTAAGGAGATGTTAAAGGATTACAACGTTACTATCGAGGCAAAAGAAATTGTTGGCTCTTACTGTCCTGGTAGTTATGACTTAAGTATTCGCGATCAAAAATTCGCTGGTATTTCACAACGTCGTATTCGCGGCGGTGTCGCTGTCCAAATTTATCTCTGTGCTACCGGAAGTGGCTCTGAGCGTGCCGCACTCGTTCGTGATTTCTACAACCTAGCAATTCAAGGAAAAGAAACACGCTTTACGTACCCTGAAATTGTACCAAGTACGATGGCCTCACTCTCAGAATTACTTGGCGAAACCATTACAGTACAAGATTTAATGATGCGTCTTTTAAAAACATTGCAGCAATTCGCTCCAAAGTTAACACCATCTCAATTAACAATAGATGAGATTCCTTTATATGAGACGAATTTACAACGTATTATTGATCGTAATAATAAAGCACTTGGCTTAGAAAAATAAAAATGACCACCCTAAGGGTGGTCATTTTCCATACTAATTCATTTTAGAATTAAAGTGCTTGAGCTGCTGTAATTAAAGCTAACTTGTACACTTCTTCTTCGTTACATCCACGAGACAGGTCATTTACAGGCATGTTTAAACCTTGTAAGATTGGTCCTACTGCTTCGAAGTTACCTAAACGTTGAGCGATTTTGTAGCCGATATTACCAGCTTCTAAGCTTGGGAATACGAATACGTTAGCATCACCTTTAATTGTAGAACCTGGAGCTTTTTTCTCAGCTACAGATGGTACGAATGCAGCATCGAATTGGAATTCTCCATCTAAAGTTAACTCAGGAGCCATTTCTTTTGCAATGCGAGTTGCTTCTACAACTTTTTCTGTTTCTGGAGATTTCGCAGAACCTTTTGTAGAGAAGCTTAACATAGCAACACGTGGATCAATGCCGAATAACTCAGCAGTTTTCGCACTTTCGATACCGATTTCAGCTAAATCTTGGCTGTTTGGTGCAATGTTAATTGCGCAATCAGCGAATACATATTTCTCTTCTTCACGTACCATGATGAATACGCCAGAAGTTTTTGTAACGCCTGGTTTTGTTTTAATAATTTGAAGTGCCGGACGAACTGTATCAGCTGTAGAGTGAGCTGCACCACTTACTAAACCGTGTGCTTTGCCCATGTATACAAGCATTGTACCGAAGTAGTTTTCGTCTTTAAGGATTTTGCGAGCGTCTTCTTCAGTTGCTTTACCTTTACGGCGTTCAACGAAAGATGCTACCATTGCATCCATTTCTTCGTATGTAGCTGGGTCGTAAATATCAACGCCTGCTAATGTTAAATTCATGCTAGCAGCTTTTGCGCTAATTTCTTCCTTATTACCAACTAAGATTGGTTTTACTAACTCTTCTTTTGCTAAACGCTCTGCAGCGCCTAAAATTCTTTCATCAGTTCCTTCAGGAAGTACGATAGAAATGCCTTTTCCTTGAACTTTTTCTTTTACTGTTGTAAATAAGTTGCTCACGAATAAACCCTCCTACATATGTTAAAAAACTCTATCTTTAAGAATACTGCTTTTCTTCTATATTTTAAACTTATAGCTCCCAAAAAATAGATAAAATAAAAATGATTATATTTTCATAAAATTCAGCCGTTAAATTCACCTCGCTTAAACACTTAAATGTGACAATTTTATGCGCCAAGGTTTTATATAGATGATTTTAAAACTATATATGCTATAGTTAACGTGTAAAACTATCATTAACTGAGGTGAATAGAATGAGTGAAGCAACAACAACGTTAGATGGCTGGTATTGTTTACATGATTTACGTTCTATTGATTGGGCTGCATGGAAAACATTATCTAGCGACGAACGCGGACAAGCAGTGTCTGAATTTTTAAATGTCGTTGAAAAATGGAACGAAGTAGCTACTGCGAAAAAAGGTAGTCACGCAATGTATACAGTTGTTGGTCAAAAAGCTGATATTATGCTTATGATTTTACGTCCAACAATGGAAGAGTTAAATGAAATTGAGACAGAATTGAATAAAACAACATTAGCTGAATATATGGTTCCTGCATATTCTTACGTATCTGTTGTTGAACTAAGCAACTACCTTCCAGCTGATGAGGATCCATATCAAAATCCACAAATTTTAGCTCGCTTATATCCTGAATTACCGAAAGCAAATCATATTTGCTTCTATCCAATGGATAAGCGTCGCCAAGGTGATGACAACTGGTACATGCTTCCTATGGAAGAGCGTAAAAAAATGATGTACAGTCACAGCAAGATTGGTCGCCAATACGCAGGGAAAGTACGCCAAGTTATTTCAGGATCTGTTGGATTCGATGATTTCGAGTGGGGCGTAACATTATTCGCTGACGATGTTCTTCAATTTAAGAAACTTATATATGAAATGCGATTTGATGAAGTAAGTGCTCGTTATGGTGAATTCGGAACATTCTTCGTTGGAAACATCTTACCAGACGAAAAAGTAGAGAAATTTTTACACATATAATATTGAAAAAGGGACGAAATTCGTTCCTTTTTTTATTTCCCTCTATATTTCTCCTCAAAAAACTCCTTTTTCCCGCAAATTCGAACAAAAACCGACAAATTCCTTACAAAATTGTAACTTTTCTATATCCAAATTCATGCTAAAATGGTACGAGCTATATGCTAATAACGATGCGAAGGTGATAATTTATATGAAGAAAATCTTGTCTATTTTACTAGCGCTTCTATTGTCAATTTCTTCCTTAGAAGTAACAACATCCCATGCGGAAGAAAAAATACAAATAGAAGCTGCTGCTGCACTTCTATTTGATGCAGATACAGGGAAAATACTGCATGAACAAAACCCAGACGAACTGCTAGCTATTGCTAGTATGTCAAAATTAATTGTTGTTTACGCTGTTTTAGAAGCAATTAAAGAAGGGAAAATTACTTGGGATACGAAAGTAAATATTTCCGATTACGCTTATGAAGTCTCACGTAATAATGAATTCTCTAACGTACCATTTGAGAAAGGACGTCAATATACTGTAAAAGAATTATATCATTCTATTGTTATCTTCTCTGCAAACGGGTCTAGTATTGCTTTAGCAGAGCTACTTGCAGAAAGTGAGAAAAACTTCTTAAATCTTGCAAATGAACATGCAAAAAAACTAGGGTTAAAGAAATATAAATTTGTAAACGCTACTGGTTTAAATAACGCTGACTTAAAAGGGAAACATCCCGAGGGTACTGATCCAAATGCAGAAAACTCTATGTCAGCTCGCGATATGGGTATACTTTCAAAAGTAATGATTACAAAGTATCCAGAAATGCTAGAGGATACAAAACAAAGATTTAGAAACTTCCCAGACAATCATCCAAAACCAATTCGTATGGAAAACTGGAACTGGATGTTACCAGGAGCTGCCTTCGCTTATGAAGGTACTGATGGTTTAAAAACAGGAAGTTCTGATACAGCTGGATATGGATTTACTATTACTGCGAAACGCGGTGATTTACGTCTTATCTCGGTTATTATTAAAACGAAATCAATGGACGAGCGCTTCACAGAATCTCGTGAATTAATCGAATATGGATTTAATAACTTCGAAAAACAAAAGCTCAAGGTTGATAAAAATAACACAATCTCTGTAGTAAAAGGGAAAGAAGATCAAGTAACGGTTGCACCTGAAAAAGAAATAACAGTAATTGCGAAAAAAGGTAGCAAAGATCCTTATAAAATTGGGACTGAATTAGATAAATCTCTTGCTGAAGATGGACATTTAGTTGCTCCTGTTAAGAAAGATGCTAAAGTAGGCTCAATTACTTTAGAATCAATTGATAAATATGGTTTCTTAGACGGTAGTAAAAGTATGAAAGTTACTGCAAAAACAACAGAGGAAGTTGAAAAAGCAAATTGGTTTGTGCTAACAATGCGCTCTATTGGAGATTTCTTCTCAAACTTATGGTCTAAAGTATTTTAATGATGAAAAGCTAGCTCACGCTAGCTTTTTTTATTTTCCTCTCTCAATGTAAAACTTCGTTTGGTTGTCATATCTGAGTCCTTTTTCTCATACGTATGAACTAGTAATTGTTCCACACTTCATCTAGAAATAAACCTCTTTCCAAAAGGTATTACAAAAAGAGAGGTGACACATAATGGGTGTTATTGCTTATAACGAAGCAGATGTAAAGTTGTTAGCTAGACTGATGCGTGCTGAAGCCGAAGGAGAAGGGCAACAAGGAATGTTAATGGTCGGAAACGTTGGGGTAAATCGTGTCCGCGGAAATTGTTTAGACTTTAAAAGTATTCGTAATTTACGTCAAATGGTGTATCAAAATCCTGGTGGTTTTGAGGCAACACAAAAAGGATATTTTTATCAAAGAGCCCGTGAACAAGATATCGCCTTAGCAAGGCGAACTATTCAAGGACAACGTTTTTGGCCCGCTAACTTTGCCTTATGGTTCTTTAGACCTGAAGGTCCTTGTCCACCAACTTGGTATAACCAACAAAACTCTGGTCGCTTCAAAAAGCACTGCTTCTTCCAACCATCTGGTGAAGACTGTCCTAGCGTATATTAAGAGATGAAAATGAGGAGGGATTTTTGAATGGCACAGCAACAAAATCCGTACTATGGAACAGGTTTTTATCAACCATCTGGAACTTATGTCCAACCACAACAAATGACTCAACAACAACAGCAAGCAATGCAACAACAAACAGCTCAAGCTGCGCAAGCTCAATATGCAATTTCTCAAGGCATGTTACCTCTAGAGCAATCCTATATTGAAAATATCCTTCGTTTAAACAAAGGTAAGCAAGCTACAGTTGTAATGACTTATGAACGTGGCAGTTCCCTTGGTACACAATCTTATACAGGTATTATTGAAGCAGCCGGCCGTGACCATATCGTTATTAGTGAACCGCAATCAGGAAAACGCTATTTACTATTAATGATCTACTTAGATTACGTAGAATTTCCAGAAGAAATTACGTATTTACCTAGTCAACAAGCAACTTATACTCCAAGACCATAAAAAAAGCTGGCAAATGCCAGCTTTTGTTTTTTATAATCCTTTTACAACTGCAGTCCCTACTAGAATCCACGCCACAATAAACGCTACACCACCAAGAGGTGTAATTGGGCCAAAGAACTTAATGCCTGTCGTACTTAATGCATACAAACTACCTGAGAACATAATAATCCCAGCTACCATTAGCCAACCAGCAGTAGTTAAAAGTGATGATTGAACCTTATCCATCAATAAAGCAACTACGAATAATCCACCTGCATGAAACATCTGATATGTAACGCCTGTTTTCCAAACTTCTAACATTTTCGCAGAAATTTTATTTTCTAAACCGTGTGCTCCAAAGGCCCCTAACGCAACAGATAGCCCCGCTGCAATACAACCTAGTAAAAAGAAAATTTTCATCTTAATTCCCCTTTTTTACCTTTATCATAAGCAATTTTTTCATATAAGCCAAACGATTTAATTCTTAAAAATCAAATAAAGAATTACCATTTGCACCTTCTTCTTTTATATACACAGGTTCTCCAGAAACTGGTATAACTGGTTGAACTGTTGTTATAGGCTGTGATCCAATTACTTGCGATTGAATTTGCGGCTCCCTATACGTAGAAGATTCAACCTGTTCATCTAATAGTAAATCGCATAAAGCACGCACAACTAATAAATGTTCTTTTGACTTTTGTCCTTCGCTACTTTTCGCCTTCGCAATTTCATTCGCCATTTTATTTAAAATCTTGTCACTAGATATTTGCATTCCTTATCACCTCGTACTTTGTAATTCTTTCTCAAATTGTCCCAGTTTCTCTACTGAACCAAATACTATTATCATATCATGTTCTTGTAATTTTTCCTGCCCTGTTGGATTATGTATAATATTACCATTTCTTGAAATCGCTAATATCGTTACATCAAACTGATTCCTTACATTACTCTCTAGTAACGATTTACCGACTAGTATTGAATCTTTGCCAACTAGAATTTCTTCAATGACAAATGACTGTTCTACTCCATACAACACTGTATCAATATAATGAACGGTTAATGGATTTGCAATACCTTTTGCTATATGAATACCTGCCATACTAGATGGATTAATAACCTTATTTGCACCAGCACGCCTTAATTTCTCTTCAGTTTCTGGCTTTTCAGATCTCGCCACAATTTTAATCGTATCGTTTAATCCTCTTGCTGTTAATGTAATAAATACATTTTCGGCATCATTTGCAACAATAGCAACTAAACCAGCTGCTTTTAAAATTCCGGCATTATGTAATACTTGATCTTCCGTTGCATCTCCATGTACAAATAAAAGCTTTTCCTGCTCCAATATACTTTCATCTTTATCAACAACGACAAATGGAATGTTCTTTTCTTGCAATTCATGTACAACTTGAAGCCCCACTCTACCGCAACCACATACTATAATATGATTTTTCAACTGCGCTATTTGTTTATCCATCTTCTTCCTCCGTACTGCATGAAATAAATTCCCTTCAATAATCATAGCTGCCACTACCCCAATTGCATACGTAACAATACCTACACCAACAGGAATAATAAGGAGCGCAAATACTTTCCCTGCTTGCGTTACAGGAACGGCATCTCCGTATCCAACAGTCAATACAGTAATCATCGTCATCCAAAATGCTTGAAACAAACTAATCTCTTCAATTGTCATAAATCCTATCGTTCCTAGAATTACAACAAAAGTCATACATATAACTGCTATCCATAATTGCTTACGTGCATTCATACCGTGTTTCAACTCTTTTCTCTATCTACAATCTTTGCCAGTGGAAATAAAATACGTATATACTAGATACGGAATCTATGAAAGAGGTTGATATAATGAAGACATTTCTTTCCGCCTTACAATGGGCACTATTTATTTTAGCTGGAAGCCTTATTGTACCAATTAGTGTCGCAACTAGTTACGGTCTTGATGGCGCTGAAGCCATTGCATTCGTACAAAGAACATTATTTGTTCTAGGCTTTGCTGGTCTCTTGCAAGCTATATTTGGGCATAAACTTCCTATTCAAGAAGGTCCTGCTGGCCTTTGGTGGGGAATTTTCTCCCTTTACGCAAGTTTAGGCGTCGTATTATTTGGATCAAGCAATGAGACACTTAAAGTTCTTCAATATGCTTTCTTATTAAGCGGTATTATTTGTATTATTCTTAGCGTTTTTGGACTTATTGATAAACTCGTTCGCTATTTTACACCGACAGTCATTGGAACGTATTTATTTCTTCTTGTCGCGCAACTCAGTGGCTCCTTCTTAAAGGGAATGTTTGGCCTTGATGGAAAACATACAGAAGTACAACCTAACGTATTTATTCTTTCACTCATTGTTATTTTACTATCCTTTTTCATCATGAAGCTACCTATTATTGGACAATATTCCGTTCTTTTCAGTATCATATGCGGCTGGATATTATTCGCATGCTTCGGATTATCTAATCCAATAACACCAGTGACAGACATAATTCGTTTTCCGTCCTTATTTGTTTTCGGCATGCCTCGTGTTGAATGGAACATGGTAATTACGGTCATATTTGTTACACTCTTACTTCTAACAAATATGTTAGCAAGTATTCGCGTTGTACAAAAGGTTGTCTCTAAATATGAAGAAAATGCTGCATCAGATCGTTTTAAACAAGCCGGCATTATAACAGGAATCAACCAATTGCTAGGCGGCCTGTTTTCAGCTATTGGACCTGTCGCTATTTCTGGATCAGCAGGTTTTATTGCAACGACTAATATTTATAAACGTCTCCCTTTTATATTAGGGTCAAGCTTTATTATTGTCGTTAGTATATTCCCAAAGATTACTTCATTCTTTGCAGCAATCCCTGTTGCAGTTGGTTATGCCGCTATTTATCCTGTATTCGCAAGCATGATTGGCCTCGCCTTTCGAGAATACGAAACTGTCCAGGATAAAGAACAATTATTTAAAGTAGCCGGTCTTTCAATCTTCACAGGAGTCGGAGTTATGTTTGTTCCAGCAGGAGCATATTCCACACTTCCACCATTTCTAGCATCGTTTTTAAGTAACGGTCTCGTTCTTGGATCTGTAATGGCCATTTTGCTAGAAATACTATTTTCTCGTTCCACAGCAAAACAAATATCGTAAATTGGAAAACTTCCATTATTGCACTCTACCTTTAGAGTTGTTACGATAAAATCAAACTTGAATCATTGGGGTTTTATCCATCCCCAATGATTATTAACCGATATTATGAGCAACACACTCATAATGATTTATCTACTTCTTTTCAAAGAGGTTTGATGTCTTACTATTATTCCTCAACATCTTCATGAACATGTATTTTGATTTCAATTAAAGAAAGGAATTTTCTATATGACTTATAAAATGATTGTTTTAGATTTAGATGATACTTTATTACGTGATGACCATACTATTTCACCTCGTACGAAAGAAGCGTTAATGACTGCACAAGAGCAAGGGGTAAAGGTTGTACTTGCTTCTGGACGTCCAACGTTTGGTATGCGCAATGTAGCCAAAGAACTTCGCTTAGAAGAATACGGCAGTTTCATTCTATCTTTTAATGGCGCAAAAATTATTAACTGTAAAACAAACGAAGAAATCTTTAGTAGTACACTATCTCCTGAAATCGTTCACAACCTATTTGAAATTAGTAAAACTGAAGATGTATGGATTCATACTTATATGGGCGATGATATCGTAACGGAAGAAAATAATCCTTATACTGAAATTGAGGGCGATATTACTGGTATGCCAATTGTTGTAGTAGATGACTTTAAAGCCGCAGTTAAAGAGCCTGTAGTAAAAGTATTAATGAATAAAGAAGCTGAACGCCTTGTTGAAGTTGAAAAGAAACTTCAACAACAACTAGAAGGCCAATTAAGCGTGATGCGTTCGAAACCATTCTTCTTAGAATTTACTGAAGCCGGTGTTACAAAAGGAACGAGCTTAAACAAACTGATTCAAAAGCTTGGCATTAAGCGTGAAGAAGTTATCGCAATGGGCGATAGCTATAACGACCAAGCAATGATTGAATTTGCTGGTCTTGGTGTTGCAATGGGCAATGCACCTGATGATATTAAAGAAATTGCAAACTACGTAACAGATACAAATATGAATGATGGTGTCGCAAAAGTTGTAGAGAAATTCGTTTTAAAAACGGATGTACTTGTTTAATATTTTCATTCACAAAACCTATTTGAAGTCAAATACTTCAAATAGGTTTTTATTTAAATTCTCATGCTTTTGTGACTATATTTTGAACTTTGCACTATTCTCGTAGTGTAAACTTTCTTTTTGTATATAATGAAACAAAATAGACTATTTTATTTTGAAAAAGAATACAAATTTACTATATACAAGCATACGTTAAAGGAGGCTACTTTATGTTATCTACACCAATCGGACGATTAAGAGCAATTGGACTAGTTGAGGGTATTTCTTTCCTATTACTATTATTTGTAGCAATGCCATTGAAATATTTCGCAGGATTTGCAACAGCTGTTAAAATTACAGGCATGGCTCATGGTGTTCTGTTTATTCTATTCATCTTTGCAGTAATTCAAGTAACAATCGTACACCGTAAATCAATTTTATGGGCACTTGGAGCATTTGTTTCATCAGTTATCCCATTTGGTACTTTTGTACTAGATGCAAAATTAAAGAACGAACAACAATAATAAAAAGGTAGTTAACGACTGTTAACTACCTTTTCTATTTATAAATTTGGAATTTCCCAATCAATTTCTCTTTCTCCCATATTAGCTAAAATCGTATTTACTTTAGAGTATGGCTTACTACCAAAGAAACCACGTCTTGCCGATAATGGGCTTGGATGTACAGATTCGATAATATGATGATTCGGATTCGTAATTAACTTCTTCTTCGCCTGCGCATGGCGCCCCCACAATATGAAAACAACTGGCTTTGCACGTTCGTTCAACAGTTCAATCACACGATCTGTGAAGTGCTCCCACCCTTTTCCCTTATGAGAATTTGCTTCGCCTTGACGAACTGTTAATACGGTATTTAGTAGTAATACTCCTTGTTCCGCCCATTTTACTAAATAACCGTTATTCGGGATTTCATAACCATATTCATCTCGAAGTTCTTTATACATATTTAACAATGATGGTGGTGTTTTAACATCAGGTTGTACAGAAAAACTTAAACCATGCGCTTGATTCGGTCCATGATATGGATCTTGTCCTAAAATAACAACCTTTGTATTTTCATAACTTGTATACTGAAGAGCGTTAAAAATATCTTCTACCTTCGGATAAACAACATGCGTGCTGTACTCTTCTGTCAAAAAACTGGATAGAGTACGATAATACTCTTTCTCAAATTCTGGTGCCAATAATGGTCCCCAATCATTCTTTAAAACATTTTCCATACTGTCACTTCCTGTCTAATTAATTCAACATATCCTGTTTTGTAAATACTAAGAACGAAATAATAAGGGAAACAACTGCCCAAACAGTTAAATTCATCAAAGAAAATCCCATTGATAAGCCTTGTAATGCAGGTAATTTTCCTGATAAATAATCCGTTAATGATAAATTCACGCTAAAAATATATTTCGCACCTTCCCAAGATGTTGCGAACGAGCTTAAGATACCGCCTGCAATTAATGCAGCTAGCATAACGCCCATACCAGCTGGTGTATTACGAATTAAAACAGAGACCATAAATGATATAGTTCCGACAACGATAGCAACAAACCAGGCTAGTCCATACGCCATTAAGATGTATTGCCACTGCGGAATAAGATGCACAAAGTTCGTATTTAACGTTTCCTTATCAATGACGAATCCTGTTAAAACAGGTAAATTCCATCCCGAGTATCCAAATACAAGCCCTGATAATATGTAAGCAAACAAACCTACAAGAAACAGTATGAGCGAAATGAAAAATAACATCGTCACGTATTTACTAAGGAGTATTTTCCAGCGCCGAATCGGCCGCGTAAGTAACATCTTCATTGTCCCATCACTTCGTTCTCCTGAAACGATATCAATAGCGACAATCATTACGAGAAGCGGAATAAACAATGTAATTCCTTGTTCAATAAATGCTCTGACAAAAGTCGGTGCACCCGGTGCCATCGGGTTAATATCATGATCTAAATAATATTGTTGTTGCTCAACTCTTACCTTTAACCAATCACGCCATTCTTCTGGCAACCTAGAATTGTTCAACCGGTTCTGAGAATCAACAATTTGCTGTTGCAATGAAACCTTCCAATCAGTTGTACCGAGTCTTTTTTGTGTCGTTTCTATTTCACGATACTGCGCGTACACAAAAAGCGGGATCAAGATTGCTAAAATAAGCATGACAACAAAAATACGTTTCTTACGGTAAATCTTTTCTGATTCATTTAAAACTAGATTCGCAAATTCACGCATGCTGCTCACCCCTTGTGAGTTCAATAAATAAATCTTCTAGCGTAAATACAAGCTCCTTAACGCTATGTACATCTATTTCATTTTCTACAAATTTTTTATTCCAACTACTTATAGATGCAATATCCATGCGGCATAGTAATCGCTCGCCTTTTACACTCACTTCTCTTATTTCCTCGGCCGCTTCTAGCATATCTTTCGCCTTAGAAATTGGTGTAACAATCCATTCTACACGATCACTTGCTGTTTTAATTAATTCTTCAACCTTGGCAACTGTTATCATCTTTCCTTTATGAATAATAGCAACGCGATCGCATATCATTTGCACTTCACTTAGCAAGTGACTTGAAATAAACACGCTCATATTTTCTTCTTTCACAAGCTTATGTATAAATTCCCTAAGTTCTCTAATCCCTGCTGGATCTAAACCATTCGTTGGCTCATCTAATATAAGCAATTTAGGATTCCCAAGGAGCGCCTGTGCAATTCCAAGGCGTTGTTTCATACCAAGTGAGTACGTTTTTACCTTGTCATGAATTCTTTCATCTAAATGAACCATTTCAGCAATTTCAATAATACGTTCATCTGATATATCACCTAACATACGAGCAAATTGCTTTAAATTTTCCCATCCTGTTAAATATGTATACAACTCTGGGTTTTCAACGATACTCCCAATTTGACGCATCGCTTCTCTGAAATTTTCCTTAATCGAATAACCACCGATAGAAATCTTACCTTCTGTCGCCTTAATCAATCCGACTAACATTCGAATGGTAGTCGTCTTTCCAGCACCGTTTGGTCCTAGGAACCCGAACACTTCTCCTTGCTTTACATCAAAGGAAATATTCTCTACAAGAGTCTTGTTTCCAATTACCTTCTTCAAGTCTCGTACGGAAAGTATCGTCGTCATTTTACCCCTCCTTGTTCTAGTTTTAATTTACTTACAACATTTTGAACTAAACGTTCTGCCATATACGTATAACCTACTTCATTCGGATGAAAATGATCAGAGTATAATAAATCTTTCCCGCGGTTTTGGAATAAATCAAATGTCGGTGTAATATACACATTTTTATCGTTTAGCGCTAACTTCTCTAAAGATGCATTCCAGTCCACAACAATGTTTGAAGACCCTTTTAAATCTTCTACATCTTCAAAAGGATTGTATAAACCAAGCCAAAAAATCGGACTATTTGCATTTAATTTACGAATTTCTTCTATAATTTTCTTTGCTTCATTTTGAAACGTTTCTGTATCAGGACGATACGTCTCTAAATCTATTTTCCCGAGCGATTCCCAGCCTGGGAACAAATCATTCCCGCCAATCGTTAACACGATTACATCTGCTTGCTTAATTGAATATTGAGCGCCACTACTCTCAATTTGTTTTAATAAATCGGGCATTTTTGCACCACTAACTGCTAAATTTGTTAATGCAATTTTTTGCTTATAATCTTTTTGTAAATCCTCTTTCATTCGCCCAACATAGCCAATTCCTTCTTTATCACCAACGCCACGCGTTAATGAATCACCTAAACTAACGATTTGTAACGTTCCCGTTTTCTTTTTCTCTTTTGCCACTACATCGGTCTTTTTAATTAAATTTGAAGCTTTCGGATTTAATACATCATTTACACCTGAAACAAAGCCATATGCAAATAAACAGAAAGATGCAATTGTAATGAGTAGAATTACTTTTACTACTTTTGATCTCATATCAAAACCCCTTTTAGCCCTCATAGATTGTCCATAATTATACCAAACGAAATTTTGAAAAGCGATTTTCACACCTTCTCAATTATGTCGTTTCTCTATCTACTAACTCTGGTAATAACTCTATATGCTTCACATCTAATTTCTCTTCATTAATCTTTTCATATAATAATTCAAACGCTTTCACTCCAACGTTTTTACTAGAATGCGAAATCGTCGTTATACCCAATATATCTGCCACCTCTTGATCATCACACCCGATAATCGTAATATCCTCTGGAATACGAACTCCTTGTTTTTTTGCTTCTGTAACCATCCCCGCTGCAATATGGTTACAAGATACAAGGAACGCCGTCGGTTTTACTGACATATGAGCCCATTCTCTAATTACATTGCGCCCATCTTCCACTGTAAAACACCCCTCAAATTTCCAGGTCTCTAACGATGTTACGATACTCTGTTGAAGCGAATCTCCGTACGCCTTCTTTCGTCTTTGGCTATTAACGCTATTACTTCTTCCAATACAATATCCAATACGTGTATGACCGGCATCTATTAAGCTTTTCATCCCACGTGAAAATACTTTGTAGTAATCGATATGGACACTTGAAATATACTTCGAATCTATTTCTTCACACATAACAATCGGGCCGAATTTCGTATATTCTTCAAGCTTCTCCTTACTATTTGTCCGAGAACAAATAATAACCCCATCAAGCTTTTTCATTTTTAACATATTTAAAATTTCTAGTTCTCTTTCTTCGCTATAATTTGTCTGGCAAAGCATCATATTATAATTATTCTTTGCTGTTTCTTTTGATATCCCCTCGATAATAGCACTATAATATTGATCATTTACGTGTGGCAATAAAACGCCAATTACATTCGTTTTTCCTTTCACTAAATGAATTGCATTCACGTTTTGCGTGTAATTTAATTCTTCTATAATTGCTAAAATTTCTTTTCGTTTCTGTTCATTTACGTACGGATGATTATTTAGTACACGTGAAACAGTTGAAACAGATACTCCAGCAAGTTCAGCAATCTTTCTTATATTTGTCATCTCATTTTCCCCTTCTCACAAAAATTCTCCCTTGACCTGGTAAGCTTTCCACAATATATCCTTTCCTAGCAAATACATTTAGAAAGGATATACAACTATGCTTCGATTCAAATTAGAATATATATTTTTCATTGGCGGTTTACTCATTCTTGCCATCGGTATTAATATGATGACAACAATTACTTCCTTTGGACTTAGTCCTTATGATTCCTTCTTTATTGCACTATATCAAAATTTTGGGATAAGCATTGGTTTTTGGATTTTCATGATTAACTTTGCCTTTACACTTATCGTACTCTTTTGGAATAAAAAACAAATTACAATCGGTACAATTGTAACGATGGTTCTTATTTCTCTTTTTGTTGATTGGATTGGTTCCATTACAACTATTATGGACGCTATCCGCTCTCTTCCAAAATATATAACACTTATTTGCGGAAATCTATTCGTTGGAGCTGGAATTGGTCTTTACGTCTCTACAAACCTTTGCGCAGCGCCTCAAGAAGCTTTCGTTTTAACGGTTGCTGAAAAGAAAAAATGGACGTTTAGAAGAACAGAGATTTCATTAGCCTTTTTATTTTTAACGTTAAGCTTTTTATTAGATGGACCTATCTATTTTGGAACAATCATCTTATCCTTTACAACAGGCTGGATTATCCAAGCATTTATTCAAGTTGGTACGCAGATTTTAAATAGAAAAGAGCCTATTAAGCAAGCTGCTTAATAGGCTCTTTCTGTTTTATGGTAAGAGATACTACTTAGCATCCCCTTCAATTCGATAGTTCGCTTTTAAACAATCGATTTCTTCATACCCTTGCAACGTATGTAGAATATAATCATAATCAGCAAGAGACGCACGATGCGTTACAATTACAATTTCAGCCTTTCCTTTCTCTTCAAGCGGCATTTGAATAATCTTTTCAAAGCTAACGCCACGCTCAGAGAACAATGAAGTAATTTTTGCAAATACACCAATTTCGTCTTTTACATGAAGTCTTAAAAACTTTTTCACGACAATTTCGTCTGGCTCTTTTAATACTTTTTGATATTGTGGGACTACAGCACTATTTCCTGTTACCCCTAATCTAATATTTTGCATTACAGCAACTAAATCCGAAACAACAGCTGTCGCTGTCGGTAAACTTCCTGCGCCTGGTCCATAAAACATCGTTTCTCCAACTGCTTCACCGTACACATACACAGCGTTATATTCATTTTGTACTGCCGCAAGAGGATGTGTATTTGGAAGTAAAGTTGGTTCAACTGTAACCTCCAATTTTTCACCATCTCGTTTTGCAAGACCGATTAATTTAATTGTATAACCTAAGCTCTTACTGTATTCAATATCTTCCTCTGTAATAGAGGTAATCCCTTTTACTTTCACATCTCCAAGCTCTACATTTGTAGAGAAACCGAGAGTAGCTAAAATCGTCATTTTTCTTGCTGCATCTAAACCTTCTACGTCTGATGTTGGATCTGCTTCTGCAAATCCAAGTTGTTGGGCTTCTTTTAACACGTCGTTATATGCTCTCCCTTCGTCTGACATTTTCGTCAAAATAAAATTTGTCGTTCCATTTACAATTCCCATTACTTTCGTAATAAGATCTGAAGAAAGTCCTTCTACGATACTGCGTAAAATTGGAATTCCTCCTGCCACACTCGCCTCATAGAATAAATCAGCCTTATTATCTTTTGCTGTCGCTAATAATTCAGCTCCATGTAATGCCATTAAGTCTTTATTTGCAGTTACAACATGCTTTCCGCTTTTTAAAGCTTGTAAAATATATGATTTTGCATCATCAATGCCACCCATCACTTCGATGACAACATCAATATTTGGATTATCTAAAATTTCATTTGCATCTTGTGTTAATAGAGTAGAAGGTACCTCTACCTCTCTCTCTTTCTCAATGTTTTGCACTAATACTTTCGTTACCTTAACTGGACAACCTACTTGGTGTATGAGTCGTTCTTGATGATCCGTAATAATACGAACCACACCACTGCCAACTGTCCCAAGACCTAATAACCCAACTTGAATTTCTTTCATAGTACTGTCCACCCCTCAAAAATTGTGTTTAGATGAAATTATATGAGTAAAAAATCTGAAAAACAATGTATTTTGAACATTCGGAAAAATATAAGTTGATCTTTACAAGGAAAACGTTGCCACGTGTTACACAATCTTTCTTTACAATATATAAGGGGTTTCTTGATACACGTAATAATTCAACCAATTAGAAAACAATAAATTACCATGACTCCTCCACCTAACAAGCGGCTTTTCATCTGGATTATTATGTTTAAAATAGTTTTTTGGCACATCAATATTTAATCCCTTGTCACGATCTCGTTCGTATTCTTGTTTTAACGTCTCACAACTATATTCGCTATGTCCAAGGGCAAAAACTTGCCTTCCTTCTGGCCCAATAATAAGGTGAACACCTGCTTCTTCAGAGTTTGCTAACAATGTTAATTCTTTCACTTCTCTAATATCATTCTCTCGTACTTCTGTATGACGAGAATGCGGAGCAAAAAACAATTCATCAAATCCTTGTAACAATTTCACATGTTGCTCGCAAACCTCATGTTCAAATACACCGAACATTTTTTCCTTAAGGGGATACTTTGGAACACCATAATGATAGTACAAACCAGCCTGTGCCCCCCAGCAAATATGGAGCGTAGATGTTACATTCGTTTTTGAATACTCCATAATACGTTTAAGCTCTTCCCAATAATCTACTTCTTCAAAAGAAAGAGTTTCAACTGGTGCTCCTGTAATAATGAGCCCATCAAATTTTTCATTTTCAATATCACGAAACGTTTTATAAAAGCTCGTTAAATGGTCCTGCGCTACATTACGAGACAGATGTGATTCCATATGAAGTAAATGAACATCTAATTGCAACGGTGTGTTTCCAATTAAGCGAAGTAATTGTGCCTCTGTGTCTTGCTTCGTTGGCATTAAATTTAATATAGCAATTTTCAAAGCGCGTATATCTTGTGTTTCTGCTCGCTCCTTCGTCATTACAAAAATATTTTCTTTTTGCAACACTTTGCGAGCCGGTAAATCTTTATCAATTATGATCGGCATGTGTTTTGCCTCCAACTAGAGCTGCTTCCAAATCTGCAATAATATCAGAAACATCTTCTATACCAACTGATAAACGAATTAAATCAGATGTAACACCAGCTAAACGCTGATCTTCAGCATTTAATTGTCTATGCGTCGTACTAGCGGGATGTATAACGCAAGTTCGTGCATCAGCTACGTGCGTTACAAGAGTTGCTAGTTTTACATTTGCGATAAATTCTTTTGCTGCTTCTAATCCCCCTTTAATACCAAATGTTAAAACCCCACTAGCACCTTTTTTCAAATACTTTTGTGCTAACGAGTAATTTTCATTACTATCTAATCCCGGATAATTCACCCATTCAATACGTTCATGATTAGCAAGCCACTTAGCAACTGCCAGAGCATTTTCGCTATGACGCTCCATTCGTAAATGCAAAGTCTCTAAGCCAATATTGCTAATATATGCATTGAATGGGCTCATACAATTTCCATAATCTCTTAATAGTTGAACACGTGCTTTCACAATATATGCTGCTGCACCAAAGTTTTGAACGTAACTTACACCGTGATAACTTGGATCTGGTTCAACAAGCTCAGGATATTTTCCATTTGTCCAATCAAAGTTTCCACCGTCAATTACAATACCGCCTAAAGAGCTCGCATGCCCATCGATATATTTAGTCGTAGAATGAACAATAATATTTGCCCCATATTCAAACGCTTGGCATAAATAAGGAGTTGCTAATGTATTATCAACGATAAAAGGTACCTCTAATTCTTTAGCGGCAGCTGAAAATTCTTTGAAATTTAAAACATTCATCGCTGGATTTCCTAATGATTCTGCATAGATAAGTTTCGTCTTATCGTTAGCAAGTGCCGTAATTTCATCTGCCGTTAAATTTGGATTAAAGAACGTAACATCAATGCCAAGCTTACGTAAACTCACCCCAAATAAATTAAACGTTCCCCCGTAAACAGTTGAAGAGCAAAGTAAATGATCCCCACTACTACAAATATTTAAAACTGCGAGCATAATAGCTGCTTGCCCAGAAGCCGTTGCAACAGCTCCTACACCGCCTTCTAAATCTGATAACTTCTGCTCAAATGCGGCTAGAGTAGGGTTTCCAATACGCGTATAAATATATCCTTCTGCCTCTAAGTTAAATAGAGCTGCTAAATCATCCGAAGTATCGTATTTATACGTTGTGCTTTGATAAAGTGGTAAAACACGTGGTTCACCATTCTTTGGCGTATAGCCACCTTGCACACAAATCGTTCCTTTTCCCCATGATTCTCCCATCTCTCATTCTCCTTTCTTTTATACAAAATAAAAAACTGCCCCTTTCCTGAAAACAAGAAAGGAGCAGTTTGAAAACACGCTCTAAAGGCTCTTTCTTATCTCTCAGGATTACTACCTGCAGGATTTGGCACAATTCCGTTATACGGCTGTTGCCAAGGTTTCATCGGGCCTGTCCCTCCACCTTTTCTTGATAAGACTATGCAATTACCGTTGATTTTATAGCAATAATTTCCTAATGTCAAACAGTTTTTCTGAATGTTCTAAAATAAATGTTAACAGTTTCATATAAAGCAACAAAAGAAATATATTCTAGTCTATTTCAAAAAAGACCTTTAAAAAACTCAAATCAGTCTATAAAATTAAATAAGTAATTTAACCTATAAATTCAAATTCTCTAAAATTCAGCCTATATGTTGAATAGGCGGTCCTCTCAAAAAGATACTATATATATTCAATCCATTTTCCACTAGTATATTTCACTTTTTCCCTACTGAGATTTACATAACGGAGGTATAACATGACAAATAAAAAAGATATGCAGTACATACTTGCTCTATATGGCATTCTTCTAGGATCTATAGTAGGAGCTACAGTCTGGTTATTTTTAGTCACAATAAATATTGGAATCCACTTTATTTGGGGATACTTGCCTGAAGTTCTCTCTTATCCCTCTTATTACACCCTTTGCGTAACAATAATTGGCGGGGTCCTCGTTGGTCTATCACAAAAATATTTCGGTATATATCCACGCCTTATGCCTGAAGTGATGACTGAATATAAAAAAACTGGTCGAATCGAATATCGCTTTGTCCATCAGGCTACTTTAACAGCGATTATTGTTTTAATTTTCGGAGCTAGTCTTGGTCCAGAAGCCGCACTAGTTGGAATTATAGGCGGACTGTGCACATGGGTAGGGGATCGCTTTAAATTTGCCTTAAAGGGTATGAATGAGCTAACCGAGATTGGAATTGGCGCTACTTTAAGTGTCATTTTTAACGCACCATTATTCGGTTATTTAGCACCGAATGAAAATGAGGGGGAACAAATTGCTGCTTTTTCTAAAGGAAAAAAGGCAATTGTATACTTAGCTACTACTTTCGCAGGTTTTTCTGTTTATTTACTACTGAGTAAACTCGATAATCGTGGATCCTTTATTGTTGATTTCGGGGAAGGTGCACTTTCTTTCAATGAATGGATCGCATTTCTTCCACTTGCTAGTATCGGTGCTATAGTTGGTTTCTTTTATTTCAAGTTAGAATTCACATTAGAGAAGTTAATTCACCCTTTTAGGGAATACAAGCTGACACTCGGAATTATCGGTGGCATTTTATTAGGAATTGCAGGAACTTTTCTTCCGTACACATTATTTTCAGGGGAACATCAATTAAAAGAGTTAGTTGTTGAATGGAGCCATTTATCTTTTTGGATACTACTTCTTTCAGGGATTTTAAAGTTGTGTATTACTGCCGTTTGTTTGAACACAGGGTGGCGGGGTGGACATATATTCCCAATTATATTTTCCGGATCAAGTATTGGATACGCTATAGCATCTATTCTTCCTATAGATCCAGTAGCGTCCGTTGCCATCGTAACGACAGCAATTTCAAGCTATGCGTTACGAAAGCCAATAGCTATAACATTGCTATTACTTATGTTTTTCCCGCTTAATTTACTATTGCCCATGCTTGGTGCAGCTGCTATCGGGAATGCCTTTCCACTCCCAAAACATAACGAAAATAAAAATTAATAAAAATAGGCAGTGGGGACGAAAGCTCCACTGCCTATTTTTATTACACATGCTGCTTTAATAAAGCTTCTAACTCCTCAAAATTATGCACTTCATATGTCGGTATAATCCCACTATCATTTAATTTCCTTTCTGGATTAAACCAACAAGTATCAATTCCCGCTACATATCCACCTTTAATATCAGCGCTTAATGAATCCCCAATAATCAGCCCTTCTTCAGGTGCAAAGTTAGGAATCCGTTCAAAAACATAATCAAAATACTCTTTCATCGGTTTTTGAAAACCTGTATCTTCCGAAACAAAGACATCTTTAAATAATGAATGTAACCCTGCATTACGCAAACGTTTATCTTGCGTCTTAGAAACACCATTTGTCACTATATACAATTCATACTCCCCTTGAATTTGATTTATAAATTCAAACGCACCTTGCATGAGTTGATTTCCTTCTTCTAAGTAGTTACGATAATTATTTTCGAATAATATTCCATTTACTTCTTCTCCATACTCTTTAAACAACAGAGAGAATCGTGTATTTACAACTTCATTGCGTGATAGTTCACCTTTTTCAAAAGCATCCCAAAGACCTTTATTTATTTTTTTATAACGAGTCTCTATCTCGTCTGTTAAAGGGATTCCCTTTTCTTCAAAAAGTACCCGTAAAGCCAATTTTTCAGCCTTTTGGAAGTCTAGTAATGTATCATCTACATCAAATAACAATGTTTTATATTTTTTCATAAATTCATCACACTCTCTTTTCTACAAAAACAAATTTACATAAATCGTATCATTCCTTCTTGTAAAGATAATAGGAGATATCTCATACTATACATAGGGGTGAAAATATGAAAATCAGCAAAAATGAGGAAGAAATTTATCAATACATGCGAATCCATCAATTCCATACCCTATTTTCATTTCATGTCTTGCCATATGTAGAGCTGCATTCTTTTCAAACGAAAGAGATGATATGTAGCGAAGGAAATGCTCTTCCTTATCTCTATTACTTAATTTCTGGGAGAGCCAAAATATATATGAGTCATAAAAACGGGAAGGTTTCATTAATTAATTTTATTCAAGCACCATCTTTTATCGGAGAATTAGGTTTAATAGGAGTAGAAAATATTACTAAGTCCGTTGAAGTACTAGAAGATTGTGTGTGTTTGGCACTTCCTCTTAAAGATTGTCAGCAACTTTTATTACAAGATGCAACGTTTTTACAGCACTTATGTAAATTTATTGGAGAAAAGACAATTACTCGCACTGAAAATTACGCAAAAAACTATAGTTATCCTTTTGAAAATCGATTAGCTGCTTTTATTTTATTAACAGAGCAAAATAATTGTTATATAGAAAAGCATACCGAGGCCTCGGAATATTTAAATGTCAGCTACCGTCATCTTTTATATGTATTAAATCAGTTTTGCCAACAAAATTATTTAAGAAAAGAAGGCCGAACATATTATATACAAGATCGAAATACATTAGAAAAACTTGCTGATGAACTAAAAATATAAAAAAACAGCATTAACATATAAACGTTAATGCTGTTTTTTCGAGTGACGAGTATAATTTTAATTAAAATTTACTTGCTACTTTAGCTGCTTCTTCAAGACCTGTAGCAATGATTTCTTCTGCTTTATCTGGGAATTGGTTATGTCCTTCAATAATTACTGTTTCCATGTTTGTTGCGCCGAAGAAGCCCATCATACTTGCTACATATTTAACAGCCATTTCTACCTCAGCTGCTGGACCTTCTGAATATACGCCGCCTCGTGCATTTAATAATGCAATCTTCTTATCACCGATTAGGCCAACTGGACCCTCTGGCGTGTATTTGAACGTTTTACCAGCACGGTTTAAATAATCAATATATGTGTGTAGCACTGCTGGAATCGTTAAGTTCCATAATGGGAAGCCGAAAACAACTTTATCAGCTTCTAGGAATTGATTTAAATACTTATCAGCAACTGCTACTGCTTTCGCCTCTTCTTCTGTTAAATCAAATCCTTTACCTGCCTTGAATGTACCATTGATCATGTCTACACCTACATATGGTAATTCTTCTTTATATAAATCCAGTTCTACTACTGTATCATTTGGGTGTGCTTCTTTATAGTTTGCTAAAAATGCCTCATATAATTTTACACTAACTGCTTGTTCCGCTGGACGGTTGTTTGCTTTAACGAATAAAACTGTTGCCATTATTTCTTCCTCCTAGTACTCACTCTTATGTTGTTATATGCTTTCAAAAAAGGTATCCCTTGTAATTGTTGTTTTGTTGCTTACAAACATATTTTATCTTTATATCAAGACAATTTCGTCCTCACATAGACGTATTTTTCCATAAAAAAAGTCCACCTTCTAAAGGCGAACTAGGTCTTACGACTTTTGTCTTATACAATTCCATTTTTCACTGCATATAATGCCGCTTGCGTACGATCGGATAAATTTAATTTACTCAAAATGCTACTTACATGCGCCTTAACCGTCTTTTCTGTAATAACTAAAACAGATGCAATTTCCTTATTGCTCATCCCTTTTGCTAATAGTTGCAACACCTCATTTTCTCTCGCTGTTAGCACATCCACTTGAATAGAATGTTCTTCTTCCTTTTCTTCTACAGGTAATGTTTGAGAGAGAAGAGCATTTGCTATATCCGGATGTAATTGAATATTACCTTTATATGCACTTCGAATAGCCTCAACAAGCTGATCCGGTTCTACATCTTTTAAAATATACCCACTTGCTCCAGCCCTTAATGCAGGTAACACATGCGCCTGATCAGAAAAGCTAGTTAATACAATTACTTTCACATTTGGATACTCTTTTTTAATATATGCCGTCGCCTCAACACCATCCATTTCAGGCATATATAAATCCATTAATATAACATCAGGATTTGTTTCTCCTACTTTCACTAACGCTTCTTTCCCATTATTCGCTTCTCCAACTAACTCTAAATCTTCCTGTGTACTTAAGAAAAATGCTAATCCTTTTAAAACGACTGTATGATCATCAACTAACAATACTTTTATTTTCACAAACTTCCCTCATTTTCACATCATAATGGTACATTTACTTTTACGCTCGTTCGTTTATTACTACTTACAATTTTAATTGTTCCACCAACTAATTCTACTCTTTCACGCATCGTAGTCATACCTAGTGATTTCTTTTCTTTTATATTCTTTTCCACAAAGCCCTTTCCTTGATCAACTATTTCTAATGATACATTTTTCTCATTCACTGTAAAATAAATCGTCGCTTCTTTTACACCTGCATGCTTACTTACATTGTTCAGTGCTTCTTGGCCAATGCGCCATAAAGCTTCTTCTACTACACGAGGTAAATCACGAACACCCGTAACTTGCTCCCTAATTTTCAGTCCCAAATTTTCACCGTACTGCTTTAGAGCTGGCAATAATCCTTTTTCTAATCCTGCCGGACGAAGCTGCCAAATTAATGTCCTCATTTCTTTCAAAGCTCCTTGCGCAAGTTCACGCATCTCATGCAAAGAGTGATCTACCTTTTCATTTTTACCTTTTAAAACTGCCTCGGCGCCTTTTGTCATGAAGGTTAATGAAAATAATTTTTGCGAAACAGAATCATGTAAATCTCTTGCTAATCGATTTCTTTCTTCCATTCGTACAAGTTCACGGCGCTGCTCGTTTAACCTCAAATTCTCTATTATTAACGAAACATGGTTCGATAATGCTTGAATTACATCTATTGTATTAGCATCAAACTCTCCATTATTCAAACTAACACATAAAACACCAAATATATGGTTTTGAATATGTATTGGTGTAGCAATAACAGCTCGATTTAAATGTACATTATGTCCTATTTGATGTTTTATTAGAACTGGTTCATCTTGTTCTAACGCCTTCTTGGCCGCCTCTTTTACATCCTCTTGTAACTCTTCCTGAACGTAAGACGCTCGCAGAGATAATTCTTTTTCCTCCCTAATAAAAAGCGCTACTTGATTCCATTGAAATACTTCACCTACGTGATTTACCACCTTTTCAGGTAGTACATTAAACTTATGAATCATTTTTAAATCTTGAATGAAACGCTCTAATTTCACATAATAATGTGCTCTTCTCTTTTCATTTTCATATAATTTTGTTCGCTTTAAAGCCGTACCAATTTGGAAGGCAACCGATTGGAGTAATACTAATTCTTCTTCTGAAAAATGTGTTTTACCCGGACTTGCAACATTTAACACCCCAAATTTTTCTCCCCCAGCTTTTAAAGGAACCGTAGCATGATGAAGAATGCCCTCCGTATCTCCCCAGTTATATTCAATTGCATTATTAATTCTTTTACATTCAATAATATTAACGGCTCTCTCTAATTTCCCATCTACAAAACCCCGTAAACACCAACACTCACCTTCGCACATCGGGCGTTTATTTTCATATGTAAGTGCCTCTGGTAATCGGTAATCAATCAACTTCGTATACTTCCCATTTTCATCTGCAAGAAAAATCCATCCTGTCGTTAAGCCTGTCACACTTAGTAATTTCTCTAGGACAGCTTGCAATACATGATACGTATCATTTGATGTATTTAATGTTTCTGCAATTTCCTTTAATATAACTAATTCATTTGTACGATTATCTCGAAACATACTCAGTCTCCTGCATACAAGATTTTAAATAGCTCTTAAAATAAATCATCTACTTTTCACTTTGTACTTATTCGTAACATTGATATAATGGTGAAAACATAGTTTTCATTATATCACTTGAGGGGGCTTTCATAATGACATTAAATAAAGCACTTACTATCGCTGGTTCTGACACAAGTGGCGGTGCTGGTATACAAGCAGATTTAAAAACATTCCAAGAACTTGGCGTATACGGAATGACATCTCTTACAACAATCGTAACGATGGATCCACATAACGGTTGGGCACATAACGTATTTCCAATCCCAGCTTCTACATTAAAACCACAATTAGAAACAACAATTGAAGGTGTTGGCGTAGATGCTTTAAAAACAGGTATGCTTGGATCAGTAGAAATTATTGAAATGGTTGCAGAAACAATCGAAAAGCACAATTTCAAAAATGTAGTAGTTGACCCTGTTATGGTATGTAAAGGTGCAGATGAAGCATTACATCCTGAAACGAACGATTGCTTACGTGACGTTCTTGTGCCAAAGGCATTAGTTGTAACGCCAAACTTATTTGAAGCTTACCAATTAAGCGGTGTGAAAATTAATTCTCTTGAGGACATGAAAGAAGCAGCGAAGAAAATCCACGCTTTAGGTGCCAAATACGTACTAATTAAAGGCGGAAGCAAACTTGGTACGGAAACTGCAATCGACGTCCTATATGATGGAGAAACATTCGAACTTCTAGAATCAGAAAAAATCGATACAACCAATACACACGGTGCAGGTTGTACATATTCTGCTGCAATTACAGCAGAACTTGCAAAAGGAAAATCTGTGAAAGAAGCAGTAAAAACTGCTAAAGAATTCATCACAGCTGCTATTCGTTACTCATTCAAAATTAACGAATACGTAGGTCCAACTCACCATGGTGCATATCGTAAATTCGTTGTATCAAAAGAACTTGTCTAATATATAAATAAAAACACTCACAAGGTTCATACATTGACTCTGTGAGTGTTTTTTATAAGCTTTATGTCTTCTGGTCATCTTATCTTTAAGATGCAGAGCTGACCTTATTTCTACCATTTCGTTTCGAGTAGTATAACGCATCATCCGCCGCTTGAATAAATTGCTCCGGTGATTCTTCATATTCTGAAACCCCTATCGAAACTGTAATTTTTATTTTTGTTCCATCTAACAATTGAAATGGGTGACTTTCAACAGCTGTACGAATTTGCTCGCCCATACAAATTCCGTAAGCTAATCCCTTATTCGGTATCAAAAGCGCAAACTCCTCTCCACCCTTTCGAAAAGCTAAATCTGGAAATTGTGAAGTTTCTTGTAAAATACATCCTACTTGTTTTAACACTTCGTCCCCTGCAGGATGCCCGTACGTATCATTTACATACTTAAAGTGATCAATATCTATAAGGAGTAAACAAAGCGAATCATTTTTCATGTTCTTATTACTAATATGACGATTCATCTCTAAATCAAACTGTCTTACGTTTCCTAAACCTGTCAATGCATCTATCGTTGCGTATTGTTTCATCTTTTGAAATAACTCATTGGATTGTAAAACATAGTTTGTACTTACGAATGTTATGTAACCTGTAGTAATACTTGAAATTAAATATAGTACAACTACAGATATATCATTAAATAATATATACATCGGTACTATCAAAATAGAAAGGCAGTATACGTGTAACCATACTAACTTTAACGTAATCGAAGTTTGTATTCTTGCAATAAAGATAACACCAATTCCACTTAGTAAAATTGTATAGCAAGCCAATTCGGAAGCTAAAGAGTACTCAGTAAAAATTAGCCGAGTAATTAAAATTATAGTAACTGTTATACTACTAGCTACCGGACCTCCAACTATAATTGCCAAAATAACGGCTAAATAACGTAAATCCAACATAATATCTTCAATGTGTACACCAAAATGCATTAACAGTACACCTAATATTCCAGTAAAAATACCGATTACACACTTCTGCAAAAAAGAGAATCCTTCTTTTAACGGCTTATCTCTTAAAAGCTGACCTCCAACAAAAATAAAGGAAAGAATAATTGTTGTATTTACAAATAAGTCCCTTAACATAAAATAATCTCCCTACTTTTCCATCTATCCCCTTCCTCACTTTATTGTATACGAAATCCCTATAATTCCCAAAGTTTTTTGTTTATTTTTTTGCTGTTCCACGTGAAACAGCAAAAAAAATAAAAAGGGCGAAAACTCGCCCTTTTTCATTAACAACAGCGTGATATTTTTCCACCCTTTGCGTTAAATCTTGCTTCTTGTGCCTCAGCAAAAAACTGCTTTTGACATACAATCTCTTCTTCTGGATGATGCTTTTTCATATACTCTACGTATATTTCATAACTTGGTACCCCAACGAGCAAACTAATAAAGCGTTTTCTTTCCCTCCATACTTGCCACAGCTTTTTAAGCATAGTTCCTCGACTCACTTTCATCTCTCGGAATATATGGTGCCTCCTTTAACGGCATTGGCTTATTTCTTAATACTTGTATCCAAATTCGAAGTGCTGAAATTAACACAGCGATTACAACTATCATAAAAATCCCACAAAGCGCTGCATCAATATAATCATTGAAAATAATTTGCTTCATTTGAGCGACATTTTTAGCTGGCGCTAACACTTTTCCCTCATCTAATGCTCTCTGAAATACCTTTGCATGCGATAGAAATCCAATTTTAGGATTTTCATGAAATAGCTTTTGATACCCCGCCGTCATTGTTACAATCAGCAACCCGACAGTTGGAATAAGTGTTACCCAAACGTACGCCTTTTTTCCCATTTTGAACAAAATTGTCGTTCCAAGTAATAATGCAATACCTGCTAGCATTTGATTTGCAATACCGAAAAGTGGCCATAATGTATTAATTCCACCGAGCGGATCTATTACCCCTTGGTATAAGAAATATCCCCACCCTAATACACATAACGTTGTAGCGATTACATTCGCTAATGTAGAATCCGTTTTCCCAAATGGCTTATATACATGCCCTAAAATATCTTGAATCATAAATCGGCCGACACGCGTTCCAGCATCAATCGTTGTTAAAATAAATAGGGCTTCAAAGAGAATCGCAAAATGATACCAAAATGCCATCATGGCCGTTCCACCTATTACTTGTGAGAAAATATATGCCATACCTATCGCTAATGTTGGCGCACCACCTGTACGTGATAAAATCGTTTGCTCTCCAACATTTACAGCAAGATCTTTTAGTTCATTTGGTGTAATAGCAAATCCCCATGAGGAAATAACTTGAGCTGCCTGCGAGACATCTGTACCGATAAGTGCTGCGGGACTATTAATTGCAAAATACGTTCCCGGTGTTAATACACAAGCTGCAATCATCGCCATCGCTGCTACAAACGACTCCATTAACATTGCTCCATAACCGATTGGCTGTGCGTGTCCCTCTTGCTCAATCATCTTCGGCGTCGTACCTGATGAAACAAGAGCATGGAATCCAGACACTGCACCGCAAGCAATAGTAATAAATAAGAATGGGAATAAGTTTCCAGAGAACACAGGACCAGTTCCATCAATAAATTTCGAAACTGCTGGCATTTGTAAATCTGGTGCTACAATTAAGATACCGATTGCTAACCCTACAATTGTTCCGACTTTTAAAAATGTACTTAAATAATCACGTGGTGCTAAAAGCATCCAAACTGGTAATGCAGATGCAATAAATCCATATACAATAAGCATAATAGCAATTGTTTCACCACTAAATGTGAACATACTTGCAAGTGTTGGGTTTTCTGCTACATACTGTCCTCCAATAAGAGATAAAATAAGTAGGATAATACCAATTACTGACCCTTCTCCAACACGACCAGGCCTAATATAGCGCATATAAACTCCCATTAAAATAGCGATAGGAATCGTTGCTGCTATCGTAAACATTCCCCAAGGACTTCCGATCAGTGCCTTTACTACGACTAACGCTAATACTGCTAATAAAATAATCATAATTCCTAAAATACCTATCATTGCAATTAGTCCTGTAACCGGTCCAATCTCATCCTTAATCATTTCTCCTAACGATTTACCATTACGTCTCATCGAAGCAAATAAAATGACAAAATCTTGAACAGCCCCCGCAACAACTACCCCAACAATAATCCAAATGGTCCCTGGTAAATATCCCATTTGTGCTGCTAAAATCGGTCCTACTAAAGGTCCCGCCCCAGCAATCGCTGCAAAGTGATGTCCAAATAATACCCACTTATTTGTCGGAACATAGTCTTTCCCATCGTTTAATGTATGGGCTGGTGTTTGCCGATTATCATCTAAATTAAAAACCTTTCTCGCTATAAATCTACTATAAAAACGATAAGCAACTGCATATACACATACGGCAGCTACTAAGAGCCATACAGCATTAATGGTTTCACCTTGTGATAAAGCTATTACCCCAAAAGCACCTGCTCCTACTGCTGTAATAACGCCCCAAAGTAAGATCGATTTCAATGTCTTCACATACAATTCCCCCAATACTATTTCTTAGTGGAGATTGTACTAAATTTTCTGAATATTTAACTTGAATCCTCCTTATCATGAAGGATTTTCAGTTTATCATGTTAAAATACTCTCATTACCTACTATAATTCAATGTTATTTCGAAGGCGTTTTACATAATTACGACTGACTGGAATCGGTTGCTCATCATACCTATCTAAATACAAATTATACGTGCCATTATAATAAGGTTTCAGTTCTTTTACATATGACATATTAATTAAATAGCTTTTATGCACACGTAAAAAATCATATGCATTTAGCTTATTTTCTAATTCCTGAAGTGTATATGTTGAAATATACTGATTATTCGTTGTGTAAATTGAAACAGTTTTATTTTCTTTATTTTTACTTACATATACGATATCTTCTGGAAGCATATATCGTATACCTTCTTGACTTTCTATCGGTAGTTTCCGCAAATAACTCTTTGCTTTCTCACCTTGTTCTTTACCTATTTTATATAAAAGAAATTGTAAATCTTCTTCACGAAATGGTCGTAATAAATAATAAAATGCTTGGAAACGAAAAGCTGTAATAGATTCCTCTATGTTTTCACCTACAAAAATAAATTTTGTATAGCAATTTATTTCTCGTAATAAACTTGCATATTCAAAACCAGTACCATCTAGTAATTTGGAACTTAAAAAAACAAAGTCTGGTATATGTTTTTTCATCATAAATAAAGATTCTGTTCCTGTCTTTGCTTCAAAACATTCTACATTTCTCATATTTTCAGTGAAATTTTCAGCTAACTCTCTTCTCTCTTCTGCCTCTTCCATGATCAGTAAAATTTTCATTTCTTCAACCACCTAATTCTTTGTCCATATGTCCTGCTGTATACATTCGCTTTTATAAGAAATAATCCCTTTTTCTTACTATACCATTATTTATCTAAAAAAACAGAAAAAAGGAAACCCCTTCGGTTTCCTCTCCCCCTTTATCCTACATTAACTGCCTAGAAAGAGCCAAGTAGTGTAGGGTAATAAACGATCAGGCATACATTTAAAATTTCACTTTATACTAATTCTCGTTGCTTCGTTTCTTGTCCAAGTATTACTACAGCGAATACACCAATTAAAATTGATCCGCAGAAAATCGTAAATATTAATGATAGTGAAGCTTCTGAGGCAACTAAATACCCCACTAATAGTGGTCCAAGAATACCACCAATACGCCCAAATGCTGCTGCCATTCCTGCACCTGTACCACGAATAACGGTTGGATACTGCTCAGGTGTATAGGCGTATAATGCTCCCCAAGCACCTAAGTTAAAGAAGGATAGTAACATACCTGCCACGATTAATACTGTTAATGAATCCGCAACCCCAAACAAATAGGCACTGCAAGCTGTTCCGATTAAATACGTAACCAAAACAAATTTACGACCGAGACGTTCAATAAACCAAGCAGCGGTGAAATACCCTGGAAGTTGAGCTAACGTCATAATAAGTACGTATTGGAAACTTTTTATTAAACTAAACCCTTTTAGCACCATTACACTCGGTAACCAAAGGAACATTCCATAATAGGAAAAGACAACACAAAACCATAGAATCCATAGCATAATTGTTGCTTTACGATATTCCCCAGACCAAACTGATTTTATATTTTCAATAACAGATGGTCTTCTTTCCACTTTTTGGAACCTTGGGGAATCCGGTAAATTCCATCTTAAATATAAAGCATATAGTGCTGGAACTGCACTCAATACCATCGCAACTTCCCAACCATATTTCGGGATAACAAAATACGAGATAAGAGCTGCAATTAACCATCCACCTGCCCAAAAACTTTCTAATAACACAACAATTTTCCCACGCTCATGTGCTTCAACACTCTCTGATACTAGTGTAGAGGCAACCGGAAGCTCTCCGCCAAGCCCCATACCAATTACAAAGCGTAAAACGAGAAACATCGCGAGTGTCGTCGTTAACGCAGTTAAACCACTACCGATAGAAAATAATAATAATGTAATAATAAAGACTGATTTTCGCCCTATTTTATCTGATAGTATCCCAAAAATAAGCGCTCCTACTGCCATACCGATTGAGTTAATACTACCTATCCAGCCCATTTCCTGGCTCGTTAATCCCCAATCCTTTTGCAAGGCTACCATTACAAATGAAAGCATTCCAACATCCATTGCATCAAATAGCCATCCAAGCCCAGCTATACCAAGTAGTTTGCGCTTCGAAATTTCTTTTACCTTGTCCACTAGAAGTCCTCCTTACACAGGTGTCTTTACACATCATTTTACATGTGTGAATTGTATAAGTAAAATACTTTTGTGTAAAAAATTTCTCCTTCATCATTCCCAAAAAGTAAAACGTCTATCCCGATTGGTGAGGGCTAATAATCAGTAGGGATGCCTCACTGATTAAAGTTTCAATTTATTAAAAATGAACAAATAAAAAAAGCAGCGATATTTCGCTACTTTTTCGAACGCATTACTTCTTTTAAAAATTCCGCTAATACTAACTGACGACGCCAGCGTGTTGGATTACTGCATAATCTATAAAACCACTCTAAATGAATCGCTTGAATCCATTTTGGTGCACGTTTTACTTCTCCAGCCCATACGTCTAAACTTCCACCCACTCCAACAGCCATTTTCGTTTCTAAACGATGCTTATTGTTTTGGATAAAGTTCTCTTGTCTCGGGAAACCGAGTGCAACAAGTAATAAATCTGGTTTTGCTTCTTGAATGCGAGAAATAATATTCTCTTCGTCTTCTTGTTTAAAATAACCATCTTGTGTACCGGCGATGGATACAGCTGAATATGTCTTTGTTAAATGATCTGCTGCAGCTTGTACAACATGCGGCTTTGCACCTAATAAGAAAACAGATACTGGTTTACTATCTTCTGATAACTTCGCAAGTAAATTACACATTAAATCAAAACCTGCTACACGCTCTTTTAAAGGTGTACCAAGCATACCACTTGCCTTTACAACCCCAATACCATCAGGTGTAATTAAATCTGTATTCAATAATGTTTGATAGAACTTTTCATCCTTTTTTGCGCACATAACAATTTCAGGATTTGCTGTTACTACCTGAAACGTATGAGTTCGTTCCGCTTCTAGTTGTTCTTTTAAATATTGGACCGTTTCATCCATTTTCATTGTAGAAAAAGGAACGCCTAGAATATCAACTGTTTGTACTGCCATAGTTAACTATCCTCTCTATCATTACAAGTTTTTCGCTATTAATTGCTTATATGTTTCTTTTGTATCTTCATATAGTTTTTGAAGTGAGAAGTTCATAGTAGCATGCTCATAAATATGTTTACCCATTGCTGCTAATTCTCCCGTTTTCCACTTATCATACGCTTCTTCTAAAGCTAATGCTAAAGTCTTTCCATCACCTGTTGGCACAATCCATCCGTAAGTTTCATCTACGATTAATGGCTCAATTTCTCCAGCCCTAGTCACAATTGATGGTACACGTTGGTTTGCCGCTTCTAATAAAACTAGTGGGAACCCTTCACTATGGGAAGTTAATAAATTTACATGTGACGACGCAAATAATTGTTTTACATCTTGACGATGTCCTAAAAACTCTACTTTATCGTTAATCCCTTTTTCAGTAGCTAATGACTTTAAATTTTCTTCTAATGGGCCATCGCCAACTAATAATACTTTAATTTTCTCTAATTTTGTTTGTTGTAACGCATCGAATAAAACTTCATGTCCTTTGACGGGATGTAATCGTGCTACTTGGATTGCCGTAAATACATCTTCATCAATATTGAACATTTCTTTTTTATTATAGCCTTCTGCTTTTTCCTGATCGTATTCAATTCCATTATAAATAACATGCATCTTGTCATTTGAAATGCCTAATGCTGCCAAGCTTTTTTTCAATCTATTTGTTACAACGAAAAATAAGTCTATATTTTTTAAGGCTTTCAAATTTAATTTCGTAAAAATCCAACCTTTTAAGCCCTGTTTAGTAAAGTCTTGAAATGGATCACTATGAATAGTCGTTACCCATTTTGCCTTTATTCTCTTTTTCATTAAAGAAACATAGAAATTAGCCCTAGGACCATGTGTATGAACTACATCAAATTTTTCTTTATTAATAAATTCACTTATATTCTTTAAAATGGATAAATCATAGCGCGATTTTTGTGAAAACACATGGACTTTTATCCCTAACTCCCTTGCTTCCTTCGCAACAATTCCATCTTCAAATACTGCTAATTCTACTTCACCAGTTGGAAACTGATCGAGAAGTGAAATAATATGTGTTTTCCCTCCCCCATCTTCTGCTCCTGCATTCATATGCAATATTCTCATATTTTTTCCTCCTTTAAATCCTCGCTACGTTTCCATCTATTTTTATTTTACTGTACTAAAAAATAAAAGCTAACAAAAGTTAGCTTTTATTTTTATCATTCAATTTCTAGGTCTACTATTAGATAAGCTAACACCACTACAAAGTAAATTCCAACTCCTGGTGCTGTTAAAATATGTCCTGCAATATAAGCAATACCTAACGCTAACAATAAGCTTGCTGAAATCATTCCATATTTTATATTAAATATGTCCTTAAATCTCGTAGCAAATGCTAGTAAAATTCTTAGCCCGTAATAAATAAATGGAATCATTAGTAATACAAAGCCAATAATCCCGAAATCATAAAACCAATCATGGAAGTCCATTTCAATTAGTTTTGGATCTGGCTGCTTTTGTTCATTGTATTTAAAGTTACCTGCATAACCCATTCCTAATAACTTTTGTGACATTGGCGCTTCTTTAAAGAACTGCTTATGTCTTTCTTCATATACTTGACGTCCACTGAAAATAAGATTTTCTTGATTTTCTTTCTTTTGCTCTTTCTCAAGCTCTTTCTTAACTTCCTCTTCTATCTTCGCCTTTTCTTCTGGCTTTTCAACTTTATGATGATTTTCTTCTTTTGCTTTAAGTTCTTGCTCTTTTTTCAGCTTCTCTTTAATTTCTTTTTCTTTTTGACCTTGCTGTGCCACATTTTGCTCTGATAAATAATTATTGTGAATACCCATATTTTGTGCTAATGGTGTTTGTTTAAACGTCCCAACTACACCAGCTAATAGGACCATAGCAATTACTGCATTAAGCGCAAGGGATTTTTTGTTCGGATTTTTTCTATCAAATAATAATTGTAGTACAATGATTCCGATTGCTGCCCCTAACGTAGCACCAATTGAGCCCATTCCAACTTTTGTACCGACTTGAATTAGCGAATAAATCATTAAAAGTGATGGAATCCAATATAAAATGTGTTTCCAGCTCTTTGTTTTTTGAATAGAATATAGTACCACAATAGGGAAAATAATAGCTAAGATTGAACCTAGTTCATTCCCTGCATAGAACCAACCTCGAGAACCAACCTTCATCCATTCATAACTACCAAAGTCAGTAGATGTTGAAATAGAAATAACCATAATTGCGTTAATGATTAATGTAGAATATACAATACTATTTCGAACCTTATCACTAATATTAACTGTCTTTTTCAATGATTTTAAAGCTAAAATGTATGATCCCAGCATGATATATATATATAATGCTTTCGCAACGAATTTAACCTCTTCACCAAGTACAATAGGATTTTTAACTAGTTTGTTATTAATAAACCCTATCCCTAAAACTCCGGCTAATAATATAAGATAAATTAAAAACTTTCTATTTTCCTTCTCTTTTGCCTGAATTAAAATGTAAATACCACCAACAGCCATAATAAGGAATCTTACTAAAATTCCAACGGTAGCATTTGACTTTAATAAAGTGATGCTAAGAGACGTTAATAAATCTAAAACAGGCTGTAAAATAATAAAAAAGAGCAAAAAATGCTCAAATCTAACCCTAGCTTGATTTGCTAACATTCCAAGACCTCCATACAAAATCTTAACATTATCTTTTAATCATAATTTTTTATCATTCAAACACACCTAGCAATTATAACATAACTCATATTCAAATCGAGAACTATTTTTCCAGCTAAAACTAGCCAGGACAAGTATTAATAAGTAATAGAAATCATCGTCCTTTAGCTATACTCCCCTATTTTTACAAAATCTATCTAACAACCATCCCCTTATTTTTGTCAGTATATACATATTTTTTTATCATTTTATACAAATATAAATATCTCACCTCTAATTGTAATATTTTACCAAATGAACAACATCAAAAAATGTAAAATTAATCTTTTCATATCTTTTTCAGATTACTTTATGGTTATTTTCCAAACATTTTCAAACGCTTTCTTTATGAATTTTATCCGTTTTTCTACATGTAGCGAAAAGTAATTGTTATTTCCAATACTTTAGTGTATATTTTTTCTCTGGAACATCTTTAAGAGGAAGGGATTAAGGCCATGTTATTAATCGATATATTTACGTTTCTTGGCATTATCGCCGCTGCCATTTCTGGTACATTAGTTGGTTTAAAAAAAGATTTAGATTTATTTGGTGTCCTTTGTTTAGCTGTAGCCACTGCGCTCGGCGGCGGTATTATTCGTGATATCATGATTGGTAACCTGCCCCCTGTCGCATTTGTAAAACCCATTTACTTTTTCGTAAGTGTATTATCAGCATTATTCACTTGTATGTTTTTTGAGCGTATCAATAAACTTCAAGTCGTTATTATGCTTTCTGATGCTGTTGGCTTAGGCGTTTTTACAGCTATTGGTGCAAATGCGGCAATGTCACATCATGTTGACGCATCATTTCTAGTTGTTTCAATGGGAGTCATTACAGGTATTGGAGGCGGTATTTTGCGTGATATTTGTGCTCAAGATATCCCTTACGTATTCCGAAAAGAGATTTACGCAATCGCTTCTATCTTAGGAGCAATTAGCTTCCTAATCACACACGCTATGGGGGCGCACGTATTAGCTTTCTATGTTTGTTTATTAGTAACATTCGTTATTCGTGTCGTCACTGTAATATATAATGTGCATTTCCCTGTTTTCTTTAAAACACATGCTAAAATTAATAGAGGCCATTAAGAGAATTCTAGATAGAATTCTCTTAATTTATATACTATTCAACGAACTAATATAGAGTAATTATATATAAGCATATATAATTACTCTATATTAGTTTTAAAATTGAAAACGTTTTATATACAGGGGGAAGAATGATGCTTGGGGTTTTCAGAAAAAATATTAATAAAACAAATGCCAGTATAATCGAATTAAGTAAGGACCAACAAATAACTTTTAATGTACCTACTAATTCTGAATTGAAAATTCAAATGGATATGCTACATATTTCAAAAGAAGATTTACAAGTTGTAAAAGTACTACAGCCTTTTATTTATGCAGAAATTGATTGGATTACTGAAAAATTCTATGCCAACATTACAAAACAACCTAATTTAATTACTATTATTGAACGTTACAGCTCTATTCCAAAACTAAAACAAACTTTAAAAACACATATTAAAGAATTATTCAGCGGCAATATGCATGAAGATTTCATTGAACAGCGTGTTAGAATCGCCAAAAGACATGTGCAAATTGGTTTACATCGAAAATGGTATACAGCTGCTTATCAAGAATTATTCCGCTCTATCATGAAGATTTTGCAAACAAAAATAACAACAATCGATGATTTTTCCTATTCTATAAATGTTATAAATAAATTATTCACTCTTGAACAAGAACTTGTTCTTGCAGCTTATGAATCTGAATATGAAAGAATGCAAAAAGAGCATGAGAAAGAAAAAGAACTAACTGCTATGACAATTACGCATATCGCAACAGAACTAGCTGCTGTATCTGAAAAAACAAGCTCTTCTATTCAAAAACTAACCACCAAATCTGAAACTATTGTAGAGATTGCTAAAACAGGTACATCATTAGCTACAACATCTGAAGAAAAAGCGAATAAAGGAAAAGAACAATTAAACCAGCAAAACAAACGAATGGGATCTATTCAAATGAATATGGAAACGATTATTACAGATACTCATGAACTCCTCAATATTTCTAACAAAATTAATGAAATCATAGATATTGTTAAATCGATTGCGGAGCAAACCAATTTACTCGCACTAAATGCTGCTATCGAGTCTGCACGTGCTGGAGAATTTGGGAAGGGGTTTTCTGTTGTTGCTGGTGAAATCCGAAAATTATCAGAGCAAACGAAAGAATCTATATTTAACGTTACAAAGCTCGTCGAAAAAACAAATGAACAAATTACCCGTGTCTCGTCTTCCGTGAAACAAATTAGCTCTCTCGTATCGGAAGGAACGGATAGTATGTCAGCAACAGATCGATACTTCCAAGAAATTGTAAAAGATATGTCTAACTCAAAAGAACAGAATAAGAAAATTGAACATGAGCTACAAGCTATTTCACAAGTAATGAAAGGAATTCAAGATGATTCCTCACAAATGGCTCTAACAGCCGATAATTTGCAACTAGAATTAAATCGATAAGATGAAATTTAGTAGTCAGGCATACTTTCCATCTGTACTGACTACTAAATTTCATCTTCCATCAAAAAAAGAATCCAGAATGGATTCTTTTTATTTTCTGAAAAATATTTTTTGACAATACACATAACTCATATAAACACCAAAGCTCTGCAAAATAAACAATGCCGGCATAATTACATTGTAATATGCCATATCTACTTGGAAGAGCCTTAACAATACGTAGCCACTAATTAAAAATAAGAACAACATATATCCCTCATTTTGTTGTTTCTTAATAAGGAAGTGTAATAGAGCTATAGTCATAAACAATGTTACGGCTATATATATCAGTTTTTCACATTTGAAAAGAATAGAATTTATCCCCTCATCTGAAAACTGATTTATCATCGGCTCTAAAAGTTTAAATCTTTCTCCCTCAATCTCTTTTAACTTTTGATCAATATGCTCTGTTACACTTTGATTTTTCGATATTTTTTCCTCATGTTTCGTTTTTCCAATTAAGACAGATTGAACATACGTCTCATTCGAAATCGTATATTGTGACATTCCCATTGTCTTAATTCCATAATTCACACCAAAATGAGTACTATAAAATAGAATAAGTATCCCTACCATCTTTAGTAACACTTTTTGTTTCGTTGCTGATTGAAACACTTCAATTAATAATACATATACAGTGATAAAAATAGGAAGAAATAATCCCATTGGAAAAATCATATTACTAAATGCAAATAAAATCGCTGAAAACACCCACATATAAGGATGATCTAACCCTTTATATAAAAGTATGTAACAAGCAAAATAAAATAAAAATATTGCAAGTGACTCAGGAGTTAATACGGAACTCAGCAATATATTCGGAATATACAGAGCATAAAATATAGAAGCAATACGACCGCATTCTTCTCCAAAAACTATTGCCGCAATACGATAAATAAAAAATGCGGTTCCTGCGCAAAATAACACATTAAATAGTTGTAAAGCGAATAATGTATCACCAAATATACGAATAATTACTGACTCATATATAATAAAAGGCAAATGATTTACAGTCTCTATATTATTACCAATTGCAATCTGCTTTGCAGACTCATACATCACTTTCATATCACCAATTATTGGAGCATCTACAAATAACAGCATACTAAGCCTCACAACTGTAGATATACTTATAAGAAAAATAAGAAATTGTTTATCTGTAAAACGATATTGTAGAATTGATGCCACTAACAAAATAAGTATGATAAAAATTGCTAATATAATTGTTACACTTGTTGTACTTCCTCCAAAGAATTGCTTACTAGCCTCAAATGCTGCCCAACAACTATAAACAAAAAATGCGAGCATCGCACCAATCGTAATTTTATTGAAGAAAGATGAAAAATTTGTTTGTATATGATTCATATGTCCATTGCACCTCTATTTCCATTCATAACAAAATGATTCTATCATGAATGGGTACACAGCTGATAGGGAATTTCTATGACGAATACATAGTCATTACTTTTTACTTGCAATGTAAGCGAATCCTCTTTTACACTACATTTTAGATAAAATAAATTTTCTTTCAGTTACATGAATACAAATACAGAAGTTTAAATAATCCTCTTTTGGAATACACTTTACTTCATTAAATATCTAATATGAGTACTCCGCTTACACATATTATTCTGATTGAAAACAGACTATAGGGGCTGAATATATGGAAAAGAAATTCATGCGAGAATCTAAAGCAATTAAGACAACACGTGTTTTTCCTAACGATTTAAATAATCACCAAACACTTTTTGGAGGGAAATTATTAGCAGAAATTGATAGTATTGCTTCAATTGCGGCTGCAAGACATAGTCGTAAACATTGCGTAACAGCATCTATTGATTCAGTTGATTTTTTAACTCCAATTCACCAAGCTGATTCTGTTTGTTATGAAGCATTTGTATGTTATACAGGGAAATCTTCAATGGAAGTTTTCGTAAAAGTAATCGCAGAAAATTTATTAGCAGGCGAGCGTAGAATTGCTGCTACTTGTTTCATTACATTTGTAGCAATAAAAGATGGAAAACCTTCGTCCGTACCACAAGTACTCCCTGAAACTCAGGAAGAACATTGGTTACACACAACCGGTTTAGAACGCGCGGAAAACCGAAAAAAGGGACGTTTAAAAAGTAAAGAGATGGCTGAGGTTTTAACTTTAAGTAAGCCTTGGAATATTTAATACAATCTTTTCATCATACATGCACAGGTTCTTCCTTGCATGTATTTTTTTATACAAAATATCACCTCTTACCATTTTATTCTCAATCTGTTCTCCTAAATCATGCATCAGCTTTTCCTTTATTTTGTTATACTGTTAATGGTATATTAAATAAAGTTCGTTTAAAAATAACCATAATATGATTAAGTATATAAGGGATGGTGCGGTAATGACTATTGAAGTACCAATTTCAATACCAAAAACGTTAATTATTATTCCAGCGTATAACGAGGAAGAAGCAATTGCAGATACATTAACAAGATTATTAAAACTAAAACAGCATTTTACAGGATTAAGCATTTGCGTTATTAATGATGGATCACACGATAAAACAGCTCAAATCGTAAAAGATTTTCCTGTTCACCTTGTGAATTTACCATATAACCTAGGTATTGGCTCAGCTGTACAAACTGGATATAAATACGCATATGAGAACGGATATGATATTGCGATTCAGTTCGATGCTGATGGACAACATAATCCAGATGATTTATATAAAATTATAAAGCCTATCGCTGAAGATGAATGCGATATGGTGCTAGGGTCACGTTTTACAGAAAAAACAGCATATAAAGGTAGTATTTCTAGAAGGATCGGTATTTTTTATTTTACTGCTCTATTGAAAGTACTAACAAAACAAACATTTATGGATCCAACTTCTGGATATCGTGCTATCAATCGAGAGGTAATTAAAATTTTTGCACACAACTATCCAAAAGATTATCCAGAACCAGAAGTTCTTATTCATTTAAAAAAGAAAAAACTTCGTATTAATGAAATATCTGTAAATATGCAAGAGCGACAAGGTGGACAATCTTCCATTACACCTTTTAAATCTGCATATTACATGATTAAAGTAAGCCTTGCTATATTGATGCAAAAAATCGTGAAAGGTTGATAATATAAATGCCTATAATTACCTTTTCATTCATCTTTATTTTATTATTATTATTATTAATTATTAATTCCATTCGCCGTGGAACTTTAGAAACGAAATATGCTATTTTATGGATTTTAGTTTGTATTGCAATGGCTATTTTAAGTTCTACTGATAAAATTATAAACTGGATTGGAAAACTATTAAAAGTAGAATATCCCCCTTCCATTTTATTCTTATTTGGACTATTATTCTGTTTCATCTTAATTTTTGACCTAACAAGAAAAATTTCTAAACAACATCATCAACTTGTAACATTAACGCAAGATTATGCGTTACTAAAGCAAAAATTAAATGCAACTAAGCCAGACAAAGACTAACCTAATATTTCAAAGTTAATATAAAAAACCTCTTAATTTATTTCAAAAATTAAGAGGTTTTTTTATTCTCAATAATAATTTATTCGCCTTCACAATCGTTACAATAAATACATCCTACTTACTAATAAGTTAAAATGGTATAAATAAGAATTTATATGCAATAGACATGTTAAAGCTGTTTGAAATACGAGAATTAACCATAAGAATCTCACTTCCCGCCACCTTTTTAATAGAAAGTTGATTTACAAAGTTTATATGCGTTAAACTTATACAGATGTTCTTGTAATCTTCTCCCTTTCAAAGGGCTTGTATATATGGTGCAAGACATAAAAAACTTGAGGAGATAAAAATTCTATGATGGAACAAAAGCAACTTGTTTCTGTTGTCATACCTCTGTATAACACGGAAAAATATATTGAAGAAACAATGCAGTCAATACTAGATCAAACATATAAAAACATTGAAATTGTAATTGTAGATGATGGAAGTAAAGATCAATCACCTTCTATCGTGAAAAACCTTGCCGAAAAATATCCAAGACAAGTAAAATACGTTCATCAAAAAAACCAAGGTGTTTCGGTAGCTCGTAATACAGGTATCGAAAGTGCTAGCGGAGAATATGTCGCTTTCCTTGATAGTGATGACTTATGGCATCCAACTAAAATTGAGAAGCAAGTCGAAAGTATGCATAAAAACAACATGGACGCGTGCTATTGTGGTTATATGAATTTCTACGAAGAAACAGGCGAGAAGGTTGAACATACAACAAACTTTATTAAAGGCGATATGGCAAAAGCATTCCTAACACATCAAGTTGTTGCTCAAACAAGTACTTGGATTTTCAAACGATCCATCGTAATGGATCATAACATTCGTTTTACACCAGGATGTAGTTGGGGCGAAGACTTGGAGTTTTTATTTAAGCTTATGAGTGTGACAAATGTATGTTATGTCGATGAATACTTAACATATTATAGAATCTTATCAGAAGGAAATCTTTCTTCTAAGTATAAAGATTATGAATTAAAAACAACAAAAGAGCTGGAAGTATTCAATCGTATGAAGGACTGGGTACATAATAAATCCCAAGATTTCATTACAAAAGATTCTCAGTCACTTATTGAAATTCTTGAGACTTATTTATTCCCTTATACGGTTATCAATAATGCTTGTATATACATTAAAGAAAACTCTCAATTAAATAATGCCCAAGTTCAATTAATCAAAAAAGATATAAAGAGATATTGCCGTAAAATCTATTCAAAAAATGGAAAGCGTAGTAAAAAGCTATATGCAATGCTTTGGTTTGTACGAATTAAATTTCTGTTTTCTTAAACCGAAAATATAACGATACTCTCTCTTGCTGTAAACAAATCAAATTTACAAATAGGACAAGCTAACCGGGTCCTAAAGAATAGAAAGGTCCTTTCTCATGAAAACAAATAAAATTCTAAAAAACGCATCCTACCTCTTTGTAGGAAACATTACTGTCCGCTTTGTACTGGCCATTGCAACAATTCTCTTTGCAAGATATGTTTCTCCAGAGGATTACGGTATGTTTACAACTGCATTAGCAGTTTCAGCTGTTATTTGTTACTTTACAGATGCAGGTTTGACACATACGTTTATGCGTGAAGGAACGAGAAGCGATGCTAATATTAGTGTACTAATAAGTAGTTATTTACGTATTCGTTTAATATTAGCTATCGTAATTTCTGTACTCTTCGCCATTTTTGCCCAGTTCTTCTATCCCGATGCTTACTTACGTGCGATGGTATATTGGGTTGTTCTACCAACGATGTTCGGAGCAACCTTACAAGGTGTTGGTATGGCTTACTTCCAAGTTACAGAGCGCATGCAATTTACAGCTATTATTTCTGTACTACAAGGTGTAACAGCTGCTGCTGCCCTATTATTAGGGATGTCTTTTCAATGGTCACTTATGATGGTTGCTGCCATGTACGGGGTATCTAGTCTTGTAACAGGTTTTATTGCCTTTATAATGACAATACGCTATACGAAAGTACATAAGGGTTGGGATAAAGGTATTTTAGATCAACTACTTATTTTCACAATCAATGGAATCATCATTATGCTCTTACCACAATTAGGGCCTATTATATTAGAAAAAGTTTCAACATATAAGCAAGTTGGATTCTTTGGTGCTGCATATAAAATACCTGCCGTACTATATCAAATACCTGGAGTAATTGCAGCTGCCTTTTATCCAAGGCTTTTTGCTTTTGGTAATGAGCAAAATATTGAAGAACATAGAAAATTATCAAGCTTTGAACTAAAACTTATGTCTTTTTTAGGAATGGGAATTTCTATCCCCTTTATTGCTGATCCAAGTTTCTGGATTGTTAGTTTATTAGGAGAAAAATACGCTCCCGCTGGTGACGCTCTTGCTATTTTAGCGTTTATGGTTATTTTACAATCAATTAACTATCCACTAGCCGATAATTTAACAACGATTGGCCAGCAATGGAAACGTGCAACAACAATGACTATTGGATTGGTTGTTGCCATCATAGGTTATATTGTATTAGGTAGTAAATATGGAATGATGGGAGCAGCTGCCGCAGCTATCCTTACCGAAATTACACTATTAATTGGATTTACCCTCTTTATTCGTAAAGGCATGCAATTATTAGTTAAAGGAATTATATTTAATTCCTTAGCCTTTATTATTAGTTACGGTATATACCGAATTGCATTAATCAACTTACCGCCACTAATTGCTTTAACTCTTACTGGTATACTATACGGTATAATTGGAATTGGAATTGATCCTCAAATACGTGGATTTGTTTTAGGGTTTATAAAACAAAAGCTCATTCGCAAACATGCTTAAAAGCAAAAAGCTTTTCCTATTTAAAAATGGAAAAGCTTTTTGCTTTTTTTATATACCATCATTTTTCTTCAGTAAAAAAATGCTATATATTCCAGCTCAAATTGACTTACTTTCTGAAAATGCCTTATACTAAATTATATATAAACTATGAAATTCAACGCTTGTAAAAATATATATGCTTCAACAAAAATATATATTTTCTCATGTTAAAACTAAAGAACACACCTTTAAAAATTGGTGTGTTTTTATATGCTACCTAAAAACTAGTTGCTACATGTAACGACTTTCAAAGGAGGATTATCAATTTTTATGAGCATAAAGCCGAATAATAAATTCTTTTCCAAGAAAACAATGATAATTATACCAATATTATTATTGTGCGCTTTTGCTTTTCATTATTTCTTTTTAACATCTAATCAAGCCTTTTCTGGTACAGGGGATGCGTTACGTCAATTTGGCTTTTTTACGTTTCTTCTACAACATGCCTTTAAAGATGGCAACCTTTTTTGGTCTTTTGATTATGGATTAGGTGGAGATTTATTTGGAGAGTTTAGTTATTATTACAGCACATCACCGTTTTTCTGGATTACACTGTTACTACCTAAACTAAGTCTTGAGCAAGTATATGACGTGAAATTATACATGAGTATTTTAAAAAACTTTTTAGCTATGGTATTCATGTATGGTTCTTTACGTTACCATAATAAAACAGCATTCTCATCTTTTGTTGCTGCTATTATATATGGTGGCTGTATTACTTTCATCCGCCACTCTTTACTATGGGATTTCATGGCTGATGCCATTGTATTTTTACCATTAGTAATATGGGGACTTGATAAATATATTATTGAAAAGAAGCACGGCCTTTTCCTAATCGCTGCTACTTTAATGTTAGCATCAAACTTTTATTTTGCTTTTATCACAAGTATTTTCATATTTATTTATGCATTATTCCAATACTTTGCGACACAACAAAATAAAACGATTGTCTCTTTTCTAACTTATTATATTAGAATCGGTTTATTGTACGGATTATCACTCGGTTTAGCCGCTGTTTGCTTCCTCCCATCAGTTAATGCCGTATTTAGCGCTGATCGACTATCAAAAAAGTTTGAGATACCATTATTATTTGAAGATAAATTTTATAAAGATTTAATGGAAAATATTTTCTTCATGTATAATGCTGAAAATCATCAATTAGCTTTACCAGCTTTAATTTTATTCTTAATCGTATTTGGAATGTTTATACGTGATAAACTCGTAAAGAATAAAGTATTCTTTACGTTATTCATGTTCATTCTGTTTATGCTTCCATATACATATTCTATGTTTAATGGTTTTTCAGCAATGCAATCTAGATGGTTTTATTTATTTGTATTTGTAATTGCCCAAACAATTGCATACATTCTAGATTGGATGATTATTCATAAGAAAGACTACAAATTACCTTATTTAATAAGTTTATTAGTGTCTATTGGATTATTCATTTATGCATTTTATAGAAAGGCAAATATAAATGTAACTGATAAACCTTTACAAGACGTTGATAACATTTTACTCGGAACTGTCGTTCTTTCTGTTATTACAGTATGTTTATGGCGTTATATTTCTAAACCTTTCATACAATTTTTAGTTGTATTGAACGTACTCGTTAGCACAATTTCTATGAATTATATGTATGCGAATAATATACTTAGCACAGTTTACGGGCAGAGCCAGATTTCAACTGAAAAGTTACACGAACCAGGCTATGATAATCAAGAAGAAATTGCTGCAATTCGCTACATACAAGAAAATGATAAAGACTTTTATCGTATTCTTAATCCATATAGCGAATATAACACACCAATGCTACAAGGATATCATGGCGTAAGTACGTATCAAAGCTTGGTTAATTATTATGTCCATGACTTTATGAAAAATAAATATGGCGTATTCCAAATGTACGATACACCTTCAATGTTTTATCAAGCTGATAGTCGACTACTACTCGAAAATATGCTAGGTATAAAATATCGCGTATTAAGTGCTGATACAGATTCAAAGAATGTACCTTATGGATATAAACTATTACAGCAAGTAGGACCATATAATATTTACAAAAATGACTATGCTTTACCGTTAGGATATGTATATGATTCGGCTATAAGTGAAGAAGAATTTTCTAAATTAAACTTCGCTCAGCGTGATCAATTATTATTACATGCTGTTGTCGTTAATAATACAAAAGAATTTTCATTAAACCATTTTAATAAACAAGACCTTAAATCAAAGGCAGTATCTATTAAAACGGAAAAAGCAAAATTCGAAAACATGGAAAAACAAGAAAATAAACTAATTGTTCATGGCTTTGGAAATATGATTGTACCTATCAATTATCCTGATACACCTGGTGATCTACTGATAGAATTAAAATTAAAAAATGCAGGCACATTCAATGCAACTGTTAATGGAAAAACGATAGGAAAAGGGGACGATGCTGGTGCATACTCTTATCCGTTAGAAAGGTTTGTTTACAATTTGGGCAATGAGCGTCCAGAAAACCTAACTATCTCTATTGATATGGCAGGTGAGTATGAATTAGGTGACTTGCAAGCAAATATTGTAAACTATGAAAGTATACAAAAAGAAACAAAAAAACTAACTGAAAATAGGCTTGAAAATATTTATTATAAGAACAATTATTTAAAAGGGGATATCAAATCAAATAAAGACGGGCTCTTATATCTATCTGTCCCATATAGTAAAGGCTGGACTATAAAAATTGATGGGAAAGAAACAGAATTTACGAAAGCGAATTCTGCCTTTATCGGTGTTCCAATTACAAAAGGTTCACATGTAATCGAAATGACTTACGTTACACCTTACTTCAAATTAGGTATGACTATATCAATCATCTCACTAATTATCTGTATAGCTTTACTAATTTTCAAAAATCCAAAAGCACGACGAAAATTTTCTTTTAAAAAGCAATAATGAGCACTTAATGAATCATGAAGCTATCTATTTAGATAGCTTCCTAAAATAATATCTAAATATTATTTTAATCCACTACAAACAAGGAGTGTCAAACATGACCCTTTCAATAGTTGTACCATGCTACAATGAAGAAAAGGTGCTTCGAGCCTTTTATTCAGAGACTTCCCTTGAAATTCATAAATTAACTACCGATTATGAATTTGTTTTTGTTAATGATGGTAGTAAAGATGATACTTTAAATATTTTACGTGATTTAGCTAGTGCAGATTCATCGGTACACTACATATCATTTAGTCGAAACTTCGGAAAAGAAGCTGCAATGTTAGCTGGTTTAAAATATGCTACAGGCGATGCAATTGTTATTATGGATGCTGACTTACAACACCCTCCTACGTTAATAAAAGAACTGTTAGAAGGATATAACGACGGCTACGACCAAGTCATTGCAAAAAGAACAAGAACTGGTGATTCACCCGTTCGCTCTTTCGTCTCTCGTCTTTACTATAAAGTGATGAATAAATTTGTAGATATTGAATTAGTAGACGGTATTGGTGACTTTAGACTTTTAAGTCGAAGAGCAGTAGATTCTTTATTATCTTTAAGTGAATACAACCGATTTTCAAAGGGCTTATTTTCTTGGATCGGTTATAACGAATTAATCATTGAATATGAAAATGTATTACGTTCTGATGGAGAAAGTAAATGGACCTTCTCGAAATTATTAAATTATGGAATTGATGGTGTAATTTCATTCAATAATAAACCGTTACGTCTATCTATATATCTTGGATTACTAACAACCATTTTAGGACTTTTATACGTAATCACTACGTTCGTTCAAATCATCCTCGGTGGTGTGGAAGTTCCTGGTTACTTTACTCTCATTTCCGCTATACTATTTATTGGCGGTATTCAACTCATATTCCTAGGTGTTATTGGTGAATATATCGGTCGTATTTATTATGAAACAAAACGTAGACCGCATTTTATTGTAGCTGAAAAGAAAGTTAGTGAAGTTAAACAAAAGGCATAACCAAAAAGTTACTTCTGTAGGAGAAGTAACTTTTTTATATACTAACATTTACAAACACTTCTTTTGAAAAAATATACATTTTGAAATGATAGCATTATATGAAAGAATTTAGTATCATGATTCAAGGTACTATTTCAAGTTGGACGGAGGATACTATGAGCTTATTAACAGTTGAAAAATTAGGACATACATTTGGCGATCGTACATTATTTAAAGATGTATCTATGCGATTATTAGCAGGTGAGCACGTTGGATTAGTTGGTGCAAACGGTGTTGGTAAATCAACATTCATGAATATCATTACTGGTCAGCTTATTCATGACCAAGGTCGCGTAGAATGGACACCGGGCACACATTACGGCTACTTAGATCAGCATACGGTTTTAACGCCTGGACGTACAATTCGTGACGTACTAGCGGATGCATTTTTACCGTTATTCGAAAAGGAAACAGCTTTAAATGAAGTTACAGAAAAAATGGGAACTGCTACACCAGAAGAACTAGAAGAACTTCTTGAACAAATGGCAGAAATACAAGATGCACTTGAAGCAGGTGGTTTCTATTTACTAGATATGAAAATTGAAGAGGCTGCACGTGGTCTTGGAATTGATGCTATTGGTTTAGATCGTGATGTTTCAGCACTAAGTGGTGGACAACGTACAAAAGTATTGCTTGCAAAGCTATTACTTGAGCAACCAGAAGTGTTATTGCTTGATGAACCTACTAACTATTTAGACGTTGAACATATTCATTGGTTAACAACTTATTTAAAAGAATATCCACATGCATTCTTATTAATTTCTCATGATACAGAATTTATGAACAAATGTGTTGATGTTATTTTCCATCTAGAATTCACAAAAATGACGCGCTATACAGCGACATATGAAAAATTCCTAGAACTAGCAGAAATCAATAAAAATCAACATATAAACGCTTATGAAAAGCAGCGTGAGTTTATCAAAAAGCAAGAAGACTTCATTGCAAAGAACAAGGCTCGTTATTCAACGACAGGTCGTGCAAAGAGTCGTCAAAAACAACTTGATCGCATGGAACTTATTGATCGTCCGGAAACAGCAATTAAACCTGAATTCTCATTTAAAGAAAGTCGTGCAAGTAGTCGCTTCGTCTTTGAAGGTGAAAATGTAGAAATCGGATATACACATCCGCTACTACCAAAGCTATCAATGACAATTGAGCGTGGTGAAAAAATTGCTATTGTTGGATGTAATGGTGTTGGTAAATCAACGTTACTAAAAACAATCTTAGGTAAAATTAAACCTTTAAACGGTAAAACAAGTCTTGGTGACTTCTTAGAGCCTGCATACTTTGAGCAAGAAGTTAAAGCTGATAATATAACACCAATTGATGATGTATGGAATACATTCCCTGGCCTAGACCAGCATCAAATTCGTGCGATGTTAGCAAAATGCGGATTAAAAAATGAACATATTTCTCGCCCATTAAGTCAATTAAGTGGTGGAGAACAAGCAAAAGTTCGTTTATGTAAGTTAATGGGTGAAGAAAGTAACTGGCTACTATTTGATGAGCCGACAAACCATCTTGATGTTACAGCAAAAGAAGAACTTAAGAAGGCTATGAAAGCATATAAAGGAACAATTCTCCTTGTATGTCACGAACCGGAATTCTATGAAGATTGGATCACAAAGGTTTGGGATGTTGAAGAATGGTCTCAAAATAGTAAGTAGTCTTTAAGAAAAAACTCCTTGTGTAGACAAGGAGTTTTTTACTTGTTTTTATTAAGAATTTTTTATATTGTAGTATCCTATAAGGCGTAATCGAAATTCTTTTAATTCCGGATACGCCTCTAAATTTGCTAACATACCTCTAATTACCGGAATTCTTGGATTAAGTAATCGCATTTCCGCCTCTAAAACATCTAATGTTACTAGCAACTCATCGTCCTCTAATTGATCAGCTAGAGTGCGCTTAAATCCAATAATTTCTTTTAAAAAATGCTCTTTAACCTGTTCCTTAATGAGCTCTGATTTACAAAGAAATTCTCCAAGCTTTTCTTCATGTAAAATAGGCTCTTCCGAAGACTCTACCAAGCCATCTACTAGATTATCTACTCTTTTTAAAATAAAAGCAGAGACGTAAGATAAATCAATTTCTGTTGCTTGTAAAATAATTAATTCTAAATACCCACGGCATATGCCTTCCACCATAATTACTAAATCCAATAAATATGGCATAATCTTTTCACCATAAATGGACAATAAACTATTTCGATAAAATGCATGAGACTCTAACTTCATCCGCATCATAAATTCTTCCACTTCTTTATTAAACGGAATCGCATTTTCTCTCGCATGCATAATAATAAACTCTTTATGCCTTTGTATATCATTAAACTGACAATGTAATTGTTTTGCAAATTTTTCACGTGGTAACAAAGACTCTTGCTCAATATCCAGCATTTTCTTTTGGATTTTGTCATAATAATATCGAAGCGTCGCTAATAAAAGCTCATCTTTTGATTTAAAATACAAATAAAAAGCTCCCTTTGAAATACCACAAGTGGTGACGATTTCTTGTACCGACGTTGCATTTACACCCTTATTCGCAAACAACTTCATAGCCGATTCTATAATTAAACGCTCTTTTTCTTTCATATCTTCTCTCCTAAATTTAATCTCGCATCTTATTATAAATGTATTATACCATCTCTTTTTATTGACGTTTGACCGAACGGTCAGTTATATTATGTATTAGACTGACCAGTTGGTCAATATAATAAAAAGGGAGCGCAAACATGAACAAAATCATCAATTTCTCGTTAAAAAATAAGTTCGCAGTTTGGCTACTAACCATTATTGTTACTATTGCGGGGATCTACTCTGGACTCAATATGAAGCTGGAAACAATTCCTGATATTACAACACCGATTGTGACAGTAACTACGGTCTATCCTGGTGCTACACCAGAAGAAGTAGCTGATAAAGTTTCAAAGCCGATGGAAGAACAACTACAAAATTTAAGCGGTGTTAACGTTGTGAGCTCATCATCTTTTCAAAACGCATCTTCTATTCAAGTAGAATACGATTTTGATAAAAATATGGAAAAAGCAGAAACAGAAATTAAAGAAGCTCTCACGAATGTAAAACTCCCAGAAGGTGTTAAAGATCCTAAAGTTTCACGGGTAAACTTCAATGCTTTTCCTGTTATTTCGTTAAGCGTAGCAAGCAAGAATGAATCTTTAGCTACCTTAACTGAAAATGTAGAGAAAAATGTTGTACCGGGATTAAAAGGACTTGATGGTGTTGCATCTGTTCAAATTGCAGGTCAACAAGTAGATGAAGTACAGCTCGTCTTCAAGAAAGATAAAATGAAAGAACTAGGACTAAGTGAAGATACTGTAAAAAATGTGATTAAGGGATCGGATGTATCTTTACCACTTGGCTTATACACATTTAAGGACACGGAAAAATCAGTTGTTGTAGATGGCAATATTACAACGATTAAAGCATTAAAAGAACTTAAAATCCCAGCTATACCTTCCTCACCTAACGGTCAAGGTAGTCAAAATGCTGGCGCTGGTGCACAAACGCCGCAAATGAATCCAGCTGCTATGAACGGGATTCCAACAGTTACATTAGACGAAATTGCTGACATTAAAGAAGTTGGGAAAGCAGAATCCATTTCTCGAACAAATGGAAAAGAAGCAATTGGAATTCAAATTGTGAAGGCCTCTGATGCAAATACAGTTGATATTGTAAATGCAGTAAAAGATAAAGTAAAAGATCTTGAGAAAAAATATAAAGATTTAGAGATCATTTCAACATTCGACCAAGGTGCACCTATTGAAAAATCAGTTGAAACAATGCTAAGCAAAGCAATTTTCGGTGCTATCTTTGCGATTGTTATTATTATGCTGTTCCTACGAAATATTCGAACAACGTTAATCTCTGTCGTTTCAATACCACTTTCTTTATTAATTGCTGTTTTAGTCATAAAGCAAATGGATATTACGCTTAACATTATGACACTTGGAGCAATGACCGTTGCTATAGGCCGCGTTGTCGATGACTCAATTGTTGTTATTGAAAATATTTACCGACGTATGTCGTTATCAGAAGAGAAATTGCGCGGAAAAGATTTAATTCGTGAAGCTACGAAAGAAATGTTTATCCCAATTATGTCTTCTACCATTGTAACAATTGCTGTATTTTTACCACTTGGACTAGTAAAAGGTATGATTGGTGAAATGTTCTTACCATTTGCCTTAACTATCGTCTTCGCTTTATTAGCATCATTACTAGTAGCTGTTACAATCGTACCGATGCTAGCTCACTCTTTATTTAAGAAAGAGAGTATGAGGGAAAGAGAAGTACATCATGAAGAAAAACCAAGTAAATTAGCAAATGGTTATAAACGCATACTTGCATGGGCTTTAAATCACAAAATTATTACATCAAGTATCGCTGTCCTTCTATTGGTTGGTAGTCTTGCACTTGTACCAGTTATCGGTGTAAGTTTCTTACCTTCTGAAGAAGAAAAAATGATTATTGCAACATATAATCCTGAACCAGGTCAAACGTTAGAAGACGTTGAAAAAATTGCAACAAAAGCTGAGAAGCACTTCCAAGATAATAAAGACGTCAAAACAATTCAGTTCTCATTAGGTGGAGAGAATCCAATGAGTCCTGGTCAATCAAACCAAGCAATGTTCTTCGTGCAATATGATAACGACACGAAAAACTTCGAAAAAGAGAAAGAACAAGTCGTTAAAGATTTACAGAAGATGTCTGGCAAAGGCGAATGGAAAAACCAAGACTTCGGAGCAAGTGGCGGTAGTAATGAAATTAAACTATACGTTTACGGAGATAGCTCAGAAGACATTAAGCCTGTCGTAAAAGATATTCAAAATATCATGAAGAAAAATAAAGACTTAAAAGATATAGATTCTAGTATTGCAAAAACATATGCAGAGTACACTTTAGTCGCAGATCAAGAAAAGCTAAGTAAAATGGGCTTAACGGCTGCTCAAATTGGAATGGGACTTTCTAATCAACATGATCGCCCTGTTCTGACAACAATTAAAAAAGACGGTAAGGATATCAATGTATATGTAGAAGCTGAAAAACAAAATTATGAAACAATCGATGACTTAACAAATCGCAAAATTACAACACCACTTGGTAATGAAGTAGCTGTGAAAGATGTTATGACTGTAAAAGAAGGTGAAACATCGAATACAGTAACACACCGAGATGGACGTGTTTATGCAGAGGTTAGTGCAAAACTAACATCTGATGACGTTTCAAAAGCATCTGCTGCAGTCCAAAAAGAAGTAGATAAAATGGATCTTCCTTCCGGTGTAGATGTTTCTATGGGCGGTGTTACTAAAGATATTGAAGAATCATTCAAACAACTGGGCTTAGCGATGTTAGCTGCGATTGCCATTGTATACTTCGTTCTTGTCGTTACATTTGGCGGTGCTCTTGCACCATTCGCAATTTTATTCTCGCTACCATTCACAATTATTGGGGCTCTTGTTGCCTTATTAATCTCTGGTGAAACATTAAGTGTATCTGCAATGATTGGTGCGCTTATGTTAATCGGTATCGTTGTAACAAACGCAATCGTGCTTATCGACCGCGTTATTCATAAAGAAAATGAAGGTCTATCAACACGTGAAGCTTTATTAGAAGCTGGTGCAACACGCCTTCGTCCAATTTTAATGACTGCAATTGCAACAATCGGTGCTCTTATCCCGCTTGCATTAGGATTTGAAGGTAGTGGCTTAATTTCTAAAGGACTTGGTGTAACAGTAATTGGTGGATTAACAAGTTCAACGTTATTAACACTTCTTATTGTTCCAATCGTTTATGAAGTATTAAGCAAGTTCAAAAAGAAAAAAGCAAAATAACAAAAAAATAACCTCGCTAACTGCGAGGTTATTTTTTATTTCCAAACAAGATTAGGAAATCGCCATAGCCTTCTTTCTCTAATTCCTCTTTTGGAATAAATCGAAGAGCTGCGGAATTAATACAGTAACGAAGGCCATTTGGTCCTGGACCGTCTGGAAATACGTGCCCAAGATGTGAGTCTCCTTCTTTACTTCTCACTTCTGTACGTGTCATATTATGACTCACATCCATCTTTTCTTTCACACTTGCTGACATAACTGGTTTTGTAAAACTAGGCCATCCACATCCACTATCAAATTTGTCTAGAGAAGTAAACAGCGGCTCACCTGAAACGATGTCTACATAAAGACCTTCCTCTTTATGGTTCCAATACTCATTTCGAAATGGTGGTTCTGTACCATTTTCCTGTGTTACATAAAACTGCATCTCATTGAGTTTTTCTTTTAAATGAGCATTATCCTTTGGCCAATGTTGCTTAATAAAAGCATCTCGTCCTGAGCCTTTACGATATAACTCATAGCGGAATGTGTTTTTCTTATGATATCCTTGGTGATATTCTTCAGCTGGATAAAATGTAGCTGCTGGTAATATTTTTGTCGCAATTGGTTTTGAAAAGCGTCCACTCTGCTCAAGCTCTTCTTTTGAGGCCTCAGCTTTTTTATGTTGTTCTTCATTATGATAAAAAATCACCGTTTCATAAGACTGCCCGCGGTCGTGGAATTGTCCCCCAATATCAGTCGGATCAATTTGTCTCCAATATATATTTAACAATTCCTCATACGGCATTTTATTTGCATCAAATGTAATTTGTACTGCTTCATAATGTCCTGTTGTTTCTGAGCACACTTCTTTATACGTTGGGTCCTCTTTATGACCGCCTGTATAACCTGAAACAACCTGTATAATTCCCTCCATCTCTTCAAATGGAGAAACCATACACCAGAAACACCCTCCAGCAAATGTAGCCAATTCTACCTTTTCATTTACAGCCATTACTTCACCCCTATTCTATATTCTCCTTACAGTATGGCATAAGAAACATAATGTTATAAAAGAAAAAGCATCGAACATCGATGCTTTTTCTCTACTTCACTTTATTTTGTTCCAACATCCTTCTCAATTTCATCACTTGTCACGTCTAAAACATCTAGTAAGAAAATGAAGATTGGAATACCGATAATCAGTCCCCATACACCTAAGAAGTGCTCTGAGAAAATTAATACCATAAAAGTATAGAAAATCGGTAAATTTGTTTTTTGCGACATAAACTTCGGATTTAATACGTAACTTTCAAGCGCATGAATCACTGTTACGATAACTAAAATATAAACAACGTACATAATACCGCCAATATTGTAAGCAATCATACAAAGTGGGAATAACGAAATGATAACCCCCGCTACTGGAATTAATCCAAGCAAGAAAATCATTAATGCTAAACCTAATAATTGCGGGAATCCTAATATCCATAGTGCAATCACGGATAAAACACAGTTAACAACTGCAATTAAAAATTGTGCTTCGATTACTTTTCCGAATGAACGTGCAAATTTCTTACCGAAGTACTCAATTTCAGTATAGAAAATTGCAAGCCTGCTTTCTTTAAACTTTGCAGTAAAACCAACAATACGAGATTTTTCTAGTAAGAAAAACAAACTCAAAATTAAAGAAAGTAAAACTTGAAGACCAAATTTACCAACATTCGTAATTGATTTATACAAAATGTCTACGCCTTGTCCTACATATTTAGAAAGCTCCATATGATTGACAGCATTAACTGCATACTTAATTAGTTCACTATCTGGTGGGTTTCTTAAAAATACATTGAATTGGTAAATCAATTGTGAAATTTGTATCGTTAATACTGGTAAATATTTAAATAGCGTAATAGCAATTCCACCAATTAACATTACATATAGAAATGCTATAATAATTTTTCGATTAATAGGCATGAAATGATCTAATTTGCGGGAAATAAACTTTTGGAATCGATCCATTAAATACGTGAGAATAAACGTAATTAATATTAAATTCAACATACTTTGCAGCCCGTATAACACGAGAGCAAGTATTACTAATACGAGTAACCTCTGAAATCCTTTGCTTTGAAACAGGTTTTTTATTTGCATAATCGACGAATACTCTCTCCTGTCCTATAAACTAAAACGTTAATAAGTAGATTTCTCTCTCTTTTCTACTTTTAATTATTCATTCATATTAAGATTTTTATAAACTCATTATATGCCTACCTTAACAGGTATATAGTAGCTTACTTCTTATTTTACAATACAATGACCTAATTCAAAACGTATTCTACATAGTATTAATGAAGATTTAAGGAAACTTACATTTTTTTAAATAGGTCTTACCACTACTGTAACATAAAAAGCAAGCTATCAGTAGAAATCTGTCCTACAAATAGCTTGCTTTTCTTATTTTTTAAGTAAGTTTTACTATCCAATGAATGGCATGAACATCGGGATGACAACTACTGTTACAACCCCAACTACCGTTACAGCGATACTTGCCATCGCTGCCTCTACCTCACCCATTTCAATTCCTACTGCAACTCCTAGTGCATGGCCCGCTGTTCCAAGTGCTAAACCTTTTGCAATCGGATGTTTCACTCTAAATGTTTTTAAGAATAATGCCCCTAATGCGTATACGATAACTGCGTTGAAAATAACCGCAAACGATGTAATTGCAGGAATACCACCGATACTTTCTGAAATTGGTAACGCAATTGCTGTTGTTGCTGCTTGTGGTAGCATTGAATTCATTACTGCTGTATCTAAACCGATTGCTTTTGCAACAATGAACACGACAATTACTGAACAAATAGATCCAACCACGATAGCTGATAAAATTTGCCACCAATATTTTTTCAACTTATCAACTTGTTTATATAGTGGGATAGCGAATGCAATTGTTGCTGGCTCTAAGAAGAAACTAATCATTTTTCCACCAGTATTATATTCTTCAAAAGTAAAGTTACCTACCTTTAGAAAGACAATCCCTAATACCATCGCTACGAATAATGGTGTAAATAGGAAGAACCCTTTTGAATGCTTGAATAATAATGTTCCGATTCCGTATGCGATTAATGAAACGACGATTCCGAAATATGGAGTCATTGTGCTTGCCATGTTCATTACCTCCTAACAATATATAAATTCAATGGTTACGCAACCTTTCCGTGCTTGCGTCCTTTATTTACTACTTTCAATTCTTTTGTATCTTCTGTTTCTTTTTCATCTTTTCCTAAAATGAATTGTGCAAATAATCCTGTTACAGCGAGTAAAATAACTGTTGCTACAACAATTACAGTTAAAATTTGTACAAAGTATTGCCCCATTACACCAAGAGAATTGATAACTGAAATACCTGATGGGACGAAAAGGAATCCGATAATACCGGTTAAAGCTGTTCCAAGTGATTCAACTTGCTCCAATTTAATTACTTTTAAACATAATAGACTAAATAAAATAACTAACCCGATTACCGATGAAGGCATTGGAATTGGTAAATGCGTTGCAATAATATTTGAAATTAACATAATAGCTGAGAATATAAATGCTTGTGATAAGAAACTATTTACTTTTTTCGTACTCATTTTGGCCACCTCTTTCGATTTGGTACCTTTATTGTATAGGATATAAACACCAAAGTAAGCGTTTACATAACGGAACGTCAAATATACAGAATCAGTTACAAATATAAAAGGATGAAATACAAAAGCTGCTTCTTAAATACGAAGCAGCTTCTTGAGTTCTTTTGCATATGTACGGCTAACAGGTACTTTCGATCCTTCTTTCATGATTAAATTATAAGTAGAATTGAACCATGGCTGAATTTCAGTAATATGATTAATATTCGCAATAAAGCTACGATGGATGCGCATGAAGCTTGCTTGTGGTAACTTCTTCTCTAAAATTACAAGTGTATCATGTGTTACATACGTTTCCCTCATTGTTTTTACTGTTACTTTCCCATCTACAAGCCCTACATATATAATGTCTTCAATATTCACAAGTACGATTGATTCTTCAATTGGTAATGCTAATTTATGCATCTCTGCTGCTACATCTGTCCCCTTTATTTCGTGCTTCGTTTCTATTTGCGCTTGTTTTTGTTTTTTATACTTCTTTAATGTTTGCACAATACGTTCTTCATCAAATGGTTTTAAAATGTAGTCTAACGCATCTACTTCAAATGCTTGCAGCGCATATTGATCATAGGCAGTAGCAAATACAATTGCAGGTGGATTTTTCATCTTCTTTAATATATTCGCGATTTCAAATCCGTTATCATCGGATAATTGAATATCTAAAAACACAATATCTGGTCTACTTTGCATTAGTTCTTCTAATGCGTCTTCCACACAATCAGCCTCACCAACTATCTCAACTTCTTTCGTTCTCTCTAATAAATACTTTAGTTCATCACGTGCTAACATTTCATCGTCAACTACTAATACTTTTAACACCCGGCTCTTCCTCCCCTACTTTTTTTGGAATAATAAAGGTAATCTCCGTCCCTTTATTTAATTCACTTTCGATATGAAGCATCGTTTCTTTCCCAAATAACCCAATAAGACGTTCATTAATATTATATAAAGCTGTTCCAGTCCCTTTCTTTGATGAAACTACCATCTTTCCTAATTGTTCTAAACGTTCTTCCTCAATTCCCTGTCCATTATCTTTTACTTCAAAGTGAACCATACCCTCTTTTTCAAAAACATGCACTTCCACTTCGCATATTGGTTGCTTCTTCGGAAAAGCATGTCGCAGTGCATTTTCAACCAATAGTTGAAGAACAAATGGTGGTACTAAAGTTGTCTTTAGCTCATCCTCAATATACATCTTTACCTCATACTTATTTGGGAACCTTGCTTGTTCTAGTGATAAGTATGCCTGTACGTGGTTTAATTCTTGCTCTAGTGGAATCAATAACTGACGTGCCCCTTGCAAATTACAACGAAAATACACGCTCAGCTGTAATAGTAACTTCCTTGCTTTTTCTACATCTGTTCGGCATAAAGCTGATACTGTATTAATCGCATTAAATAAAAAGTGCGGGTTAATTTGCGCTTGTAATGCTTTTATCTCCGCATCTTGAAGTAATTTACTTTGCAACTCAGCTTCTCCTAACTCTAACTGCGTGGAGAATATCTTTGCTAACCCTTCTGCTAATTCTTCTTCAACGCGACTTAACTGGTTAGAATTTTTGAAATACAGTTTTAATGTACCTATCGTATTTCCATGTGAAGTTAGTGGAATAACAATAGCGGCTTGTAAGGGACAGCTTTCATGTTGGCAATTAATAACCTCACGTGATTTCGCCTTCATTATTTGCCCTGTATGTAAAACCTCTTTTGATAAACCAGTTATTAAACTATGTGAAGGAATATGGTGATCTGATGCTAATCCAACGTGCGCTAATATTTTCTCTGTATCTGTTAAAGATACCGCATCCGTTCCTGTAAAGCGGTGAATAATTTGTGCCACATGCTTACACGATTCTTCTGTTAAACCTTGACGAAAATACGGTAACGTTTTATCAGCAATACGCAATACTTTATGAGTCTGAAGTGCTTTTGCATTCTCCTCCTGACGCAAAATAGCTTGTATCATAGAAAGTAAAATAAAACTTCCAAAACTATTTACAAGAATCATCGGTATCGCTATTGTTTTCACAACGCTAATTCCATCCTCTATAATTAATAAAATCATAACCATTTCTAAAGATACGATAAAAACACTTAAAACTGCTGAAAACTTAGGAGTAATTGTACGATTATATTTTTTGAAAATATATCCGATATAACCAGTTATAATCCCCGCTAAAATAGAAGAGATTGCGCAGCTTAGCGCTGTCGTACCACCAAGCATATAACGATGAATACCAGCAATAAACCCTACTCCAACCCCTACGATAGGGCCACCAAGTAAGCCACTAATACCAACACCCATAATACGCGTATTCGCAATTGTACTTGACGAAGAAACACCTTGTAACCAATTTTCATTCATAATCGTATTTCCTGCTATTTCAATCCCAGTGTAATTGCTTACAATTGTAAATACCGAAAAAATACAAATAAGCTTAAGCTTATCTACATAGCCATCCTGTTTATGAAGGAGACGTCTGAAAGTTTTAATATGAGAGAGTAAAAATCCTAAAATAACTATAAGTCCGACTCGTTCAATCATCATGAGTACTAAATTTAGCATCTTTGATTCATTCCTTTTTATTTAGTTAGTTTTATTATGGGAAAATAATGAAGTCGGCGTCAAGAAGAACGAAATATTTTTTGAAATATTTTACACATAATAACTTCCTCTTTATTTGACAATACAATAGAAGAGTGCTAAAAATAAAGTAATATAATACAGTCCTTTAACCCAACCCCGTGAGGTTGAGAAGGAAGTCGGAATACAATATACGTATGTTCTTTTTTGGGGATACGTATGCTTTTTTGGCCTTCTCATCATATCAGGTGAGAAGGCCTTTTGTTATTCTTCCATAGCGACTGTAGAAAATAAGGAGGAGTAATAATGAACGTCACTACTGATGTACAACAAATAACAGAGGAGACGAAAGCGAAAAGATATAAAACATTATTTGGTTCTGCGCTAGGATATGCAGCAGAAGGTTTAGATATGTTGCTATTATCTTTCGTACTTGTCTATATTTTAAAAGAGTTTCACTTAAGTCCTGTTGAAGGTGGAAACTTAACATTAGCTACCACAATAGGGATGTTAATTGGTTCTTATTTATTTGGATTTATTGCTGATTTATTTGGACGTATTCGTACAATGGCCTTCACAATCTTACTGTTTTCACTAGCAACCGCACTCATTTATTTCGCAACAGACTACTGGCAATTATTAATTCTTCGCTTTTTAGTTGGAATGGGAGTTGGTGGTGAATTCGGAATCGGAATGGCCATTGTAACAGAAACATGGTCTAAAGAAATGCGCGCTAAAGCGACATCTGTTGTTGCACTTGGATGGCAATTTGGTGTACTGGTTGCTTCACTCCTTCCAGCATTTATTGTCCCGCATTTTGGATGGAGAGCCGTTTTCTTATTTGGATTAATTCCAGCTTTACTAGCTGTCTATGTCCGTAAAAGTTTAAGTGAACCGAAAATATGGGAGCAAAAACAACGCTACAAAAAAGAACTATTGCAAAAAGAAGCTGCAGGTAAATTAACACCTACTGAAGCAGAACAACTAAAACATATAAAAAAATTCCCACTTCGAAAGTTATTTGCCAGTAAAAAAGTAACAATCACAACAATCGGTCTTATTATTATGTCATTTATCCAGAACTTCGGATATTACGGAATCTTCACATGGATGCCAACTATTTTAGCAAATAAATATAACTATACATTAGCAAAAGCAAGTGGCTGGATGTTCATTTCTACCATCGGTATGCTAATTGGAATTGCAACCTTTGGTATTCTAGCTGATAAAATTGGTCGTCGTAAAACTTTTGCAATTTATTATATTGGCGGTACAGTATACTGCCTCATTTACTTCTTCTTATTCACAGATTCAACATTATTATTATGGGGAAGTGCATTGCTTGGATTCTTTGCAAATGGAATGATGGGAGGATTTGGGGCAATTTTAGCTGAAAACTATCCTGCTGAAGCTCGCTCTACCGCAGAAAACTTTATTTTCGGTACAGGACGTGGATTAGCTGGATTTGGGCCTGTTATCATCGGCTTACTCGCTACAGGTGGCAACCTACTTGGAGCATTGTCCCTGATTTTTATCATCTACCCAATCGGGTTAATTACAATGCTACTATGTGTACCAGAAACAAAGGGAAAAGTATTAGATTAAACGTAAAAGAGGAAGCATCTCATTTAAGATGCTTCCTCTTTTACGTTTTTATTTATTTTGATTTACTAGCCTTCTGAAATAAGAATGCAGTTTTATCTTCTTCTTTTACAATACCTTGTTTTAATGCTAATTCTCCCGCAACTTTAGGCGCTAACCATAGCATCGGGAATAACAAAATTGATACCGGAACTGCCGTCACTACGATAAACGATTGTAGCGCATTAATACTTCCTTCACCCATATATAAAAGAATTGCTGCAACTGCTCCCATAATAAGCGACCAAAAAATTCGCAAACTAATTCTAGGATCTCCGTCTCCAGTCACTGCCATTGAAATGGAATACGCCATTGAATCTCCTGTTGTCACTACAAATAAAATTGTTAATAAAAGAAATGCTGGTCCAATAATATTAGAAAGTGGCAATTGTCCTGTAATTGCAATCATAGCTGCCGGCATACCAGATTCACTTAATGCATCCGAGATAGAACCAGGATTCATTAACTCATAAAACACACCTGATCCACCTAATATAGTAAACCAAAACGTTGTAATAATAGGTGCGATAATTCCAATTGCAACGATGATTTCTCGAATCGTTCTCCCTCTTGAAATTCGACTCACTAAAATTGCCATCATTGGTCCGTATCCAATAAACCATCCCCAGAAAAAGATTGTCCAAGATCCTAACCAACTTGTATCACCACGGTATGTGCTCATCGGTATAAACTCACTTACATAAAATCCAAACGAAGAAACAAACGAATCAATAATAAATCCACCTGGCCCAAATAGTAATATGAATGCCATTAACAAAATTGCTAATCTAACATTTAAATTACTTATAATTTGAATCCCTTTATCAATACCTGTTACTGCCGATATGGTAGACACGGCCACTACACAAACAATAATTGCTAATTGAGTAGTAAATACATCAGAAATTCCAAATAATTCTTGTAACCCATAACTTGCTTGTAAACCTAAAAATCCAATTGGGCCAATTGTACCTGCAGCTACTGCAATAATTGCAGCTGCATCAATTATCGTTCCAAGCAGGCTCTTTCTTAATTTTTCCCCAAAAATAGGATATAAAAGCGTTCGAGGTTTTAGCGGCATACCTTTATGATAATGTCCATACATCATAACTACCGCACTAATTGTACCTAAAATCGTCCATGCTAAAAATCCCCAATGCATATAACTTTGTGCTAAAGCAGGCATAACTGCTTCTTTCGTTCCAGCAGATATACCATCATGTATTGGTGGCACCGTCATCAAATGGTACATTGGCTCTGCTGCTGCCCAAAAAACGCCACCTCCGGCAAGTAATGTAGACATAATAATAGCAAGCCATTTTGCCGTACTAATCTCAGGTTTTTCTAATCCCCCAAGTTTAACTCTCCCATATTTGGAGAACGCCATACACATCGCAACAATAAATGTACCTAATAATAAAACTTGCCAGAAGGCACCAAAATATTTAATTGAAAAAGCGAAACTGTTATTAATCGCGCTCTCTACATAATCCTTGTTCAAAAAAACTGCAATTACAAATAATAAAAGTGAACCACCGCTAATAATAAACACAGGCCAATCAGTTTTTCGACTCTTCATCCTCATTTACACTTCCTCCTTCCTCAGCAATCTAAAAAAACAACTTTATTATGTTTTATTGTTTAAACCCAAAACACAATAATTATATATGCATAACATTTTATCGACTTCCCACATACTTATGTTGTCCCTAAAAATATGCCAAATCCCTTATTAAAAAGAAAAAATCTCTTTCTCTTACATAAAAAAGCAAAACAAAAGACCTTATATTTCTATAAGGTCTTCGAAACAGAAATTTGATTATAACATAAGGAACTCCTTGGTTCAAAAATCCTCTTCCAAAAATAACCGAGAGTAAAGGCTTCCATTTGCTACATAACAGTAATTAAAAAAAATATATTTTGCAGAAAAAAACTGCACTAAATATTATTTATGAAAGAAATTTGGCTTCAAAATTTCATTCGGATACGGTTTATGATAAATATGAGTGGTAGCTGGAGATAGCGGTGGAATAAGCCACACCCAATTACCTGTTACAACACGACCACAAGCAGCTTCTTGCTTCTCAAATTGCTGAAATTGTTGTGCAGCAGTATGATGATCAACAATACTAACTCCTTGTTTTTTAAAAGAGTGTAGTACGGCAATATTCAACTCAATTAGCGCCTTATCCTTCCATAACGTACCGTTTCTCGATGTATCTAAATCCATCATCTCCGCAACAGCCGGAAGTAAATTATAACGATCATGATCCGCTAAGTTGCGCGCCCCAATTTCTGTTCCCATATACCATCCATTGAACGGAGCGGCTGTATAAGAAATACCGCCAATTTCTAAGCGCATATCTGAAATCATTGGAACCCCATACCATTTTGCTCCAAGTGATGAAATAGGGTATTCTGGGTGTTCAATTGGCACTTCTTTTACTTCTTTCCTCGGAATTTCTTTATATGTAGGCGCCTTCCCGTTTATAGAAAATACAAGTGGCAATACATCGAAATTCGTACCTTCTCCTTGCCAGCCAAGCTCCTGACAAAAGTCCGTAAATGTAGCGGAATGCGAGTCACCGATCACTCCCATTTCTGTTTTATATCCTGCATATCGAATCAATTGGTGATTATAAATTCGTATATTATTTTCCTCACCTTGATATTGCTTAAAAATCGTAATGGTTGGTTTAACTTTTCCATCGTTCGTTGCATATTTAATATGATGAATTAATGCATTATATACACCCTCTTCATCATTTACTTCGCGCGCATCTAATATGTGCATCTTACTCCAAAATAGTCTTCCAATACATCTATTACTGTTACGCCATGCCATTCGTGAACCATGAACAAGTTCTTCAAATGTATGCTCATATGTCCCTGTCTTCTCTATCTCAATTTGAATTTCTTTTATACGTTCTTCTATCAATTGTTCTTTATGAAGCTCCTTATAACAAATCGTAATAAAATTACTTGCTTCCTCTATTAATTGTTTCGTTTTACTCATAAACAATCTCCTTCTATTTCAACAAAACCTTGCTACTTTACAGTATAAGCAAAAAGGATAGGAGTCACAAATGAAATTGAGAGTGTTACTTTTATTGTAATATTTTTCAGAAAATTAACAGACTTACTATTGACTTATATGGAAAATGGGTGTATTTTTGACTCAGGTAAAGTATTTTTACCTAGACCAACTTTTTAAATAGAAAGGAGGTAATGTTATGTCTTCATTTCAATTGCCAAAGCTTTCATATGACTATGATGAACTAGAGCCACATATCGATAGCAATACACTTTCCATTCATCATGGAAAGCACCATGCGACATACGTAAACAATTTAAATGCTACTTTAGAAAATTATACTGAATTACATAATAAATCTTTAGAAGAATTGCTATGTAATTTAGATGCTTTACCGAAGGAAATTGTTACAGCTGTAAGAAATAACGGTGGTGGTCACTATTGTCATAGTCTTTTTTGGGAAGTGATGAGCCCACGAGGTGGCGGTGAGCCTAATGGAGATGTTGCAAAAGTAATTGATTATTATTTCAATACCTTTGACAACTTAAAAGATCAACTTTCCAAAGCAGCTATTAGTCGTTTTGGAAGTGGCTATGGATGGCTTGTTCTTGACGGTGAGGAACTCTCTGTTATGAGTACACCAAATCAAGATACGCCTTTGCAAGAAGGGAAAATCCCCTTACTCGTAATTGATGTATGGGAACATGCTTATTATTTAAAGTATCAAAATCGGCGCCCAGAGTTTGTTACCAATTGGTGGCATACAGTAAACTGGGACCAAGTAAACGAGAAGTATTTACAAGCAATTCAATCACAAAAACATTAGTCGTATGTATAAGGTAAATTTGGTAATGTAAAATCAGTATTGTCGAAATCCTCCAGAATCCCCCGGATTGCCACCGGGGGATTTATGATTACTTCATTGTATTTATATAATGTTTTAAAACATTTTTTATTTCTAGTTTCAGCTCTCGGAACAAAAATCCAAATTTACGAGCCTTTCCATTATGTAACGTACAGTTAGTTACCTCATTATAAGGAGCTATATTTTCTCCAGCTTCCTGGATGAGTGCTTTTATTCCCGTCTTCTCTTCTATGAAATGAATAATTTCTTCCGTAGAAACTACCCCGTTACTACAGGCGTTAATTGGTCCTTTCACATTTTCCATTCCGCACCAAGCTAGAAACTCTCCTGCCTCTTTTTCATGTATAAATGACAAAGTTCCATCTACATGATCCACAACGATAGGTTTTTGGTTCACAACACATTCAACGTAAAATTGTAACCTTTTCGTATAGTCATTTTCTCCAATAACAACTGGAAAACGCACTGCAACGACTGGGAATGTTGCATATTGAAATAAAACCGCTTCGGCTAATCGCTTTCCTTCACTATAATTAAAATCATTTCTATCTCCATATGTAATTGCATATTCGTATGGATTGAAGCCCTCTTCTAACAAACTTAATGCAGGTTCATAGACAGCCATTGAAGATGTCATAATATACTTCTTCGTTTTTCCTTTCAAAACTTCACATACCATTTTCGCTGCATTTGAACTATAGCATAAATTATCGTATACAATATCATAACTTTTTCCTTCTAGACGCTCTTCTAGTAGCTTTCTATCTTTTCTATCGACAATTATTCTTTTTACTGCGCTACCAAAAGAATCTTCAGTAACTCCCCTTGTGGCAATTGTTACATCGTGTCCAGCTTGCAAAAGGTACTCTACTAAATGTTTACCAAAAAACCTTGTTCCTCCTAGCACCAACACTTTCTTCAATTTCATCATCCCCATTTTCATGATTTATGAGATACCACCTCTTTTATTATAAAACGCTAATATATAAAAAAGCATGAAATCAGTTTAACGATTCCATGCTTTTATGCAGATCATATATTAACGTACTCGATATTTATAAATACAATAACAGAAGTACAAAATAGAAATTACTGATACATAAACCCATAGTTCATATACGAATCCCTCTCCCCATACTCCCATAAAATAAAATAGTGAAGGTAAAGTCAATGTTACCCATGATTGTACGAAGGCAATCCTTCCAAGATATTGATTGATGTTCTTCTTTTGTGTATTTAATACAAAGAATAAATACCAAAGTAATGCCCACATAAACCACGTTAATGCATTAACAACATCATGGAATTGAACAAATGAAACAACCATATAGAATAAAGCAATAATTGCTACCCAAATACAAAACCATCCTAGACCACTACTATCCATTCCTTTTATAAAAGTAACACCTACATATAAATAAGTTAATCCAAATAAGAAAGTAGCCGCATATGAATACACTGTCCAATTGCTTTGGTCAGAAATCATGATCAAATAAAACGGAATAATAATTTGTAGTGCACCCACAAATAAATTAAAAACACCCGCACTTTTCATCTCTGCTTTCCCTAATATAACAAGACTATTTAAAAATAAAGCTGCCCCTGAAAGTAATAATCCTATATAACCCATATATATTCGTGTGAAAATCTTTACCTTTCACACTTTTAACCTCCCCACACTATAAAGTGATACTGATATTATTTTTCTTCCCATTTAAAACTACATACATAATTTTTCATCTGAATAAGTCAGACCTCCTACCTTAAAAAGGAGCGAACTTAAAACGCTTTCAATAATAAATAATCCTATCAAAACATGAACTAGGATTCCTTGATTATAAACGGACTCTAGCAATGATACAAGTGTTGGAATACTTTTCAATAATACGCTTTCAATTCCCATAAAAAATTAACAAAATAATACATTCCTCTATCTCATTCTACTAGCTTCTAGCATAAGATATTGTAAAATCATATCATTTAAAACAGCAAACGTTCTTTTCTAAATTAGCTAATAAACTTAATGGAAAATGAATAAAAAAAAATGACCTATCGCTTTTATGCAAAGGTCATTTTTTTATTCATCATTAAACTTCTAAATAGCCATTTTTATTATTTGATTGCCATTTCCAAGAATCTGCACACATTTCTTCTAATCCACGTGTTGCCTCCCAGCCTAATTCACGCTTTGCTTTCGATGCATCAGCAAAACATACTGCCACATCACCTGGGCGACGTTCTGTGATCTTATAAGGGACTTTCTTGCCCGAAACTTTTTCAAATGCTTCAACCATCTCTAGTACACTATAACCCGTACCTGTGCCTAAATTATAAGCATCTACTCCTGTTGTACTCAGTACTTTCTCAAGCGCCTTGACGTGACCACTTGCTAAGTCTACAACATGAATGTAATCACGGACTCCCGTTCCATCTTTCGTTGGATAGTCATTTCCAAATACGCTTAACTCTTTTAACTTACCTACTGCTACTTGCGTTACATATGGCATTAAGTTATTTGGAATTCCATTCGGATCTTCTCCGATACGCCCACTTTCGTGTGCACCAAATGGATTGAAATAGCGAAGTAATGCGATACTCCATTCTGCATCTGCAAATGCTACATCACGCATAATTTGCTCAATCATTAATTTCGTTTGACCGTATGGATTTGTTGCACTTAATGGAAACTCCTCCGTAATCGGTGATGTTTCCGGGATACCATATACCGTTGCAGATGAACTAAAGATCATCTTCTTTACATTATGTTTCTGCATTACTTCACATAATACTAACGTGCTTGTAATGTTGTTATGATAATATGTTAATGGAATCGCTACTGACTCCCCTACAGCCTTAAAGCCTGCAAAGTGAATAACAGCTTCAATTGCATTTTCTTCAAAAACTACGTCAAGCGCTTCTCGATTTAAAACGTCTTCTTTATAAAACTTAAATTGTTTTCCTGTTATTTCTTTCACTCGATTTATAGATTCTATCGAGCTATTCGAAAGATTATCCACTACTATAATTTCGTAACCGCTATTTAGTAATTCTACACATGTATGACTACCAATATACCCTGCTCCACCTGTTACAAGTATTGCCATAATTATAGTCCTCCATATTTCATTCATTATAAACTTCTCAAAGTATATCACATATTTCTTATCCTATGTTTAATATGCGAACACAGAAACTTACATTTTATCCCATAATAATTTTATAACATATACGATTCTAATCAGGTAATAAAAAAACGCCACATAATAAAAATTATGTGGCGTTTTTTTATTAAATTACGTAACAATATACACTTAGAAAATGCGCAAGACTACCTAGTAATACAAAAACATGAAAAATTTCATGATGTCCCATATATTTAAACTCTAACCATTTTGGCTTTGTTCCATAAATAAATCCACCAATTGTATAAAAAATGCCACCAAGTACTAAGAAAACAATGCCTCCTGTACTTAAATTCTCAGCTAGCGGCGCAAAGAATAAAACAATTAACCAACCCATCGTAATATAAATTGCTGTCGATAACCATCTTGGACAATTAAACCAAAACATTTTAAACACAATGCCACAAATCGCAGTTGCATAGACTAAACAAAATAATAGCAAACCACTTGCTGAATTTAATGTAATTAAGCAAAAGGGTGCATATGTACCTGCAATTAATATAAAAATCATAGAATGATCTAGCTTCCTAAAGAAGTAAATAACACGTTCATTGGCCACAACACTATGATACACAGCTGATGCCGTATAAAGGACCATCATCCCAATACCAAACAAAATAACAGCTGTAATTGCAGCAAATGATGGCATCTTAATAGAAACTTTCACAAGCATAGCTAATAATGCAACAAATGACAATATCGCTCCACCCAAGTGAGTAAATGCATTAACTGGTTCTCTTACATAAGCATTCATAATAACACCCCTTATATAATTACATGTAGTTTTAATAACTACATGTAATTATATACACATTTCATTTTAAGGTCAACATTTACAATTCATTTGTTTCGTAATACCATATTTAAAGATATATTAAACATTAAGTTCCACTAAGTTATAAAAGTGAGGGATCCTACGTGGAAAATATAAATGAATTACTTGAAACATTACATTTAGAAAAAAATATTAAACTTGAGGATATTCCAAATGTTGACTTATATGTAGACCAAGTTGTCCAACTATTTGAAAATACTTATGCAGATACAACGAGAGCTGATGATGAAAAAGTATTAACAAAAACGATGATTAATAATTACGCAAAAGGGAAACTATTCATCCCTATCAAAAATAAAAAGTATTCAAAAGAGCATATGATTTTAATTAGCTTAATTTATCAATTAAAAGGCGCTCTCTCCATTAATGACATAAAGAGTTCATTAGAAAATATAAATAACTCCTTATTAAACGATGATACATTCGATTTAAATACGGTATATAAAAATTATCTTGCTCTTACTGAAACCAATGTCGAAAGCTTTAAACAAGACGTAAATAACCGTGTTGCTGAAGTAAATGAAATCTCTTCCTTAGAAGATACAAAGCTCGAAAAATTTCTACTATTAACATCCTTCGTGACTATGAGTAATATGTATAGACGTTTAGCAGAGCAACTAGTTGATGATTTGAAAGAATCATAAATAAAAAACTATCCACCTATTAGAGTGGATAGTTTTTTATTTACTTAATTGCCTCATGAACTTTTAATTGTTTCCCTTTAATCGTTGTAGTCTTCATGACTTTCAAGACAAGCGGTCCTTTTCCATTTAATATTTCAACGTAAGAAACGTTATCTTGTATCGTAATAATGCCTATATCTTCTGCTGTAACACCTTTAATTTTAGCAATTGTACCGACGAAATCTACCGCCCTAATTTTCTTTTTCTTCCCGCCATTAAAGTACAGCTTCATAATGCCTTTGTTTATGTCCGCATTTTTATCTTTCTTTATAATTGGTTTAGCATGTATCTTTTCTTCAAATGCAGCTTTCTCTTTCATAACTTCTTCTTTTGAAGGTCCAATTGCCTTTGGAATTTCAAAGCCAATATATTCCTCAATCTCTTCTAAAAATCTATTTTCATATGGTGTTATAAATGTAATAGCTTTTCCACTATTTCCAGCTCGTCCCGTTCTTCCAGTACGATGTACATAGCTTTCTTTTTCAAGTGGAATATCATAATTAATAACATGTGTAATATTATCAATATCAATTCCTCTCGCAGCTACGTCTGTTGCTACTAAATAACGGAATTTTCCTTTTCTAAAATCATCCATGACTTCAAAACGATCTTCTTGTACCATACCACCATGTATTTTGTCGCAAGGATAATTAGCTCGTTTTAACTGTCTATATACATGATCTACATTTTCTTGTGTACGGCAGAAAATAATACAACTATCAGGATTCTCAATCGTTGTTACATCTTTAAGTAGTGAAAGCTTCTCGTCTTCTATCACCTCAAAAAGAGTATGTTCAATTTTATCCGTCGTAATCCCAGCTGCTTTAATTTCAATATGAGTTGGTGAATTCATATATGTACGAGACAATTTTTCAACATCTTCTGGAAGTGTTGCTGAAAATAACATTGTCATTCTTTTTATAGGTAATTCATCAATAATTGCCTCTACTTGATCGATAAAGCCCATATTTAGCATCTCATCTGCTTCATCAATAACTAAATACTTCAAACACTCTAAAGAAAGGGTACCCTTTTCAATATGATCCAACACACGACCAGGGGTCCCAACTACAATATGTGTCTTTTGCTTTAATTCTAATTTTTGACGTGCAAATGGAGATTTCCCATAAACTGCCGCAGCCTTAATCCTTTTGAATCGACCTATATTCGTAATATCTTCTTTTACTTGTACCGCAAGCTCTCTCGTTGGTGTTAAAACTAATGCTTGTGGTTTATTCTCTTCCCACTCCACCATTTCACAAAGTGGAATACCAAATGAAGCTGTTTTTCCACTTCCAGTCTGAGATTTCACGACAAGGTCTTTCTTTTGCAATGCAACTGGAATAACCTCTCCTTGTACTTCTGTTGGATGATCATATCCTAATCCAGTAAGTGCCCTTACAATTTCCTTACTTAATTTATAATCAGAAAAACTTTTTTTACTCATATATTAACCTCATTTTATTCTATATTATTTTCTTTTTTATCTTTTATATGCGTTACTATCACTTTACTTATTATACTTGAAACCTCACATAAAAAGGTGAATCATGCCAGATTCATCTTTTTATATAGAAATAAACCTTTTCATTTCATATATTGTTCAACTAATTGATCACATCTTTTACTCGTATTGTTAGCATTAACCTTTTCATAGTATCCTCTAGCCCTCCCCAAAGGTAAAAAGCACATATACACCCTGTGGAATTATCTCAATTTTCCCACCTTTTATAAAACGAACAATATAAATGAAAATACATTTTAAATTCGTTTTTAACGTCATTTCTCATATATATAATCTGTTTTTCAAAAAAATGTTAAGAAATCCTTTGACTTCTTAATAAAAATAATGTAAATTATCCTATGGACGAACATTTTTAATTAATAAAAATAAAATATTCGTATTTTAGGGGTGTAAATGATGGAAAACGTATTCGACTATGAAGATATTCAATTAATTCCTGCAAAATGCATTGTAAATAGCCGCTCTGAATGTGATACAACTGTCACTTTAGGAAAACATAAATTTAAATTACCTGTCGTGCCTGCAAATATGCAAACGATTATTGATGAAAGAATCGCAACTTATTTAGCTGAAAACAATTACTTCTATATTATGCATCGTTTCCAACCAGAGAAACGAATCTCATTCATTAGAGATATGCAATCACGTGGATTAATCGCTTCTATCAGCGTTGGTGTAAAAGAGGACGAATATGAATTCGTACAACAATTAGCTGCTGAGCACCTTACACCTGAATATATCACGATTGATATCGCACACGGTCATTCTAATGCTGTGATCAACATGATTCAACATATTAAAAGACATTTACCAGAAAGCTTCGTTATCGCTGGAAACGTTGGAACTCCAGAAGCGGTAAGAGAATTAGAAAACGCTGGTGCTGATGCAACAAAAGTTGGTATTGGACCTGGTAAAGTTTGTATTACTAAAATTAAAACAGGCTTCGGAACTGGCGGTTGGCAGCTAGCTGCACTTCGCTGGTGTGCAAAAGCTGCAAGTAAGCCAATTATCGCCGATGGTGGTATTCGTACACACGGCGACGTAGCTAAATCTATTCGATTTGGAGCAACTATGGTAATGATCGGTTCTCTATTCGCTGGTCACGAAGAGTCTCCAGGGGAAACTATCGAAAGAGATGGCAAACTTTATAAAGAATACTTCGGTTCTGCTTCTGAATTCCAAAAGGGTGAGAAGAAAAACGTTGAAGGTAAGAAAATGTTCGTTGAGCATAAAGGTTCTTTAGAAGATACGTTAATCGAAATGGAACAAGATCTTCAATCTTCTATCTCTTACGCTGGTGGAACAAAATTAGATGCTATTCGTACTGTAGATTATGTTGTCGTGAAAAACTCGATTTTCAACGGCGATAAAGTATATTAATTCTTAAATTTAAAAAGAAGGACAAGCATAGAAGTGCTTGTCCTTCTTTTTCATATATAAAAATGTAAAATATTTTTATTTTACTGAATTTTCTAGTATCATATTTTTAGATGCTTTTAATAAGGAGGATATAAGACATGAAAACTATAATTGAGAATCGTCTTGTTCGTGCTGAAGTACCTAACGAACTAAAATGGGATTTATCTGATTTGTATACATCCGACGATGAGTGGCATACCGCATTAAACGTATTAGAAAATGATATACAGAAACTTGATGCATTTAAAGGACGTTTACATACTAACTCCACAACTTTATTAAATTGCCTACTTTTAGAAGAAGAGCTTTTAATGAAGTTAACAAAACTGTACTCATATGCAAATTTAAAAGAATCTACTGATCGTACAAATCCAGTTATTCAAGCGAACTCTTCCAAAATTTCTGCTTTATGGACGAAAGTACATACTGCACTATCCTTTATCCATAATGAGATTCTCTCACTTGAAGAAGGAACAATTGAAAAATATTTAACCGTAGAAACAAAACTTGAACCTTTCCGTAAATCACTACTAGAAATACTACAAAAAAGGCAGCATACACTCTCTCCTGAAACAGAAGAAGCTCTTGCTGCACTTGGCGAAGTTCATAGTTCTCCATACAAAATTTATGGCATGACTAAATTGGCCGATATGGATTTCACTTCTATACAAGACGAACAAGGAAACGAACTCCCTGTTTCATTCGCATTATTTGAAAGTAAATATGAATTTTCTCCAAGCGCATACATACGTAGAAAAGCATACTCATCATTTGTTTCCACCTTGAAACGATATAAAAATACAGTTGCGACGACATATGCTACTGAAGTAAAAAAACAAGTAACACTTTCTCGTTTACGTAAATATGAATCCGTTACCCATATGCTATTAGAACCACAAAAGGTTCCACTTGAAATGTATAACAACCAACTTGATATTATTTATAAAGAATTAGCACCTCATATGCGCCGTTTTGCAGATTTAAAAAAGAAAGTATTAGGACTCGATCAAATGCTTTTCTGCGACTTACATGCACCTTTAGATCCCGAATTTAATCCAACGATTACTTATGAAGAAGCAGCCACGCTCATTCAAGATTCTTTAAAAGTATTAGGCGATGAATATAGTTCCATAATCGAAAAAGGATTCAAAGAAAGATGGGTAGATCTTGCAGATAACGTAGGCAAATCAACAGGGGCATTTTGCTCAAGTCCATACGGCTCTCATCCCTATATTTTAATTACATGGCAAAATACGATGCGTGGATGCTTCACATTAGCACATGAATTTGGACATGCTGGTCATTTCTATTTAGCAAATAAAAACCAACGTATCATGAACGTACGCCCATCTATGTACTTTGTTGAAGCACCATCAACTATGAATGAATTACTATTAGCTCAGCATTTACTAGCGACTACTGACGATAAGAGGATGCACAGATGGGTCATTCTACAACTACTCGGCACATATTATCACAACTTTGTTACCCATTTACTTGAGGGTGAATACCAACGTAGAGTATATGCTCTAGCAGAAGGAGGACAGGCCCTTACAGCTACAACTTTAACTGAAATTAAAACAAATGTCCTTTCGACATTCTGGGGAGATTCTGTAGAAATCGATGAAGGTGCGGGCTTAACTTGGATGCGTCAGCCTCATTATTATATGGGTCTATATTCTTACACATATTCCGCAGGCCTCACTGCATCTACTGCAGTAGCTCAAATGATTAAAGATGAAGGACAACCTGCTATTGATCGTTGGTTAGATGTGCTTCGCGCTGGTGGTACAATGAAACCACTTGAACTAATGAAACATGCCGGAATAGATATGTCAAAACCAGATGCAATCCGTCAAGCTGTTTCTTACGTTGGTTCATTAATTGATGAATTAGAGCATTCTTATCAAGAATAAAAAATAAGCCCTCGCTTTATGAGGGCTTATTTCATATTTACTTCCCAAACCTTTTACGATATCCACATTTCCTACAAAGCTCTTCAACCGCAACTCTTTTGGAAAATCCATCGACAATGTTTGTTGCTCTTTCACCTTCTATAATGTTAGAAAATGAATCATTATTAATATTTCCAAGGTTAATAATCCCTTCACCATCTAAACAACAAGGAATAACCGTCCCATTCGCTAAAATCCCTGCTTGATTACGAAGTCCATGACAGAATCCTTTCCCATCATCCTCTTCTTCATGTAATGCTGGCCACTGGAATTCATAGTCTTGATTAATAAAGACACGTTCTGCAATTTTTATACCTTTTCCTGGTGTAAGCTTCTCTTCAATCTGATAAGATAGATCAAATTCATTTTCAATTATGGATAATAACTCCCTATTTTTCTGAATTTCAGCATTTGTTTTATTATCCTGAGTTAAATTCCATAACCTTAACGATACAATTAAATCTGATTGACTTGTCGCTTCCCTAATGAAGGAAAGTATACTCCTTACATAGCCCTCTTTATCTTGCGAACCTGGGTGTCCATCAAAACTATGCAGTGAAAAATTCATTTGTCTTAACGCGGGCTTATTTAACAGCCTATGCCTTCTCTTATTAATTAACGTTCCGTTCGTTGTAATATTAACTTTAAACCCTTTTTCATGACTTAAGTCTAATAGTTGATCTATTTTCGGATGGAGCAACGGCTCACCCTTCACGTGCAAATAAATGTAGTCTGTGTGAGGTTTAATTTGGTCTAATCTTTTAGCAAAATCCTCTACAGAAATGAATTGCTTCTGCCTTTCCGTCGGCGGACAAAAGCTACACGCAAGATTACATACACTCGTAATCTCCAAGTAAAACTTCTTAAACTTCTTCACCTTTAATTCCTCACTTCTCTAACTACTTATACTTTTTCCTCTTCATATTACAGCATATTTTTATGGAAATAGAAACATACTTATTTTAGGAAATCTACATACCATCTAATAATATTTAAAAGACCATCGGTAATTTTTGTCCAATGGTCTTTTTATCCTTTTTATATGCAAAGAATAAATTTATTTATGATACGGTTCATCATAACTATTCTAAATAAGCTTATTTTTTATTATTTTCATAATTAAATTTAACAAAAAAGGTAGTGCCTTCCGATCCTGTTTGAATTTCTATTTTTGCATTATGGCGGGCAGCAATGGCATAACATACACCTAATCCCAATCCAGTTCCATTATGTTTGGTCGTGTAAAATGGCGTACCCAGTTTCTCTAATACTTCAGGCCTGATACCTTGTCCTTGATCCTGCACTGCAAGCACCACACAATTTTGACCTTCCTTGTAGGTGCTAATGGTTAGAACTTTCCCTGTACTCATCGCTTCTAAGCCATTACGATATAGATTCATTAATAATTGCCGTATCTCATTACGATTTAAAAGTAATTTCGGAATGTCATTTGTATCGAATTGAATATATTTATTTTGATTATACGTATCAATCTTTATTAAAGGAATAATATCGCGGATAAGTGAATTTAAATCTAACATCTGCAAATCCAATTTCCTTGTATTACCCATTGAGAGAAATTCAGTAATAATAGAATTGGCACGGTTAAGTTCTTCAATCATTAAATGAAAGTACTTATTATGTTTCTCATAGGTATTCTCTTCTTTTAATAACTGCAAAAATCCTAGTACCGTTGTCATTGGATTTCTAATTTCATGGCTGATACCTGCTGCCATTTGCCCTATTAAATCAATGTTAGATAATCTTTTCAATTCCTGTTCATATTTCTTTTTTTCCGTTATGTTTTTAAAAATACAACAAATACCATCATCATACGGGTATGCAATAACTTCGTGCCAATATTCATCTGCAGTAGAAAGAAATTCGAAATGAACTGTAGTTCGTTCTGACATCGCACGATGAAATTCCTTATACATAACTGTGTCGATATCACTCGGGAAAACATCCCATATATTCTTTCCTAATACATCTTTTGCTGTTTTTCTTTGCGGAAAATATTGGTGCTTATTTACGTACGTAAATTCCCATTTATTATTTAAAGTAAAGAATCCATCCGTAATACATTCAATCACACTTGTAACTTTTTCATTAGCAGCAGCTAGCTCTCCCGTTCGCTCTTCCACTATACTTTCTAGTTTATCCATATATAACAAATTTGAAAACGTAGGGGCTGTGGCATCAACGATAGATTTTGCTAGTTGAATTTGAGAATTATCGTAATTGTGAGCTTTTCCTTCTTTCCCAACGACGATTACCCCTAATACTTCTCCTATTGAAATCAATGGGATCATCAATAAATCCTTACTATCTATATTTTTTGTTTGAATAACTTCTTGGATCTTGGCTTCATAACTTTTCTCTGTCCAATCAGCTTCTGTCCAATCACAGCCCTTACTTAATTTCGTTGTTTTAATCGTTGTTTTGTCTAGCGGATCTAGAAGATGGGCAGTCATATTTTTACTCTCTAAAATCTGTTCTAAGTAAAAAAAGCATTTATCAAAACTCTCCTGTATCGAGGAACACATTGATAAATCACGGGTAACATTTAATAACAGCTGCTTCTCAACAATAAGGTCTTCCTTTTGTGTTAAATTATTTGCGTTTTGAATTGCGACCGCGGCCATATTTACATAAGCTTCAACACTTTGAATTTCTGAATCTGTTAAGTTCATCGGAATCCCATAATCAAATAAAAAAACCAGACCAAATAACTCTTGCCTAAATGAGATAGGCAGAGCTAATAAGGACTTAATTTTAAACGCATCAACTGGTCTCGGATCTGGTCGATGATCCTTTGAGGTATCAGGAATATAGATGGTTTTTTTCGTTTCAATAACTTCTTTTGCCAGTAAGTCTATTTCAGGATCCACTACCTGAGTATCGAGTGTTACGCCATTTATGGTCTCTGGTTTTCCTGCAAATCCTCTAAATGTTCCATCTTCCTGGGGTAAATAAATTCCAACAGCATCGCACCTAACAATCTCCTCTGATATCGCCATTGTCACACGCTGCAATACTTCACGTAGTTCTAATTTCGTATTTATTATTTTTGTTATATTCGCGAGCCTAGAATATCTCGTCTGATCACTTACCATTCACATAGCCTCCAGTTATAGGCATAATAAAATAAATATGATAATATCAGCGTCTTACCTTTGTTTTACATAGAATATTTTACTTATGATACGGTTCCCCACGATTAATCCGAAACGCTCTATACACTTGCTCAAGCAACACTAATCGCATTAATTGGTGTGGTAACGTCATCTTTGAAAAAGAAAGTGATTCGTTTGAACGCTTCATTACTTCTGAACTTAGTCCGAGTGATCCACCAATTACAAATGCGACTTTACTCTTTCCATATGTAGCAAGGCGATCTAGACTGACCGCAAATTCTTCTGATGACTTTTGCTTTCCTTCTATAGCTAATGCAATCACATGCGTGTCATCAGAAATCTTATCCAGTATACGTATACCTTCTTTTTCCTTTACAATTAACATTTCTGCTTCACTTAAATTTTCTGGTGCCTTTTCATCTGGCAATTCAATTACTTCTACTTTTGCGTATGCTGATAATCGTTTTAAGTATTCTGCTATACCTTGTTTCAAATATTTTTCTTTTAATTTCCCAATTGAAATAATCGAGATATTCACACGTATCCTCCACCTTACAAACATGTTATCCACAAAACTTATCCACATATCCACAAACACTACCCACATATTGTGTGAGAATCTGTGTTCGATACAACATATGTCGCCTCATTTTGACAAAATTCACATGTTTTTTTCTCTTTTTCTGAGTTATCCACACTGTTGATAACCGGTGCAACTTCACACTCATCCACAATAATATCTAACGCTAATTCAACATGTTCTAAACAACAAGGTAAATTCATTTTCTTCACCTCACTTTTCTACAATAGAAAACAGGAGGTAGGCCCTCCTGTTTTTAATACTTTTGAATGCCTAATTTCACTGTTGTTGTTACTCTTTTTGTACCACGATAAAACGTAAGAGTCATTTTATCATTAATTTCCTTATCATATAAGGCCGTGCGGAATCCAATAATATCGCGAATCGGTTTTCCATCTACTGCCACAATAACATCATGTTCTCTTAAACCAGCATCCGCGCCTGGCGAAGGACTTTTCACATCCAAAATACAAACTCCTTCTGTTACAGTACCTGGTAAATGTAATGTTTTTGACCAATAATAGTTTGGAATTTCATTTAATGACCTAAGTTCAATCCCAACATACGGTCTTCTTACTTTTCCATACTTCTCAAGTTCATTCATAATCGGAACAGCCCTAGTCACTGGAATAGCCAGTCCGATTCCTTCTACTTCTTTTGCAGCAATTTTCATTGAATTAATACCAATTAATTGTCCTGCTGCATTTACAAGCGCACCGCCACTATTCCCTGGGTTAATCGCCGCATCTGTTTGTAACACTTCTACTTGCCAATCATAATGTCCATCTTGATCTAAATCTACAGGGACAATACGTTCATTAGCTGAAATAATACCTTGCGTAACAGTTCCAGAGAATTGCAGTCCAAGTGGATTTCCAATCGCAATAACTGGCTCTCCTCTGCGAACAGTATTAGAATCGCCAATTTCAATTATTTTTTTCACATGCTTTGCATCTATTTCTAATACAGCTAAATCTGTGACTACATCGGTTCCTAATACTTTTCCAGCAACCTTCTTACCGTCACTTAGACTTACTTCAATACGATTCGCTCCAGCTACAACATGATTATTCGTTACAATATAAGCTTGACCATCTGTCTTTTTATAAATTACTCCTGATCCTGTACCAGCCTCTGAATCTGCCTCTGAAAAGTTATCTCGTTGAATGTTAATAACACCCACAACAGCTTCAGATGCACGATCAACAGCATCTACAAAGCTAATCTGTTTAATTCCTTGAGCTTCGGCCATGTTACTTCCGCTTGCTTCCGCTTGCGGAAGCGTATCAGCAGAATTTGAAAATAAAGGAGCTCCAAACGCAAATAAAGAAGCTCCTACAATTGTTCCCGCTATACTAGAAAGAACTATACCTTTATGCTTCTTTTTTCCTGCACGTTTCATACGATAATTTTCTTCATCAATAAAGGACATATTTGTTCACCCATCTTCCTGAAAACAACTATATTCACCTTTATTGTTTACTAAAATGAAGAATTATACGTATTGAATTTTTGTAGGCATTTTTGGATCTGTATCGTGAATTTCAAAGGATTCACCCACTCCAAATCCTTTTTCCTCTAGTACTTGTGATACTGACATACGAGCTAGTTCTTTCATGTTATTATCTAAGCTTAAATGGGCTAAATAAATATGCTTTGTCTCATCTGTAATTACATCTGCCATCGCTAATGCAGCATCCTCATTACAAACATGCCCAACGTCGCTTAAAATGCGTCGTTTAATGCTCCATGGGTAACGTCCCATACGAAGCATTTCCACATCATGATTACTTTCAAATACGAAAGCATTAGCTCCCTTAATAACGCCCTTCATACGGTCGCTTACGTATCCCGTATCTGTAATAAGCGCTAATTTCCTATTATTATTATGGAAAGCATAAAACATCGGTTCAGCCGCATCATGAGAAACTCCAAATGATTCGACTTCAATATCACCAAATGTTTTCACATCCCCAACTGAGAAAATGAATTTTTGCTCAGTTGGGATATTTCCTATTAAATGTTCCATTGCATTCCATGTTTTCTCATTCGCATAAACGGGTAAATCATATTTTCGCGCCAATACACCTAACCCTTTAATATGATCACTATGCTCATGTGTTACAAGAATACCTGATACATCATTTATATTCAGTTCTGCTTGTTTAAATAAAGCCTCTGTCGCTTTACCACTTAAACCTGCATCGACTAGTAATTTTTTTTCATCGGTTCCTACGTATAGCATATTTCCTGTACTTCCACTTGCAAGTACGCTAAAATGCAACCCCATTATTTCTCACTCCAGTATGTTCATCAGCCACTTGATTTTCCTTTTCCCCTAATTCCATAACTTGTCCTTCAATTGCATTCACAAAGAAGTCCTGCTTTTGCTCCGTTTTTAAATTCCACGTTGGAGCAAGTACTTGGTTATTAGAAGTAGATGCGGTAAGAGTGGCATAACCAATTTGCGCTTCTTTAACATGTGTATTTCCATGAATTTTATTTTTTAAATACAAATTTTCTAAAGCTGTTTGAGCCGTAATAATTTCTTGCTCTTTCGTTTTTTCACCTTCGCCCATTTCTTTTAAATCAGTTAGCATTGTCTGCGTATATGAAACAAGTTCATTTTTTTCATTTAATTCCACAACAATCATCGCCTGATTATTATAGAAAATAGGCTTATCTTTATATTTTTGGAAGAAATAAATTTTAGAGTCTTTCACCGCTCCAAATTCATACTTTTGTCCATCCAATACATAGTTCTTCAAAAATTCATTATACTTATCTTTTGATAATGATTTCGTATTTAAAAAAGGCTCTTTTAGCTTACTTTCTATCGTGTACATATTTTGTATATGCGCCGTTTGATTTTTCAAAGACTGTATATCATCTTCTTTAAAGGCTTTATTTTCCGCTCTAATAAATGACTCTTTCTTCGGTTCCTTAGGGATATTCCCTATAGTAATTTTATTTGCTTTTAATTCTTGATCTATCTTTGTTTCTGCAATAAGCTCCAATTGATTACTATCTTGCTTTTGAATGAATTGAAAAATGAGAAAGAGGTCCAAAACAAAAAAGGTCACAATAAATATGGTTTTAATTCGATCCCAATCCATTTAGTCCTCCCTCACTCCACTCATAGATTTGCTGTTTACCCGTTTCACCTTCAACAAGCTTTACATACCAAATTGGTTGTAGTCGAACTACTTGCCCATCTAGTGATAACTTGTATCCAATACCAATATCCTTAATTACTTGTTTCTTTATCTCTGGATTATTTTCTAGGGATGCTATTACAACATGCCCTGACGGAAGAGTAACTTTCTGTTCTATGCCTTTAGTATTTAAAGACAGCAACGGTCTTTCATATTCCATTACTTCTTCTGATCCCCATTTTTGTCTCAATTCAGCTAATCCATCTGTATTGAATACGGAATATCCATCTTCATGTAAGCGAAATACTGTCTCTCCTTTATTCATATAGTCCAAACGATATGAATCCAAACTTCCACTGTGACCACTTACAAATTCAAAGCTTTTTTGTAACAGCATTAAATTATCTATCGTTTTCTCAGTTAAGACAGAAGAGTTTTTATACTTTAGCATGTGACGATCGTTTTCAATTTCCATGGATCTAATACCATCTGTAAATGTTTCTTTCGATATCTCAGTAATCGGACTTAAATAACGAGGATCACTAAACAGAGCATTCTTAAACGTATCAACTGCTAAATTAGATGAAATATATGTTATATTGTTTAACTCTGTCGTGCCATCTGGTAAAAATAACTTTTTCATATCATTGATTTGATAATCAAAATAGGGCTTTGCTGATACTATAAATTGATTTTGAGCATTTACAATATCTTTTAAATACACACCACTTAATTTTGCCTCATATATTTTAAAGTTATCACCATCAGAAACAAAGTTAATTTTAATTTCTTGATCCTTACTCCTAGAAGGATCAAGGAGAATACGATTAAAATGTTTAGGCTTATCTGTACTTTTCTCTTTCATGTTAAACATAGATTTAACTGCATCAAATGGGATATCAGTAGGGAAAACAAGTTCAATTTTCCCTTCACCATGCACATAGGATAGGAAATCACCCTTAGTGATTGATATCTCTCTAAACTCATGTAGTTCCCCTACTTCCAAAGGCTTATAGATTGATTCTATATCTGCCTCTCTTCTGCTCCCATAATGATTTTTATCTTTATGCACGATGATAGAAGTAGGACGGACAACATCGGAAATTTTAGTTTGATTCGTTCCTTCATTGCCCTGTACAAATTTTGCGTTTTGCATGGATGTAGAATCTGGCACATACGTCCATAGGTTAAAAGTAAGAAACAGGCTAATTACAACTAGGTTAATTAAAACTATTGTTTTAAAGTTTTCCATACTCATTCCCAATCGTCCTCTTCATCTGCTGCCATTGGTAACGTGAAATAAATAGTTGTCCCTTTTCCTTCTTCACTCTTCGCCCAAATAGAGCCACCATGTGCCTCGATCATTTCTTTTGCAATTGCTAATCCAAGTCCCGTACCACCCATTTGTCTTGAACGAGCTTTATCTACGCGATAAAAACGTTCAAAGATTTTATCAACGTTTTCTTTTGGAATACCCATTCCTTGGTCACTTACGCTAATTTCTAATAAATCACCGCGATCACGTAAGCGATATGTTACTGTTCCACCTTCTGGTGAATACTTTAATGCGTTAGAAATAATGTTATACAGCACTTGAGTAATTTTGTCAGTATCCATATCAATAAACCTAGACTTCTTAGAGAAAGATCGTTTGAAACTTACATTTTGTTCTTTAGACATTTCAAAGCGATCAATAATATTATTAAAGAAATCAGTAAAGTCGACCCATTCTTTCATTAAACGGTGCTCTGTACTATCAAGTTTAGATAGCTGTAACAACGCATTTACAAGTCTAATCATTCTTTCTGTTTCTTCTTGTGTAACCGTTAAAAATTGTGGTGCAATATTCGGATCCTGCCATGCTCCATCTGTAAGTGCCTCTAAATAACTGCGCATTGTCGTTAATGGCGTCCTTAATTCATGAGAGACATTCGCCACAAACTCACGGCGTTCCCTTTCTATACGCTCCTGCTCTGTTACATCATATAATACGGCAATTAAACCATTTGCCTTCCCTGTTTCTTTTTGAATAACAGAGAAACTAGCACGTAAAATATATGGTTCATTTCTCGTACTAAAATCTAATAAAACAGAATCTGGCTCTTCATATAAATGATCGAGCGTAAATTCTTCCTGTATCCCTAATACCTCTAAAACAGATTGATCGAGCGCTGTTTCACGAGAAACATTTAACATTTTTTCCGCAGGGTCATTTAGTAAAATAATATCCCCTTTTCGGTCAGTAGCAATTACTCCATCTGTCATATGAGATAAAACAGATGATAGTTTACGCCTTTCACTTTCTGTAGAAGAACGAGCTTGTTGTAATTTTTTTGATAAATTATTGAAGGATAATGCCAGTTGTCCAATTTCATCATGGCTATGCACCTTTACTTTTCTCGAATAATTTCCTTTTGCCATTTCGATTGCTTGTCTCCGCATATCTGAAATTGGTCTTGTAATTGTTTGAGCCAATAAAATCCCAAGTACGGCCGTTACTAATAAGGCAATTACTGTTCCCGTAGCAAAAATTTGATTTATATCCTTCATTTGTTTATATACATCTTCCATAGATGCAACGATGTATATAACACCAAGCGCATCCTTGCCATTATCATCTAGAATCGGAGTAAGCATAACTTGAACACGATGGCCTGTACTACCATCCTTCTCAATTTTCACTTCTGGCTTTTTTTGCACCAACACTCGCTGAACAGCTATATCAGTTGATGTTCTATTCACCTTATTCTGCTTTGATTCATCTGAAATAGCCAGTAACTTTCTATGCGAATCAAATACACTTACCTCTTGTATAACTTTTTTTTGATCAGAGGCAAACTTTCGAATAGAAGTTTTAATCGTTTCATCTGTTGACTCTGTTTCTGCTTTTGTATAACTTTTTTTAAATTCTTGTTTCAAGTTATATGATAATAAGTTTGTTTGCTGCGTTAAAGAATCCCTAAAACCTTGTACTAGGCTCTTCTCTAATTCCCTTACAAAATATACCCCAATAACTTGCATCGCTATTAATATTAATAGCATATATATAAGCACAAATTTTAAATGAATAGATTGAAAAAAACCAACTTTCTTCATATACTATTCCTGCTCTGGGTCACGCAAGTAATACCCTACTCCACGTCTAGTTACAATTAAAGTAGGATGGCTTGGATTATCTTCAATTTTTTCACGCAAACGACGTACTGTTACGTCTACTGTGCGCACATCTCCAAAATAGTCATAACCCCAAACTGTTTGTAATAAATGTTCGCGTGTCATAACTTGTCCTAAGTGTTTCGCTAAATAATGTAGCAACTCAAATTCACGATGTGTAAGCTCGATATTTTCCTCGCGCTTCGTTACACTATATGCATTTGGATTAATAACAATTGGTCCAATAACCATTTCTGTATTTTCTTCTTTTTCTGCAGCACCACCTTGTTGGTGACGGCGTAAATTCGCCTTCACACGAGCAAGTAATTCTCTCGTGCTAAATGGCTTCGTTACATAATCATCTGCCCCAAGCTCAAGCCCTAATACTTTATCAATCTCAGAGTCCTTTGCTGTAAGCATAATAATCGGCATTTCTGAACTTTTACGTATTTCACGACAAACCTCTAAGCCATCTTTACCTGGTAGCATAATATCTAATAAAACCATATCTGGTTGTTCTTCATTAGCTTTTTCAATTGCTTCATCACCATCATGCGCCATTACTATTTCAAAACCTTCTTTTTCTAGGTTAAACTTCAAAATATCTGCAATCGGCTTTTCATCATCAACTACTAAAATTTTCTTTCCCATCATCGTCTATTTCCTCCTTATAAAAATATGGTCAATAATCCCTAAACATATTGATGTTTACATAGTATGTCCTATATGACCGCATCCTTTGTTTAAGTATTTTCTCCTCTATTCTCATAGACTCATGTATGATCCACTTTTACACGGAATCCTATACGATCTATAGAAAAACCTCTAGCTTCAACTGCTAGAGGCTCCTCGTTCTATTTTAAAATAACTACTCAGTTTTGTAAAATCACATAAATAAAAAGGATATTAAGTGGGCCCACTTAATATCCTGAGAGTGGCTCGGGACGGAATCGAACCGCCGACACGAGGATTTTCAGTCCTCTGCTCTACCGACTGAGCTACCGAGCCAAAACTATATATAAAACCACTAATGGTGGTATAAACAAAAGTGGCGGTCCCGACCGGGGTCGAACCGGCGATCTCCTGCGTGACAGGCAGGCATGTTAACCACTACACCACGGGACCAAAAATAAGCATAAAAAAACATGACCCGTACGGGATTCGAACCCGTGTTACCGCCGTGAAAGGGCGGTGTCTTAACCACTTGACCAACGGGCCACGAAAAATAAAATGGTGAGCCATGAAGGATTCGAACCTTCGACCCTCTGATTAAAAGTCAGATGCTCTACCAACTGAGCTAATGGCTCATACTCACCAACGTCATATTTTCGTGACGACAAGATGTATCATAACATGTATTCTGTATTCTTCGCAATACTTTTTTTCATTTTTTTATAAAAGATAAGAAAAAACTCATGCGGACATGAGTTTTTTCTTAAAATATCAATTAAGCTTCGTATACATTACGAACAATATTCGTTTGGTTACGATCTGGTCCAACTGAGAACATAGATAATTGAATTCCTGTTAACTCAGAAACACGTTCTACGTATTTTCGTGCATTTTCAGGAAGCTCGTCTAATGATTTTACACCAGTAATATCTTCTGTCCAACCTGGAAGCTCTTCATATACAGGCTCACATTTCGCTAAAATGTTTAAGTTTGCTGGAACTTCATCGATAACTTCGCCATTGTATTTGTAAGCAACACAAATTTTAAGAGTTGGAATATCTGTTAAAACGTCGATAGAATTTAATGATAGATCCGTTAAACCACTAACACGACGCGCATGTCTTACAACAACGCTATCGAACCAACCTACGCGGCGCGGACGACCAGTTGTTGTTCCGTACTCACGACCAACTTCACGAATTTGATGACCAATTTCATCATTAAGTTCAGTAGGGAATGGACCGTCACCAACACGGCTTGTATATGCTTTACATACACCTACAACGCGAGTAACTTTCGCAGGACCAACTCCAGTTCCAACTGTTACACCACCCGCAATCGGGTTAGAAGATGTAACGAATGGGTACGTACCGTGGTCAATATCAAGCATAACACCTTGTGCACCTTCAAATAATACACGGTGATTGTTATCTAGTGCATCATTTAATACAACAGATGTGTCGCATACATATTGTGCGATTTGTTGTCCATATTCGAAGTACTCTTCAAAGATTTCTTCTACACTGAAACCTTCTGTATCGTACATTTTTTCAAACAAACGATTTTTCTCTACTAAATTGCGCTCAAGCTTCTCTTTAAATGCTTCACGATCTAAAAGATCAGCCATACGGATACCAATACGAGCAGCTTTATCCATATATGCAGGACCGATACCTTTTTTCGTTGTACCGATTTTGTTATCACCTTTACTAGCCTCTTCTAACTCATCTTGTTTTAAGTGATAAGGTAAAATAACGTGTGCACGGTTACTTACACGTAAATTATCAGTACTTACACCACGGTCGTGTAAGTATTTTAACTCTTCAAGTAATGCTTTCGGATCTACTACTAAGCCATTTCCGATTACACAAATTTTCTCTTTATAGAAAATACCAGATGGAATTAAGTGTAACTTATATTTAACTCCGCCGAAAACAATTGTATGTCCCGCGTTATTTCCACCTTGATATCTTGCAACTACTTCCGCATGCTCAGAAAGAAAATCAGTGATTTTACCTTTTCCTTCGTCGCCCCATTGTGTTCCTACAACTACTACTGAAGACATTATTAAAGCACCTCCGCAATTTTCAAACGATCTATTCAAACAATATAATTGTACCAAAACCGAAAAAGAAGTCAACCAAAAAGCGAACATTTTTTTATTAAAAATCATTTTCGTTCGTAAGAATTATGTTTTCACCTTATGAAAGCCTTATCTTTACACCATAAAAAAAGAAACACATCTTATTATAAGAAATGTGTTTCTTTTTTATACTGCCTTTATGCCCCATCCTCAAAGCGTCGTTCTAAGTTAACGAACTTATTGAACTCTTTGACGAATGCAAGTTCCACTGAACCTACTGGACCGTTACGTTGCTTTGCAATGATAATTTCAATCGTATTTTTATTTTCCGTTTCACGGTCATAGTAATCTTCACGATATAGGAAAGCTACAATATCAGCATCCTGCTCAATACTTCCAGATTCACGAATATCAGACATCATCGGGCGTTTATCCTGACGAGATTCTACACCACGAGATAACTGTGATAAGGCAATAACAGGCACTTGCAATTCACGTGCAATCCCTTTTAAAGTACGAGAAATCTCAGATACTTCCTGCTGACGGTTCTCACCTGATTTCCCACTTCCTTGAATAAGCTGTAAGTAGTCAATTAAAACCATTCCAAGACCTTGTTCTTGCTTTAGTCTACGACATTTTGCTCGAATCTCATTTACCTTAATTCCCGGTGTATCATCAATATATATACCGGCATTTGAAAGACTCCCCATCGCCATTGTTAATTTCGCCCAATCATCAGAAGTTAGTGACCCGGTACGAAGTCTTTGCGCATCGATATTTCCTTCTGCACAAAGCATACGCATAACAAGCTGATCGGAGCCCATCTCCAAGCTAAAAATCGCTACATTTTCATCCGTTTTCGTCGCTACGTTTTGTGCGATATTTAATGAAAATGCAGTTTTCCCTACTGACGGACGTGCTGCTACAATGATTAAATCATTTCGCTGGAAACCTGCCGTCATCTTATCTAATTCAGTAAATCCAGTTGGTATCCCAGTAACTTCACCTTTTTGATTATGCAAAAGTTCAATTTTATCATAAGCATCCACAAGAACATCTTTAATATTTTGAAATGCTTTTGCATTCGTTTGATGGGATACTTCTAATATTTTTTTCTCGGCCTCATTTAAAAGGCCGTCCACGTCATCTTCTCTCTCGTATCCATCCGACACTATATGAGTCGCTGTTCGAATTAAACGGCGTAAAAGTGCCTTTTCAGCAATGATACGTGCATAATATTCAACGTTAGCAGCTGTTGGAACAACTTCTGCTAACTCTGCTAGATAAGACACTCCACCAACTTCTTCTAGTAATCCTTGATCAGCCATCGCTGATGTCATTATTACTAAGTCGATCGGTTCTCCTTTATCAGATAATCCAAGCATGACCTCAAAAATCTTTTGATGTTTCGTTCGATAGAATGAATCAGGTACCAATAACTCCGATGCTGACGTTAACGCATCTTGATCAATTAATATGGCACCTAAAACCGCCTGCTCGGCCTCTATATTATGCGGAGGGGTACGATCAGCAAGTACATCACTCATACGCAATCCTCCTTGCTTAATTTATTTTTATTGTTCACTAACATGAACTTTTACTGTCGCTGTTACTTGCGGATGCAATTTCACTGTTACATTTGTGTAGCCTAATGCACGAATTGCATCATCCATTTCAAATTTACGTTTATCAAGTTTAATTTTATGTGATTTTTGCATCGCATCTACGATTTGTTTGCTCGTAATAGAACCGAATAAACGGCCACCTTCTCCAGATTTCGCCTTTAATTCTACAGTTAATTTCTCTAAAGTCTCTTTTAACTCTTTTGCATTTTCAAGCTCTGCTGCTGCATCTTTTTCTTCTTTACGCTTTTGAGCTTCTAAAGTTTTCATACTGCTATTTGTTGCTTCAGCAGCTAATCCTTGTTTTAGTAAGAAGTTATTTGCATAGCCATCCGGTACGTTTTTTATTTCTCCTTTTTTACCTTTACCTTTTACGTCTTTTAGAAAAATTACTTTCATGATTGTGTGCCTCCCTGTAAATAGTCATCAATAACAAATCGAAGCTTCTCCTCAGCTTCATCTACTGTAACATTTTTCATTTGTGTGGCTGCATTAGTCAAATGCCCGCCACCGCCTAAATTTTCCATAATTAGCTGCACATTCACTTCACCTAAAGACCTGCTGCTAATTCCAATGAGATTCTCACCACGTTTCGCAACAACAAATGATGCAATAATCCCTGTCATCGTTAATAACGTGTCTGCCGATTGCGCAATAAGCACTTGATCGTAGTAATCATCACTATCAACTTTAGCAATCGCAATTCCATTTTTATAAATGTACGCATTTTTTATAGCTTTTGCAACCCGTAAATACTGATCCATATCTTCCTTTAAAAGTTCTTGTACAAGCACAGTATCTGCACCATGTGAGCGTAAATAAGAAGCAGCATCAAATGTACGAGCCCCTGTCCGGAATGTGAAACTTTTCGTGTCGACAATAATACCTGCTAACAATGCCGTCGCTTCTAGCATTGTCATCTTTAAATTTTTAGGTTGATACTCAAGTAATTCTGTAACCAATTCTGCCGTTGAAGAAGCATATGGTTCCATATAAACTAGCAATGGGTCTTCAATAAAATCTTCCCCACGACGATGATGATCAATAACTACTACATTTTCAATTTTATGTAACAGTTTTTGCTCCATCACCATAGAAGGTTTATGCGTATCAACAACAACAAGTAACGACTCATCATTTGCAAATTCCATCGCTTGCTCTGGAGTAATAAAATGAGACCATAACTCCTCATTTTGTTTCACTTTGTCCATCAAGCGTTTAATTCCCTTATCAGAATCATTTTCATCTAATACAATATATCCTTTACGCTCGTTTAATTGAGCCACTTTTAAAATACCAATCGCAGCACCAATTGCGTCCATATCAGGAGCCCTATGCCCCATGATAATGACATTACTACTTTCTAACACTAAATCCTTTAACGCATGCGAAATGACCCTAGCACGTACACGGGTACGCTTTTCAACCGGATTTGTCTTACCTCCATAGAACTTAACTTTACCTGTCGCTTGTTTAATAGCTACTTGGTCTCCCCCGCGCCCAAGCGCAAGGTCTAAACCAGATTGAGCCATTGCCCCAAGCTCTGACAAAGGTAAATCACCTGATCCGACACCTACACTTAATGTAAGTGGTATATTCCTTTTAGATGTTTCTTCACGCACCTGATCTAAAATACTAAATTTCCCTTTCTCCATCTGCGTCAGAATACTTTCATTTAGCACAACGAAGAATCTTTCTGAAGATGCACGTTTTAAATACGCACCATACTTAAGTGCCCATTCATTTAGTCGCGATGTCACAAGACTTGTTATATTCGTACGTAATTGATCATCTAATCCTTGTGTAACTTCATCATAATTATCCAAATAAATTACAGCTAAAACAGTGCGTTGATCCTCATACATCTTTTCGATTTCCGTTTGTTCCGTTACATCAAAGAAATAAATTAACTTTTCTTCTTTCCTTACAAAAACACGAAACTTTCGATTATTTAAAGAGACTATATCATCAGAAGTTTCTCCTTTAATGAAAAGAAGTAATGTTTCTGATACATCGTAAAGGTGCCATCCAGCTAACGCATGCTGTCCCAGGCATGAAGATAAATAAGGATTTGCCCAATCAATCCCGTAATCCTTATTGTATAACAAAATACCAATCGGCATTTGGTTAAATGCTTCATTACTGACTTTCTTTACCCTCGTAATCATATCTGTCGTATGCTTTTCGAAATTCCTTTGAAAATTAAGTTCAAATCGTATAACGATAAAGAACACGATACAAAAAATGATAAAAGCAGCTATCCCCATAATTAAATGAAAATAACAGAGAATTGAAATGAGCACAAACACAAAAAATGCCAATACATAAACAGGATATAAAAACCACTGTTTCTTATCAAATTCAGGCATGTATACAACTCCTATAAAGTAAAACTAACTCACCTTCCAGTTAGTTAAACAGATTAAAATAGTATAAGGAATATTATTTTATTCCCCTATTTTAGAACGCAACGAAATCCCTAAGTCAATTATACCTAAGATTGTCACAAGAGGAAACAGCATCGGAATAAACATGCATACAATAAAACTAATAATAGGAACCCCTTTTGTAAAACCTTTTCTATACGCTAAAAAGGAAATGAATGTTAGCCCTTGCAGTACAAGCAATAGTGCAAATATGACATATAGGTTAGAAAATACCATATGTAAATATGTTGTTGGATCTACTTTTATAAAAGTTGCTAACAAAATAAATATAACGTAATACCAAACAATACTCTTTGGTAATTGTAGATCTTTAAATTTAGGCCAAGGTATAATGTCGTGTTTTAACTTTTTCAAAACACTACCTGATATTATCACTGTAATCCAAGAAAAACATACTGAAACTAGAACAAGTATACTTGGAAATAACAATTGTAATATATCATTCATTTGTGTAAGTAACTCTTTTTGTTCCTTACTAATCGGCATACCTATAGCACTTACTATCTTTTCACTTTGCACCATACTTTCACTAAACATACTTTGCATCTGCTTCATTATATCTATGTTGAAAAACTTTATACTCGCAACATAAATAAGTACAAAACCAATTAAGTATGCAAGCGTCCCCGCTATTAAGATTTCCACTGGCTTTTTTCTTGTTTTATACGTATACCCTAAAACAATCCCTATCAATCCAAACATAATTGTCTTCACTAAATTCATAGGTTGACTCACAATAACAGTAACAAAAAGTGCCACTACAAAAATCAAAAGCACATTAGATAGTTTATGTCTTATCGTTAATAGTATAAATGGTAACGGCAACGCAAAAGTTACAACAGTACCTAAAATCGGAACATACATAGATATAAGCAATAAAATTGCATATATAGCTAATAACGCTGCGCCTTCTGTAATAAACTTTGTTTGTTTCATATTTTAACCTCTCTTTCAAAAAAGAAAAGCATAGCAAAATGCACAGTAGAGTCCGACTCTACTGTGCATTTCATACGCTATTATTCACCAACATATGGTAAAAGTGCCATTTGACGAGCACGTTTAATTGCAACTGTAAGTTTGCGTTGGTATTTTGCGCTTGTCCCTGTTACACGACGAGGTAAAATTTTACCACGCTCAGAAACGAAACGTTTTAATAAATCAACATCTTTATAGTCAATGCGAGTGATGCCGTTAGCTGTGAAGAAACACACCTTACGACGTTTCGCACGTCCACCTTTGCGTCCTGCCATGTCTATTTCCCTCCATTCTTTGTTAAAACTAACAAATCTACTGTATTAGAACGGTAAATCGTCGTCGGAAATGTCGATCGGTTGACCTACATTTGAAAATGGATCGTCATTCTTCGTAAATCCAGAGTTCCCTTGATTACCTTGGTTACCTGAATTACTAGATTGACCAAATGGGTTAGAGCCTTGGTTACCGAAACCAGCTCCTGATGGTTGCTGATTGAATGAACCACGTTGCTCCCCACCGCCATTACGCGGCTCTAAAAATTGTACGCTTTCCGCAAGAACTTCTGTTACATATACACGTTTACCGTCTTGTCCATCGTAATTACGAGTTTGAAGACGTCCATCTACGCCTGCTAAGCTTCCTTTTTTCAAATAATTTGCTACGTTTTCTGCTTGTTTACGCCATATTACACAATTAATAAAGTCAGCTTCACGCTCACCTTGTTGATTCGCAAATGCGCGATTCACAGCTAACGTAAAAGTAGCTACTGCAACACCATTGGGCGTGTAACGTAAGTCAGGGTCCTTAGTTAAACGACCAACGAGGATAACACGATTCATCAATCGAACCACTCTCCCTTATATATCAATTATTTTTCTTCTTCTTTAACAACGATATGACGAAGGATGTCTTCGTTGATCTTAGCTAAACGGTCGAATTCGTTAATCGCTTCTGCGTTAGAGTTCACGTTTAAGATCATGTAGAAACCTTCACGTAAGTCGTTGATTTCGTAAGCTAAACGACGCTTACCCCACTCTTTCGTGTTAATGATTTCTGCACCATTGTTTGTTAAAACACCTGCAAAACGTTCAACTAAAGCTTTTTGAGCTTCTTCTTCAACGCCAGGACGAATGATGTACATAATTTCGTACTTTCTCATTACACTTTCACCTCCTTTTGGTCTAAACGGCCCATAATGGGCAAGGAGCAATTAATTTATAGTAATTACTCACGAGTTTAGATTATATCATAGTAAGTTATATGAATCAACTCACCAATACATAAAAAACTTGGCAAACATATAATATATTCGCCAAGCTCATATCTTTATTTTTCCTAGGAAATATTAGATTAAACGTTAAAACGGAAGTGCATAACATCTCCGTCTTTTACGATATACTCTTTTCCTTCTAAACGTACTTTTCCAGCTTCTTTTGCAGCTGTCATAGAACCGTTTGTCATTAAGTCATCGTAAGAAACTGTTTCTGCACGAATAAATCCACGCTCAAAGTCTGTATGAATAACACCAGCACATTGTGGTGCCTTCATACCTTGTTTAAATGTCCAAGCACGTACTTCTTGAACGCCAGCTGTAAAGTAAGTAGCAAGTCCTAATAGGTCATATGCTGCACGAATTAATTGATCTAAACCAGACTCTTCAATACCTAGTTCTTCAAGGAATACTTTTTTCTCTTCCTCGTCTAATTCAGCGATTTCTGATTCGATTTTTGCACATACAACGATTACTTGAGAATTTTCATTTTCTGCAAATTCTTTTACCATTTGTACGTATTTATTTTCCGAAGGATCGATAACATCGTCTTCACTTACGTTCGCTACGTATAACATTTCTTTTGTTGTAAGTAAATGAAGGCCTTTAACAATCTTCATCTGCTCTTCTGTAAATTCAACAGTACGAGCCGGTTTCCCCTCTTCAAAAGCCTCTTTTAAACGAACTAAAATTTCATGCTCATATACAGCTTCTTTATCTTTTTGTCTTGCTAATTTCGCAACACGCTCGATACGCTTATCAACAGACTCTAAGTCCGCTAAAATTAGCTCTAAGTTGATTGTTTCGATATCATCAATTGGATCTACTTTCCCTGAAACGTGCGTAATATTTTCGTCTTCAAAACAACGAACAACTTGGCAAATTGCATCTACTTGACGAATGTGAGATAAGAATTTATTTCCTAAACCTTCACCTTTACTAGCACCTTTTACGATACCTGCAATATCAGTAAACTCAAATACAGTCGGAACAGTCTTTTTCGGTTCTACTAATTCCGTTAATTTATTTAAACGCTCATCTGGTACTTCTACAATCCCTACGTTTGGATCAATTGTACAGAATGGATAGTTTGCAGATTCTGCTCCTGCTTGTGTAATTGCATTAAATAAAGTGGACTTACCTACGTTAGGTAATCCAACAATCCCAGCCGTTAATCCCATATTTTTCACTCCTATGTCTCAATCTTTCATCATTATAGATAGTAACGAAAAAAATGACAAGTTTCCGCCAAACGAAAAAAAGTAACAGTTACCTACTGTAACTTTTACTCTCCCTCTATTCTTCGTGCTTCACAAGTATTTTTTTCACCTTACGATCAAACTCTCTTCGAGTAATCATTACTGAATGGTCACATCCCTCGCACTTAATGCGGATATCCATTCCCATACGAATAATTTTCCAACGATTCTCGCCACATGGATGTGCTTTCTTCATTTCCACAACATCGTACAAGTTATATTCCTTTTGCTCCACTCTTCAAACTCCTCTCCATACTAAATTGCTTTTCCACTAACCAATTCTTCACGATTGTATAAAACCATACGTGGATATGGAATTTCAATCCCATGTAAATCAAGACGATTTTTAATCTCTTTACGAAGTGCCCTTGCAATAACTGCATGTTGCATCGGCTCTACTTCAGCGATAACGCGTAATATAACTTCTGATGCAGCTAACGTTTGCACACCTAATAATTGAGGTGTTGTTACCATTTTTTCATACTTTGAAGGTAACTCTACTAATAAATCTTCAATAACCTGTTCTGCTTTCGCAATATCAGCCTCATATGAAATAGATACATCAACAAACGCTACACTATTACTAACTGAATAGTTAGTAACTTGAATAATACTTCCATTTGGTAAAGTATGAATTTCACCTGTCCAACTCTTTACTTTCGTTGTACGAAGTCCAATTTCTAAAACGACTCCTTCAAATTGACCGATTTTAACATAATCGCCAACTGAAAACTGATCTTCTAGCAAAATAAATAAACCTGTAATAACGTCTTTCACTAAACTTTGAGCACCAAATCCGACTGCTAAACCAATTACCCCAGCACCCGCTAATAAACCTGATGCATTAATATCAAACACACCTAAAATCGCAATTAGCATAATGAACATAACAACATACGCTACAATATTTTCAAGTAATTTCGCCACTGTAACTGTACGACGTTCTGAAATTTGAATTGGAGAACGACTCCCCATACGAAACGCATTTCGTACAACCGCTCTTGCAATTCGCACAACAACTGCACCAATTGTTAAAATAATACATATTTTTAATGTCGCAACTCCAATATGAGCCCAACGATCAGCATCTAATAAATACTGTTTCGTAGAATTAAACCACTTCGTTAATAAATTCATGTACCTCTACCTCTCTAGCTAAAATTTCTTTTTAGTTATCCTTATTATTGTATCAGAAGTCCTCTAATTGCTGAAAAAATTTTATGATTTTAATCCTATTTTATCCCCGCCATTCAGGTATAAAATGGAACGAATATATATATACTAGTACTATTATTTCCGTTTTCATTCACATTTTGCAAAAATTACGCACTTATAGCTTTCCATTTTTCTCACCATATAACATATATTGAAAATTTATTAAAAGGATGGGTGCTTCATGAACATTGGAAGTTTTCGCTTACCATTTTTTGAGAAAGAAACTCAAAACGTTATGCACCAAGATCTAGAAGCCTCTGAGATAATCAGTAATTTCTTACTTACCCATATTCCTATTAAAACTAATATACCACTCATTCTCGTTTGTATCGGAACAGATCGTTCTACAGGTGACGCACTCGGCCCGTTAGTTGGTACAAAACTTGAACAAATAGACATCAAAAACCTCCAAATATTCGGTACACTCGATGAGCCAGTACATGCACTAAATTTAGAAGAAAAAATTCAGAATATACAGAAAGAATATCCTACTGCATTTATAATTGCTGTTGATGCATGTTTAGGAAAGTCCCAAAATATTGGGTCAATCACTACTGGAAAGGGACCTAGTAAACCTGGTGCTGCTATGAATAAGAAATTACCTGCAGTTGGTGATCTGCATATACACGGTATCGTCAATCTAAATGGGTTTATGGAGTTTTTCGTTCTTCAAAATACAAGATTAAGTTTAGTCATGAAAATGGCTGATGTAATCGCACAAAGTATAAAAGAGACGGATCAAAAATTATCCGCATTAAAAAAAGCAAACCATCTATAAATAATAAGATGGTTTGCTTTTTAATTTTTCTGTGCTAATAGTTCTAAAATACGATTTAAATCTTCTTTATTAAAAAATTCAATTTCGATTTTACCTTTTTCTTTTTTCGTCTCTTTAATTTTCACATCTGTGCCAAACTTTTCTCTTAAGAACGTTTCACGTTCTACGAAAAATATATTTCGCTCTTTTTTCACTTTTTTTGTTTCACGTGAAACGTGTTGATTAATCTCTTGGACGATTTTCTCTAATTGACGAACATTTAATCCTTCTTTTTCAATGCGTTTCAATAAGGACTTCAATTGTTCTTCGTCTTTTATCGTAAGTAAAGTTCTCCCATGAGCCATTGAAAGTTGACCATTTGCAATCATATCTTGGACGAACGAAGGGAGGCCTAATAACCGAGTATAATTTGCAATGTAAGGTCTGCTTTTGCCAAGACGTTTCGCTAATTGTTCTTGCGTTACATTTAGCTCATTCATTAACATCTGGTATGCCATTGCCTCTTCCATAGGATTTAAATCTTCTCGTTGTAAGTTTTCTAACAAAGCAAATTCCATCATTTGCTGTTCAGTTAATTGTCTTACAACCGCAGGTACCTTTTCTAAACCAGCCTCTTTTGCAGCACGAAATCGTCTTTCACCTGCAACGATTTCATATCCTTTAATACTCTTTCTAGCAATTAATGGTTGTAGAATACCGTGTTCCTTAATCGAAATTGCTAATTCCTGAATAGCCTCTTTATTAAAGTGTTTACGCGGTTGATATGGATTTGGCCTTAATTCAGTTACAAGAATCTCCTGAATTGTTTCCTCTTCTTTCACATCTAAATCAGGAAAAAACACATTAATTCCTCTTCCTAATCCTTTAGCCACCTGCAATCACTTCCTCTGCTAAATCTATATATACTTCTGCTCCTCTTGATTTAGCGTCATACTGCATAATAGGTTTCCCATGACTTGGAGCCTCGCTCAAGCGTACATTACGCGGAATAATCGAGCGATATACTTTATCCCTAAAATACTTTTTCACTTCATCTATAACTTGGATCCCTAAATTTGTACGAGCATCCAACATTGTTAACAATACGCCTTGAATTGCTAAATTTTTATTTAAATGTTTTTGTACAAGTCGAACTGTATTTAATAGCTGACTTAATCCTTCTAGTGCATAATATTCACACTGTACAGGAATAATAACAGAATCTGCTGCTGTTAATGCATTAATCGTTAATAACCCTAAAGACGGGGGACAGTCGATAATAATATAATCATATTCATCACGAACTGGCTGTAATGCTCTTTGCAAACGTACTTCCCGGGAAATAGTCGGTACCAATTCAATTTCAGCACCAGCCAATTGAATTGTAGCGGGTAGAACATCTAAGTTTTCAGTTGCGGTTTTCTGTATAACCCCTTGAACATCTGCATCTTCCACAAGAACGTTGTAAATACATTGATCTAATTCAGATTTTTCAATTCCCACACCAGTCGTTGCATTTCCTTGAGCATCAATATCTACAAGAAGGACTTTTTTACCTACTTGCGCCAATCCAGCCCCTAAATTAACAGATGTTGTGGTTTTTCCAACACCGCCTTTTTGATTAGCAATAGCAATGATTTTTCCCATGATGTCACCTACTTTCAACCTTTCTATCTTATTCTAGTAACAATTACGTTTATTGTAACATGAAATAAAACTTTTTCTTTTACGTCCTTTATTAAACTTCAAAATTTATTTCTAAACTCCTTCTTCATTTAACAAGAAAATATAGTAAAAGAGACCTCTCCAATAGGATAAGGTCTCTAACACGTCATTATTATTTTTTCTTTGGAATTTTAATTGTAATTTGATAGTACTCATCAAATTCTTCTTCCTCAGAATTAACATTTAAACCACTTTCAGTAACCATTTGTAAAGATTGTCTAATTGTATTCATAGCAATCCTCGTATCTCGACTTACTGCTTTTTGCTTTGCCTTACGCTTCGGTTTTGCTTCCTCTAGTAACTTCGCAATTCGTTCTTCTGTTTGCTTTACATTCAGTTGTTTCTCCACAATTTCCTGTAAAACCTTCAGTTGTAATTCCTCATTTTTTAAAGGAATGAGAGCGCGGGCATGACGTTCTGTAATGCTTTTTTCTAATAATGCACTTTTTATTTCTTCAGGCAACTTTAACAATCGCAACTTATTTGCGATTGTAGATTGTCCTTTTCCAAGTCGTTGTGCCAATGCTTCTTGTGTTAAATTATGTAACTCAATCAGCTTTTGATATGCCACAGCTTCCTCGATTGCCGTTAGTTCCTCACGTTGCAAGTTTTCAATTAAAGCTACAGAAGCTGTCTCTGTATCATTTAAGTTCTTTATAATTGCAGGAACCTTTTCCCAACCTAACTTTGTTGCCGCGCGAAAACGTCTTTCTCCAGCAATAATCTCATACTTATCGTCCTCATATTTCCTTACAACAATCGGCTGAATAAGTCCATGTGTACGAATCGTTAATGCTAGCTCATCAATACGCGCATCATCAAAAACTGTTCTTGGTTGATAACGGTTAGGGGTAATATTTACTATCGGAATTTCTTGTATTTCCTCATATACCTTTTTATCTATCTCTTCATGGCTTTCGTCTTGTAATTCGAATTCGCTCTCTTTATCTCCAAAGCCAAATAAACGAGAAAACGTATTTTTCATACATATTCCACCACCTTTTAGGCCTATTGACTATTCTCCATAAAATGTTTCCTATGAAACATTTACGTTTTCATTTATATAATTTAATCTTACGTCTAATAAGATTTATTTTTCAATAGGTAATTTATTGGGTGTTCCCGGTTTGCGTGGATATTTCTTTGGTGTCTTGCGCTTTTTCTCGATTAATAAAATATTACGTTCACTCTCTTCAAACGGTAATTGGAACGTAGACATCTCTTTTAACTCTCCGCCTAGAACCTCTAAAGCATACTTGCCATTTTCGATTTCTTCGTTTGCTGCTGCACCTTTCATTGCAATGAATGTTCCTCCAACTTTTACAAGTGGTAAACATAGCTCACTTAATACAGAAAGACGCGCAACTGCACGTGCCATTACAATATCGTATGATTCACGTACACCTTCTTTTTTCCCAAATGTTTCAGCACGATCATGACAAAATGCAACATCACTTAATTCTAACTTTTGTGCTAAGTGATTTAAGAAATTAATACGTTTTTGCAATGAATCTACAATTGTTACTTTTAAGTGCGGGAAACAGATTTTTAAAGGAATACTTGGGAATCCAGCCCCTGCACCAACATCACAAATTGAGAATGGTTTTGAAAAATCATAATAAAAAGCAGCTGTAATGGAATCAAAAAAGTGTTTTAAGTATACTTCTTCTTTTTCTGTAATAGCCGTTAAGTTCATTTTTTCATTCCACTCTACTAATGTTTCAAAGTAGATTTTGAACTGCTCTAATTGTCTAGAAGAGAGGGTGATTCCCTTCTCTTCTAGCATAGATTGAAATTGTTCTATGTTCATCTAGCAATATCTCCTTACTATGTTATTGGTTCGATACGCGCGCAATTTTTCCTTGTTCTATATACACAAGTAAAATGGAAATATCCGCTGGATTTACGCCAGAAATACGTGAAGCCTGCCCCATTGAAAGTGGACGAACATCTTTCAATTTCTGTCTAGCTTCTGAAGCAAGGCTAGAAATCGCGTCATAATCAATATCTACAGGGATTTTTTTACTCTCCATTTTCTTCATTCGCTCTACTTGCTGTAAAGATTTTTCAATATATCCTTCGTACTTAATCTGAATTTCAACTTGTTCTGTAACTTCATCACTTAATTCTACTTCACTTGGTACTAAAAGATGAATATGCTCATATGTCATCTCTGGACGACGTAATAAGTCACTTGCACGTATTCCATCTTTCAATTCACTTCCGCCAATATTGCGAATTAATTCTTGAACTTCAGGACGTGGTTTAATAATAATGCTGCTTAAACGTTCCTTTTCCTGTTCAATTTGTAATTTTTTATTTGTAAATCGCTCATATCGCTCTTCTTTAATTAATCCAATTTCACGACCAACTTCAGTTAAACGAAGATCAGCATTATCGTGGCGTAATAATAGACGGTATTCTGCACGAGACGTTAATAAACGATATGGTTCATTTGTACCTTTCGTTACAAGATCATCAATTAAGACACCAATATAAGCATCCTCGCGGCCTAAAACAACTTCTTTTTTACCTAAAGAACGGCATGCTGCATTAATCCCAGCCATAAGCCCTTGTCCTGCCGCCTCTTCGTAACCAGAAGTTCCATTAATTTGTCCTGCTGTATATAAATTTTTAATCTTTTTCGTTTCAAGTGTTGGCCATAATTGTGTTGGCACAATTGCATCATATTCAATCGCATAACCTGTGCGCATCATTTCAACATTTTCTAGGCCTGGAATTGTTCTAAGCATGTCACGTTGTACATCTTCTGGTAGGCTTGTGGATAAACCTTGTACATATACTTCTTGTGTATTACGCCCTTCTGGCTCTAAGAAAATTTGATGACGTGGTTTGTCATTAAATCTTACTACTTTGTCTTCAATAGAAGGACAGTACCTAGGGCCTGTTCCTTTAATCATACCAGAATACATAGCTGAACGATGTAAATTTTCATCTATTAAACGGTGTGTTTCTGTACTTGTATATGTCAACCAACATGGAATTTGATCCATAATAAATTTCGTTGTTTCAAAAGAGAACGAACGCGGCTTATCATCACCTGGTTGAATTTCTGTTTTACTGTAGTCAATTGTATTACTGTTTACACGCGGAGGTGTCCCTGTTTTAAATCTAACAAGATCAAATCCAAGCTCCTCTAAATGCTCAGATAATGTAATAGACGGTTGTTGATTATTTGGACCGCTTGAATATTTTAAATCGCCCATGATAATCTCGCCACGTAAAAATGTTCCAGTCGTAATTACAACGGTTTTCGCTGTATATTCTGCACCAGCTTGTGTAACTACCCCTTTACATATACCTTCTTCAACGATTAAACGCTCTACCATTCCTTGGAACAACGTTAAGTTTGGTGTTTCTTCAATTGTTTTCTTCAATTCATGTTGGTAAGAGAATTTATCAGCTTGCGCTCGAAGTGCACGTACAGCTGGACCCTTACCTGTATTTAGCATACGCATTTGAATATGAGTTTTATCAATATTACGTCCCATTTCTCCGCCTAATGCATCAATTTCACGAACAACAATCCCTTTTGCTGGTCCACCAACAGAAGGGTTACATGGCATGAATGCTACCATATCTAAGTTAATTGTTAACATTAATGTTTTTGAGCCCATTCGTGCTGCCGCAAGACCAGCTTCACATCCTGCATGACCTGCACCGATTACTATGACATCGTATGAACCGGCATTGTATCCCATTGTTTATTCCTCCTAATAATCTCTATCTTTCTAAAACATCACTATATTATTTTCCTAAACAAAATTGAGAGAACAACTGGTCAATTAGGCTTTCATGGACTGTGTCACCAGTAATTTCACCAAGTATTTCCCACGTTCTTGTTAAATCAATTTGCACCATATCAATTGGTACACCATTTTCTATTGCCTCAATTGCATCACCGATTGTTTGTCCCGCTTGTGTTAATAATCCAATATGTCTCGCATTAGAAACATATGTCATATCTGTAGAATCGATTGTTCCTTCAAAGAATAAATCAGCTATTGCCTTTTCGAGTTCATCTATTCCTTGTTCCTCAATTAAGGATGTTGTAATAACACGATTTCCCTCGGCTAACTCTGTAACACGTTCCATATCAATTGCTTGCGGTAAATCAGTCTTATTCACAATAACAATAAAGTCTTTTCCTTGTACCGCATGGAATAGATCTTCATCCTCATTTGTTAAAGCCTCGCTATAGTTGACAACAACTAATACTAAATCTGCTTGGCTCATCATTTCTTTTGAACGCTCCACACCAATTCGTTCAACAACATCTTCTGTCTCACGAATACCGGCTGTATCTATAAGTTTAAGAGGTACGCCACGCACATTAACGTACTCTTCAATAACATCACGAGTTGTTCCTGCAATATCAGTTACAATTGCTTTTTTCTCCTGAACAAGGCTATTTAATAACGATGATTTTCCAACATTAGGCCTACCGATAATTGCTGTAGCAATACCTTCACGTAAGATTTTCCCTTGTTTTGATGTTTCTAATATTTTTTCGATTTCCGAACGAACATGCGTTGCTTTCTCAATTAAAATATTATGTGTCATCTCTTCTACATCATCGTATTCTGGATAATCTATATTTACCTCAACATGAGCTAATGTTTCTAATATTTCTTGACGTAAGCGACCAATTAATTTAGATAATCGCCCTTCCATTTGATTAATTGCTACATTCATCGCACGATCTGTTTTTGCTCGAATCAAATCCATAACAGCTTCTGCTTGTGATAAATCGATACGTCCATTTAAAAAAGCACGTTTTGTAAATTCGCCCGGTTCTGCCAATCGTACTCCTTGCGCTAGAATAAGTTGCAATACTTTATTTACTGAAACAAGTCCGCCATGACAGTTAATTTCCACTATATTTTCACGTGTAAAAGTCCTCGGTGCGCGCATAATAGACACCATAACTTCTTCAATAACTTGATTTGTATCTAAATCAACGATATGACCATAATGAATAGTATGAGAAGAAACCTCTGTTAAATCCTTCCCTTTAAAAATACGGTCAACTTTCTCCACCGCATCATCCCCACTTACTCGAACAATGGCAATTGCACCCTCTCCAAGCGCTGTGGAAATCGCAGCAATTGTATCAAATTCCATGTCCTTTCACCTCACTTGCTTATTTATCTCTATTTCAACATGATTATTTCTTTCACTAAATTATTAGGATACCATAACGAACCTATCTACAAAAGAAGAATAACTCATTTTATTATATCCCCATGTAAAAAACACTAAACTTATTCACAGTGGATAAGTTTAGTGTTTTTTAGTTATCCACATCTATTTTTCGCTCAAAAAAACCGGCACTCATTTGAGCAACCGGTCATTTAGGAGATATTACAACATGCCGATGTGGTTCATTTCCTTCAGAAGTTGTTTTGATACCTTGATGATTTGATAATGCCTGATGAATAATTTTTCGTTCAAAAGATGGCATCGGTTCTAAAATAACTCTTTTTTTCGTATTAGATACTTGTTTCGCTAATCGATAAGAAAGTGATTCTAACGTACTTTTTCTTTTACTACGATAATTTTCAGCATCTAGTGTAATACCGATATACTGCTTCGTGTTACGATTTGCGACAAGTTTTGTTAAATACTGTAAAGAGTTCAATGTATTACCTCTTTTTCCAATTAAAACTCCTACATCGTCACCAGAAATTGTAAATTCAATCTCGCGTCCTTTTACAATTTTACTAATTTCAACTTCCACACCCATATTGTGAATAACATTTCTTAAATATTCTTCACATTCCTGAATTGGATCTTTCTTCAATACAACTTCTACTACTGCAGGACGATTCCCAAATAAACCTAAGAACCCTCTTTTACCCTCATCGACAATATTTATATCTACTCGATCTTTTGATGTGTTTAATTGCCTTAAAGCATCCTCTACTGCCAGCTCGACTGTTTGTCCTTTAGCAGTAATTATACTCACTTGCTTGAGCCTCCAGCTTTGTTAGCCTTAATCTCTGGCCCTTTGATAAAGTACATTTGAGCAATACCAAAGATATTACCAACAACCCAGTAAAGTGATAATGCAGCTGGGAAGTTAATTGCAAAGATTAAAATCATAATCGGCATAAGCCAAATCATCATTGCCATTTGTGGATTTTGACCAGCAGTTCCTGCCATTGCAAGCTTTTGCTGAATAAATGTCGTAATCGCTGCAACAACCGGTAAGATATAGTAAGGGTCTGCCTGTCCTAAATCAAACCATAAAAATGTATGTTTACTAATTTCTGATGTTCTCATAATCGCATGATAAAATGCGAATAAAATAGGCATCTGAACAAATATTGGTAAACAACCGGCTAATGGATTTACACCATTTTTTTGATATAGCTGCATCATTTCTTGTTGTAATTTTTGCTGTGTTGCTTGGTCTTTCGAGCTATATTTCTCTTTTAACTTTACCATTTCTGGTTGTAACGCCTGCATAGCTTTCGTACTCTTCGTTTGCTTAATCATTAATGGTAATAATGCAAAACGAATAATAAGGGTCGTAATAACGATCGCTAAACCGTAATTATCACCAAGCCATGTCGCAAAATACGTGATTAACTGAGAAAGCGGGTATACGAAATATTCATTCCAAATCCCAGTGCTCTTCGATGTAATCGGCTGACCCGTTTCACTACAGCCGGTAGCAATTGCCATTAATGTAATAACCATGGCCAGTAAACCTATTTTCTTTTTCAAAGCCTGCTCCTCCTTGTTTCGGTATGTATATAGTGTAATTCATTTCCTTACGCTACTTTTTTATTCTTTTCATACCAGAGCGTTTAAAGACATGAATTAAGCTTTTCTTTACTTCTTCATATGTCATCTCTGCACAAGGCTTCCTTGCTATTATAACAAAATCTTTTCCAGAATCTATCTCATCTTTTAACTCTGTAATAGCCTGACGGACTATGCGCTTAATTCGATTACGAACTACTGCATTTCCTATTTTCTTGCTAACAGAAAGGCCGATGCGAAAGTTTGGCTGTTCTTCTTTATCTAATTGGTATACAACAAACTGACGATTCGCATTTGATTTTCCTTTTTGAAAAACCGCCTGGAATTCATCATTCTTCTTTATACGATGTTTTTTCTTCATATCAATTGACACTCCTGTATTTCATCAGCGGAAATTCACTATTATTAGAAAAAAAGACCACTGAACGATCAGTGGTCTACGCAGATAATACTTTTCTTCCTTTACGACGACGAGCTGCTAGCACTTTACGTCCGTTCGCTGTGCTCATACGGCTGCGGAAACCATGTACTTTGCTGCGCTTACGTTTATTTGGTTGGTAAGTTCTTTTCATTATATGACACCTCCCTGAGGAATATCTGTTAAAGACAGTCCTATAAATTATAGTTAATTAACTAGGAAAATGTCAATGGTTCTAGAAATTTTCATCAAATATTCATTTTGAACCTATTCACATACTTTTTCACAGCATCTATATTTCCTTGTGGATAAATGTTTTTTCAGGTTTTTTATATCCACAAACTTTTTTCCCACTTTTACACAGTATATCGTGTTGTGGACAAGTTTATTCCACAAGGTATTGATTTTGTGGATAACTTTCTTAAATTCATTGCTATAGCCACTTTTTTTTGATATTATAGTTGTGTTTTCACTTTGAATAAGTTTTCCACACCTTTATCTTATCCACAATTTGTGTATAACATGTGGACAGTTTTAATCACATGTGGGTAAATAGTTGTCCACATTTGCTTTTTTTGTCGAAAACCCTATCTCATATACAAACGACGTTTTTAGGTTTTAAAATACGTTTCGTATAAATATACATTTTATATTTATTAGGTTGTACATTTGTTGCGCAACCTTATTCTTTTACCATCTTAGTAAAGGAGGGACACCTTTGGAAAATATCTCTGATTTATGGAATAGTGCCTTAAAAGAATTAGAAAAAAAGGTAAGCAAGCCTAGTTATGAAACATGGTTAAAATCAACAACGGCTCATAACTTGAAGAAAGACGTATTAACGATTACAGCTCCAAATGAATTTGCTCGTGACTGGCTAGAATCTCATTACTCAGAACTAATTTCGGAAACACTATACGATTTAACAGGGGCAAAATTAGCAATTCGCTTTATTATTCCCCAAAGTCAATCGGAAGAGGACATTGATCTTCCTCCAGTTAAGCGGAATCCAGCACAAGATGATTCAGCTCATTTACCACAGAGCATGTTAAATCCAAAATATACATTTGATACATTTGTTATCGGCTCTGGTAACCGTTTTGCCCATGCAGCTTCATTAGCTGTAGCCGAGGCGCCAGCTAAAGCGTATAATCCACTCTTTATTTACGGGGGAGTTGGGCTTGGAAAGACGCATTTAATGCACGCAATTGGTCATTATGTAATTGAACATAATCCAAATGCAAAAGTTGTATATTTATCATCAGAAAAATTCACGAATGAATTTATTAACTCTATTCGTGATAATAAAGCTGTTGATTTTCGTAATAAATATCGCAACGTAGATGTTTTATTGATAGATGATATTCAATTTCTTGCTGGAAAAGAACAAACTCAAGAAGAGTTTTTCCATACATTTAATGCATTACACGAAGAAAGTAAACAAATTGTAATTTCTAGTGATCGACCACCAAAAGAAATTCCAACTTTAGAAGATCGTCTTCGTTCTCGCTTTGAATGGGGACTTATTACAGATATTACGCCGCCAGATTTAGAGACACGAATTGCAATTTTACGCAAAAAGGCAAAAGCTGAAGGGCTTGATATACCAAATGAAGTTATGCTTTATATCGCAAATCAAATTGATTCAAATATTCGTGAATTAGAAGGTGCACTTATCCGAGTTGTAGCTTATTCATCTTTAATTAATAAAGATATTAATGCTGATTTAGCAGCTGAAGCACTTAAAGATATTATTCCAAATTCTAAGCCGAAAATTATCTCTATTTATGATATTCAAAAAGCTGTCGGAGACGTTTATCAAGTAAAATTAGAAGATTTCAAAGCGAAAAAACGCACAAAATCAGTTGCGTTTCCTCGCCAAATTGCAATGTATTTATCACGCGAACTTACGGATTCCTCTTTACCAAAAATAGGTGAAGAATTTGGTGGACGTGATCATACAACAGTTATCCATGCCCATGAAAAAATTTCTAAACTACTAAAAACCGATACGCAATTACAAAAGCAAGTTGAAGAAATTAATGGTATTTTAAAGTAGTAGCTGAATAGTGTGAATAACTTATCTTGTTTTACGCACAGTCTATCCACATGTAGATAGACTGTTTTTACATCCTTCAAAGGGGTTATCCACATATCCACAAGCCCTATTACTATTACTACTATTTTTTTATCTTTATTAATTAAATAAAATCTTATACTTACCGGAGGTTTTTCTTTATGCGTTTTACAATACAAAAAGACTATCTTGTAAGAGGTGTACAAGATGTAATGAAGGCAGTTTCTTCTCGTACAACAATCCCTATCCTTACGGGAATTAAAGTTGTAGCTACTGAAGAAGGGGTTACATTAACAGGAAGCGATGCTGATATTTCTATTGAATCGTTTATTCCAGTCGAAGAAAATGGAAAAGAAATCGTAGAAATAGCTCAATCAGGAAGCATTGTTTTACAAGCAAAATATTTTAGTGAGATTGTAAAAAAACTACCTAAAGATACTGTCGAAATTTCTGTGGAAAATCATTTTATGACAAAAATAAAATCTGGAAAATCAGAATTTAACTTAAATGGTTTAGATTCTGCAGAATATCCGTTATTACCACAGATTGAAGAACATCATGTATTTAAGATACCAACAGATTTACTTAAGCATATGATCAGACAAACTGTATTTGCAGTTTCTACTTCTGAAACAAGACCAATCTTGACAGGTGTAAACTGGAAGGTATATAACAGCGAGTTAACTTGTATTGCAACAGATAGTCATAGACTAGCACTTCGAAAAGCGAAAATCGAAGGACATAATATTGCAGATGAATTTCAAGCTAATGTTGTTATCCCAGGTAAGAGCTTAAATGAATTAAGTAAGATTCTAGATGAGTCTGAAGAAATGGTGGATATCGTTATTACGGAGTATCAAGTATTATTCCGTACAAAACATTTATTATTCTTCTCAAGATTGTTAGAAGGAAATTATCCAGATACAACACGTTTAATTCCAGCAGAGAGTAAAACGGATATTTTTGTGAATACAAAAGAATTCCTACAAGCAATTGATCGTGCTTCACTATTAGCGAGAGATGGCCGCAATAACGTTGTCAAATTATCAACTTTAGAGCAAGAAATGCTAGAGATTTCTTCGAATTCACCAGAAATCGGAAAAGTTGTCGAAGAAGTACAATGTGAAAAAGTAGATGGAGAAGAGTTAAAAATATCTTTTAGTGCAAAATATATGATGGACGCATTGAAAGCCTTGGATAGTACAGAGATTAAAGTTAGTTTTACTGGGGCGATGAGACCGTTCTTAATTCGTACAGTAAATGATGATTCAATTATTCAATTAATTTTACCAGTTCGTACTTACTAGGTAAGGAATAAGGGTTGCTAGTTTAAAGATGCTAGTGGCCCTTATTTGATTTTTGGGTATTACTTTCCTAATGTTAGTTTATTTAGTACAATGAAAGAATGAACACTTTCAGAAAGTGAGCGATTTTATGAAACATATTAAAATTTCAACAGAGTATATTACACTAGGACAATTTTTAAAGTTAGCTGATGTAATTGATACAGGTGGCGCTGTAAAATGGTTTTTACAAGAATATGAAGTGTACGTGAACAACGAACTTGAAAATAGAAGAGGTCGCAAACTATATGCGAATGATGTTATTGAAATTCCAGGAAGCGGAACTTTCCAAGTTCAGGCATAAAGGGGGAGCCCTTTGTTTATTTCAGAAATACAATTAAAAAACTATCGCAATTATGAAAAATTAGAGCTTTCCTTTGAAGATAAGGTAAATGTAATTATCGGCGAAAATGCACAAGGGAAAACAAACTTGATGGAAGCTATTTATGTTTTAGCGATGGCGAAATCTCATAGAACCTCTAATGATCGCGAACTTATCCGCTGGGATGAAGAGTTTGGTCAAATAAAAGGGAAATTACAAAAAAGAAACAGTTCTTTGTCTTTGGAATTAAATATTTCGAAAAAAGGTAAAAAGGCAAAATTAAATCAACTTGAACAACAAAAGTTAAGTCAATATATTGGCGTGATGAACGTTGTCATGTTTGCCCCAGAAGATTTAAATCTTGTAAAAGGAAGCCCTCAAGTAAGAAGACGCTTTTTAGATATGGAATTAGGACAAATAGCTCCTGTATATTTGTATGAATTAAGTCAATATCAAAAGGTGCTCACGCAACGAAATCACTTGTTGAAAAAAATGCAAGGGAATAGTAAGAATGAGGAAACGATGTTGGATGTATTTACCCTTCAACTAATTGAGCATGGTGCAAAAATACTGCAAAAACGTTTTGAATTTTTGCATTTGCTACAGGAATGGGCAGCTCCAATTCATCGCGGTATAAGCCGTGGATTAGAAGAGTTAGAAATTGTCTATAAACCAAGTGTAGATGTATCAGAATCAATGGATTTGTCGAAAATAAAAGAAGTATACTATGAAAGTTTTCAATCTGTGAAACAACGTGAAATTTTCCGTGGTACGACTTTAATTGGTCCTCATCGTGATGATTTACAATTCTTCGTTAATAGTAAAAATGTTCAAGTCTTTGGTTCGCAAGGACAACAACGAACGACCGCACTATCCCTAAAATTAGCTGAAATTGAATTAATTTATTCAGAGGTTAAAGAATATCCAATCCTTTTACTGGATGATGTTTTATCAGAATTAGACGATTATCGTCAATCACATCTGTTAAATACAATTCAAGGAAAGGTGCAAACATTTGTTACAACGACGAGTGTCGACGGAATTGAACACGAAACATTAAAAGATGCGAAAACAATTCATGTAACGAACGGCACGGTAGATTGTGAAATAGATAGGGCATAAACCCCTGTTCAAATGGAAAAGTAGGTGATCTTTGTGTCAATGGAACAAAAACAAATGCAAGAAAATGCATATGATGAAAGTCAGATACAGGTACTTGAAGGACTAGAGGCAGTTCGGAAACGTCCGGGTATGTATATTGGATCTACGAGTGGGAAGGGACTTCACCACCTTGTATGGGAGATTGTCGATAATAGTATCGATGAAGCGTTAGCAGGATATTGCGATGAAATTAACGTTAGTATCGAAGAAGATAATAGTATTCTTGTAACGGATAATGGACGTGGTATTCCAGTTGGTATACAAGAAAAAATGGGACGTCCTGCAGTAGAGGTTATTATGACTGTCCTCCACGCTGGTGGTAAATTTGGCGGTGGCGGTTATAAAGTTTCTGGTGGTTTGCACGGTGTTGGTGCATCTGTTGTAAATGCCTTATCAACAGAATTAGAAGTATTTGTACATCGTGATGGCAAAATCCATTACCAAAAATACGAAACAGGTATTCCGGTTGCAGATTTAAAAGTCATCGGTGATACAGATAAGACTGGAACAATAACTCGCTTTAAACCGGATCCAGAAATTTTTAAAGAGACGACAGAATATGAATTCGATACGCTCGCGACTCGTATGCGTGAGTTGGCGTTTTTAAATCGTAATATTAAATTAACAATTGAAGATAAACGTGAACATAAGCAAAAGAAAGAGTTCCACTATGAAGGTGGAATTAAATCATATGTTGAACATTTAAATCGTTCAAAACAACCAATTCATGAAGAGCCTGTATATGTAGAAGGTTCAAAAGATGGTATTCAAGTTGAAGTTGCGCTTCAATATAACGAAGGATATACAAATCATATTTACTCATTTACAAATAATATTCATACGTATGAAGGTGGTACACATGAGGTAGGATTTAAAACTGCCTTAACACGTGTGATTAACGATTATGGTCGTAAAAATAACATTTTAAAAGATGCGGATAGTAATTTGACTGGTGAAGATGTTCGTGAAGGTTTAACAGCAATCGTGTCAATTAAACATCCAAATCCACAATTTGAAGGGCAAACGAAGACGAAACTTGGAAATAGTGAAGCGAGAACGATTACGGAGTCAGTATTCTCTGAGGCTTTTGAAAAATTCTTACTGGAAAATCCCAATGTTGCACGTAAGGTTGTAGATAAAGGGACGATGGCAGCACGTGCGCGTGTAGCAGCTAAAAAGGCTCGTGAGCTAACTCGCCGAAAGAGTGCTTTAGAAGTTTCAAGTTTACCAGGGAAATTGGCAGATTGTTCTTCTAAAGATCCAGCAATTAGTGAAATTTATATCGTAGAGGGTGACTCTGCGGGTGGATCTGCAAAACAAGGACGCGATCGTCATTTTCAAGCAATTTTACCGCTGAAGGGTAAAATTATTAATGTTGAAAAGGCACGCTTAGATAAGATTTTATCAAATGATGAAGTTCGTACAATTATTACGGCGATTGGTACAAATATTGGTGGGGACTTCGATATCGAAAAAGCACGCTATCATAAAGTTATTATTATGACCGATGCTGATGTTGATGGTGCGCATATTCGTACCCTATTATTAACGTTCTTCTATCGTTATATGCGTCAAATAATTGAGTGTGGATATATATATATCGCACAGCCACCTTTGTTTAAAGTGCAACAAGGTAAAAAAATTCAATATGCTTATAATGATAAAGAACTTGAAAAAATATTAGCTGAGTTACCAGCCCAGCCGAAACCAGGAATTCAACGTTATAAAGGTCTTGGAGAGATGAATCCAACTCAGTTATGGGAGACGACAATGGATCCAGAAGTACGTTCGTTACTTCAAGTTTCCCTTCAAGATGCAATAGAAGCAGATGAAACATTTGAAATTTTAATGGGTGATAAAGTGGAACCGCGTCGTAACTTTATCCAAGAGAATGCAAAATACGTGAAAAACCTTGATATTTAAATGAGTAATGACAGGAATCTAAGTATTCCTGTCTTCTACATATAAATCAATGTATGTGTAACGGAAATGTAAGAGGAGGTGCTCGTTGATGTCAGACAATCAACAACAAGCACGAATTCGAGAAATTAATATTAGTCATGAAATGCGTACCTCATTTTTAGATTACGCAATGAGTGTTATCGTATCTCGTGCATTACCAGATGTTCGTGATGGATTAAAACCTGTGCATCGTAGGGTTTTATATGCGATGAATGATTTAGGAATTACAGCTGATAAAGCGTATAAGAAATCAGCACGTATTGTCGGTGAAGTAATCGGTAAGTATCACCCTCATGGAGATTCAGCCGTTTATGAAACAATGGTACGTATGGCGCAAGATTTCAGTCAACGTTATATGCTTGTAGATGGGCATGGTAACTTCGGTTCTGTAGATGGAGATTCAGCAGCGGCAATGCGTTATACAGAGGCAAGAATGTCTAAGATTTCTATGGAATTAATACGTGATATTTCAAAAAATACAATTGATTACCAAGATAACTACGATGGTTCGGAAAGAGAGCCGATTGTATTACCAGCGCGTTTCCCTAATTTATTAGTAAACGGTACGACAGGTATTGCAGTTGGTATGGCAACAAATATTCCGCCGCATCAACTTGGCGAAGTAATTGATGGTGTGTTGGCATTAAGCCATAATCCAGATATCACTATCGCGGAATTAATGGAATATATTCCTGGTCCAGACTTCCCGACATCAGGTTTAATCTTAGGGCGAAGTGGCATCCGTAGAGCTTATGAAACAGGACGAGGTTCTATTATGCTTCGTGCCAAAGTTGAAATTGAAGAGAAATCAAATGGTAAACAATCTATTATCGTAACGGAACTACCTTATCAAGTTAATAAGGCACGATTAATTGAAAAAATCGCAGAATTAGTTCGCGATAAGAAAATTGAAGGTATTACAGATTTACGTGATGAATCAGACCGAAATGGTATGCGTATTGTCATGGAAGTACGTCGTGACGCTAATGCAAACGTACTATTAAACAATCTATATAAACATACAGCACTTCAAACAAGTTTCGGTATTAATATGTTGTCTCTTGTAAATGGAGAGCCTCAAGTACTAAACTTAAAACAAAACTTATATCATTATTTGGAGCACCAGAAGGTAGTAATCCGTAGACGTACTGCTTATGAATTAGAAAAAGCAGAGGCACGTGCCCATATTTTAGAAGGATTACGAATTGCTTTAGATCATCTTGATGAAGTTATTACGTTAATTCGTAGTTCAAAAACGGCTGATATTGCAAAGCAAGGCTTAATGGAACGTTTCGGTTTAAGTGAGAAACAAGCGCAAGCGATTTTAGATATGCGTCTGCAACGCTTAACTGGATTAGAACGTGAAAAAATCGAGCAAGAATATCAAGACTTAATGAAATTAATTGCTGAATTAAAAGCGATTTTAGCAGATGAAGAGAAAGTTCTTGAGATTATTCGTGAAGAATTAACAGAAGTAAAAGAGCGTTTCAATGATAAGAGACGAACAGAAATTACAATTGGCGGTATGGAATTTATTGAAGATGAAGATTTAATTCCTGAGCAAAACATTGCGATTACGTTAACTCATAACGGTTATATTAAGAGGTTACCAGCTTCTACGTACAAAACACAGAACCGTGGGGGACGTGGTGTACAAGGAATGGGTACGAATGATGATGACTTTGTTGAACACTTATTAACAACGTCTACTCATGATCATATTTTATTCTTTACAAACAAGGGTAAAGTATACCGTACGAAAGGATATGAAATCCCAGAGTATAGTCGTACTGCAAAAGGGCTACCAATTATTAACCTATTAGGGGTAGATAAGGGTGAGTGGATCAATGCCATTATTCCAATTCGTGAATTTGGTGACGACCAGTTCTTATTCTTTACAACGAAACAAGGTATTTCTAAGAGAACGCCACTTTCATCATTTGCAAATATACGTACAAACGGTTTAATTGCAATTTCGCTTCGTGAAGAAGATGAAGTGATTTCTGTACGTTTAACATCTGGCGATAAAGATATTATCGTAGGGACAAGCAACGGTATGTTAATTCGCTTCAATGAACAAGATGTACGTTCTATGGGCCGTAATGCAGCTGGTGTAAAAGCTATTACATTAGGCGAAGAGGACCAAGTAGTAGGTATGGAAATTGTTGAAGAAGATACGAATGTTTTAATTGTAACGAAAAACGGGTATGGTAAGCGTACTCCAGTTGAAGAGTATCGACTACAAAGTCGTGGTGGTAAAGGTCTTAAGACTTGTAACATTACAGATAAAAACGGTAAGTTAGTAGCGGTTAAGTCTGTAACAGGTGAAGAAGACATCATGCTAATTACAGCCGCAGGCGTTATTATTCGTATGCCAGTTGATCAAATCTCTCAAATGGGACGTAATACACAAGGTGTTCGTCTAATTCGTTTAGAGGATGAGCAAGAGGTAGCGACAGTAGCAAAAGCACAGAAAGATGAAGAAGAAGAATCTAATGAAGAGGTTTCTTCTGAAGAATAAGAGGGGGGATTTTCCCCCTCTTATTTTTTTATAATAATACTTGCATAGTAATAGAAAAGTCTATATAATAGGCAAAGTCAGCAAATGAGAGATACAAATTATTTTGAAAAACTTGTTGACGAAAATAATATACTATGATATATTATAAAAGTCGCTGAAACGCGATATTGAACTTTGAAAACTAAACGAAACAAACAACGTGAAACGTCAATTTTTATTTTTAGATGCTAGACAAACTAACTTTATTGGAGAGTTTGATCCTGGCT